>NZ_JBZCNG010000007.1:0-209590 GCF_058269195.1 Arthrobacter sp. TJ-240
CTACGCACCGACACCCTCACCGACCTCCTCCTCACCCCCAGCCGCCCCGAAGGCCCCTGCAACGCCGATCACTCCGACAGTGCCGACGGTGCCGACAGTGCCAATCACGACGGTGGGGTGGCGGAGCCGCGGATCCGGGCGCACGTCAATGTCACAGTGCCTGTGCTGACCCTCCTGGGCCTCGACGAGGCACCGGCCGACCTCGAAGGCTACGGACCCATCCCCGCCGACACCGCACGCCGCCTGGCCGCCCACGCCCCCTCCTTCACCCGACTCCTCACCCACCCCGAAACCGGGGCCGTGCTCAGCGTCGGCCGCACCACCTACACCGTCCCGGCCGACCTCAAACAATGGCTACGCGTCCGCGACAAGACCTGCCGCCACCCCGGCTGCAACACCCCCGCCTCCCGCTGCGAACTCGACCACACCGTGCCCTGGTCCCACCACGGAACCACCAACCACGACAACCTCGCCCACCTCTGCCGCACCCACCACATGCTCAAAACCCAAGGCATCTGGCACTACACCCAACACACCCCCAACAACCCCAGCACCCCCAGCACCCCAGGCACCCCCGGCAGCCCCGGAACCCTCACCGCGACCTCCCCCACCGGCCGCACCTACACCACCACCCCCGACCCACCACCCTTCTGACCGCACGTTCCAATCGCGCGTTACCCATCATCCCCACAGGAATATGCCGCAGGAATATGCCGCAAAAACGAGAGTGATGTTGTCGAAGAGGTGGACTGGGAATTTAATCGATCTCGAAGAACGCGAGCCATGCAAATGCGCCGCCTCCAGTACGGACGAGCTCCACGAATTCGATGCCCTTTGCGCCTGCAGCGCAGTTCCAGCACGATCACTCATTCGAATACCGCCCCGACGCCGGCAGGAACACCACCAGCGATGCCTGCCCGCCCGGGCGGACGACGTCGTTGCTCTGGACCGCCGCGGATGTGACGGATAGGCTCCACGCCATGATGACCAGTCAGGCCCGATCGGGTCGCTCCCGGACAGGCAACCTGGTCGGCACCTGATCCGCGCTCCTCCTTGCGTCGCTGTACAGCAATCCCGACAGCCCACGCACACAAGGAGATCCAATGACAGCGCACTTCAACCACACCATCATCGCCTCGCTCGACAGCGCCGCCATGGGCGCGTACTACCGCGACCTGCTCGAAGCAGCGGACGCCCCCGCCTGGGGGCCGTTCACCAACATCCTGCTCCCGGACGGCGTGCTGCTGCAGTTCGCGAGCCCGCCCATGGAGTTCCCTCCCCAGCACTACGCCTACCTGCTCGACGACGACCACTTCGATCGCGCGTACGCCAGGATCGTCGCTGCAGGTACCGAGCACTGGGCCGATCCGCAGCGCACTCGCCCCGGAGAGACAAACACCGAACACGGCGGCCGCGGCGTCTACCTCCGCGACCCGTCCGGCCACTACCTGGAGCTCATCACGCGGCCCTACCTTTAGGCAGGACGGGGCGGCTGTGGTCTCGGGCAACGGCCTGACGCTAGGCTCGCCAGGTGACCCACAACACTTCGTCCTCCGACGCTCCCGACGCTTCCACCTCCCCCGGCACGCCCCCGGCACGCCCTGCGACGGCGATCGACGCCGTCGCCACGTCCTACTACGAGACCCTGCTCGAACTGATGCCGAACTTCGCCACCGAACTGGGCATCCCCGGCCACGAGACCGAGTACCAGGACTATTCGCCCGCGGGCATCGAGGCCCTGGCCGAGGCCACCCGGGAGACCCTGCTCCGCCTCGACGACCTGCAGCCCACCGACGACGTCGACGCCGTCACGCTCGACGCCATGCGGGAGCGCCTCGGACTCGACCTCGAGATCCACGAGACGGGCCTCGCCTACGCCGAACTCAACAACATCGCGTGCCCGGCGCAGAATATCCGTGCGATCTTCGACCTCATGCCCACCGACACTGTCGAGCACTGGACCCACATCGCCGGCCGCATGGCGAACGTGCCCGCCGCGATCGACGGGTACACCTCGTCACTCCGTGCAGGCCGCGAGCGCGGCCTTGTCGCCGCACGCCGGCAGGTCTCCATCGTCATAGAGCAGTCGACGAAGTACGCGGAGGACGGCGGCTTCTTCGACGCGCTCGGCGCCACCACGAGCGCGGGCGACGACGAGCTTCCCGAGCCCGTGCGCGAGCAGCTCCGCGCCGGCGCCGATGCCGCCCGTGCCGCCTACCGCGCCCTGGCCGCGTTCCTGCAGGACGACCTGCTGCCCACCGCACCCGAGAAGGACGCCGTAGGCCGCGACCGCTACGCCCTGATGTCCCGCCTGTTCCTCGGTTCCGCCGTCGACCTCGAGGAGACGTACCAGTGGGGCGTCGAGGAACTCGACCGCGTGATCGCGGAGCAGGAGGCCGTGGCGAACGAGATCCGCGAAGGCGCGAGCATCGAGGAGGCCATGCGCCTCCTCGACGAGGATCCCGCCCGCCAGCTCCAGGGCACCGAGGCCCTGCAGGCGTGGATGCAGGAACTCTCGGACAAGGCCGTCGACGCCATGGCCGGGGTGCACTTCGACATCCCGGACATCATGCGCCGCCTCGAGTGCAGGATCGCCCCGACCAACGAGGGCGGCATCTACTACACCGGGCCGAGCGACGACTTCTCCCGCCCGGGCCGCATGTGGTGGTCCGTGCCCGAGGGCGAGGACTCCTTCACCACCTGGAAGGAGACCACCACCGTCTACCACGAGGGCGTGCCCGGCCACCACCTCCAGGTCGCGACCGCCACCTACCAGCGGGCCCTGCTGAACCCCTGGCGCCGCAACGCCATCTGGGTCTCGGGCCAGGGCGAGGGCTGGGCGCTGTACGCCGAGCGCCTCATGCAGGAACTCGGCTTCCTGTCCGACCCCGGCGACCGCCTCGGCATGCTCGACGCCCAGCGCATGCGAGCGGCCCGCGTGGTCTTCGACATCGGCGTGCATCTCGAACTCGAGGTGCCCGAGCGCTGGGGCGAGGGCACCTGGACCCCGGAGAAGGGCTACGACTTCCTGAGGAAGAACATCGCCATCAGCGAGGGCCAGCTGGATTTCGAGTACACGCGCTACCTCGGCTGGCCGGGGCAGGCACCGTCGTACAAGATCGGCCAGCGCCTGTGGGAGCAGGTCCGCGACGAGGTGCGCGCCCGCGAGGGCGATGCCTTCGATCTCCGCGCCTTCCACACGCGCGCGCTCAACCTCGGCTCCGTGGGACTCGACACGCTGCGCCGCGCCCTGGTGTCCTGACCCGTCCGGCCGCCGTCGTTCCTGCCTTCTCCGCCGTCCACCTGCCATCCCCGGCGCATACCGCCGCGACACGCACTCCGGTGGGCAGGAACCAGGAACGACGGCGGCTGCCCGGCCGCGATGTAACATTTCGCAACTCCCGCTTCACTTGGGTATAAAGCTCCCCCTAGTGTTTCGGGCGTGTCTACTGAAACCAGCTCCCCGCCCTCGCGGCGCCGGTTGCCCCGCTGGGCGACCTCCTTCGGCCCGCAGATCATCGCGGCCCTCCTGGTCGGGCTCGCCCTCGGCCTCCTCGCCAAGTACACGGGCCACACCAAGGAGACCCCGAACGGTCTGGGCACCACGCTCGCGACGCTCGGCTCGAGCTACGTGGCCCTGCTGCGTGCCGCCGTCGTCCCGCTGATCTTCACCGCGGTCGTCAGCTCCATCGCCAACCTCCGGGCGGTCAACAACGCGGCACGTCTCGCGGGGCAGACCCTGCTCTGGTTCGCGATCACCGCGCTGATCTCCGTGGTCATCGGCATCGGCCTGGGCGTCCTCTTCCAGCCCGGCGCGGGCACCGGCGCCACCCCGCCCGCCGAGTACACCGGCAGCACGGGTAGCTGGTGGGCGTTCCTGACAGGACTCGTCCCCGCGAACTTCCTCGGCCTCCAGGCGTCGTCGTCCGTCGCCGAGTCCGGAGCTGTCACCACGGCACTGAACTTCAACGTGCTGCAGGTGCTCGTCGTCGCGATCGCCGTCGGCATCGCGGCCCTGAAGGTCGGCAAGCAGGCCGAGCCCTTCCTCACCTTCAACGCCTCGGCACTGGCCGTCATCCAGAAGGTCCTCTGGTGGATCATCCGGATCGCCCCGCTCGGCACCGTGGGCCTGATCGGCAACGCCGTGGCCGTCTACGGCTGGGACACCATCGGCTCGCTCGGCAAATTCACGCTCGCCATCTACGTGGGCCTCGCGCTCGTGCTGTTCGCCGTCTACCCCGCACTCATCAAGGCGCACGGCCTGTCGGTCCGTCAGTACTTCTCGGGTGCCTGGCCCGCCATCCAGCTGGCCTTCGTCTCCCGCTCGTCGGTGGGCACGCTCCCCCTCACCCAGCGCGTCACCGAGCGCAATCTCGGCGTGCCGCGCGGCTACGCCTCCTTCGCCGTGCCGCTGGGCGCGACGACGAAGATGGACGGCTGCGCCGCCATCTACCCGGCCATAGCGGCGATCTTCGTGGCCCAGTTCTTCGGCATCGAGCTGACCCTGGCCCAGTACTTCCTCATCGCCCTGGTCTCGGTGCTCGGCTCCGCGGCGACCGCCGGCACCACCGGCGCCGTCGTCATGCTGACGCTCACGCTCTCCACGCTGGGACTCCCCCTCGCCGGCGTCGGGCTGCTCCTGGCCGTGGATCCCATCCTCGACATGGGCCGCACCGCCGTGAACGTCGCGGGCCAGGCGCTCGTGCCCACCATCGTGGCCCGGCGCGAGCAGCTCCTGGACCTCGACCTCTACAACGCCCGGCGCACCGGCGACCCGTTCGCCGACGACAGCGCCATCGACGAGGTCGACGCGGCTGCACCGAACGACGGCATCTCGGCGTCCGTCACCCGCTAGCCGCCGCCCGTCCTGCGGCCCGTCCCGGCATCCCGGGGCGGGCCGTCGCGCGTCTCCGGCTAACGATTCGGCGCCGATCCGCCGGATGCCGGCGCTTTCCCTCCCCTCCGGGAGGACCATTGATGCACCTATCCAGTTCGACCCAGGTGGTGCGCCATGATCACATCGCGCATGACGGAGAAACTCTCCGCCACACTCGCCGCACTCGCACTTGCAGGTGGCCTCGGCCTTGCAGGAGCGCCTCCGGCGTCCGCCGCGTACTGCGGCATCTCCTGGGGCTCGACGACGAAGGTCGTCGGCTCCTACTCCTCCGGTCCCGTCACCGATGTGCGCTCCGGGCGGCACGAGTGCTTCGACCGACTCGTCGTCGATGTCCGGGGCCGGGCACCGGGCTACATCGTGAGGTACGTCGGTGATGTCCGCCAGGACGGGTCCGGGCACGTCGTCCCGCTCCGTGGGGGCGCCCGGCTCGCGGTCATCGTCCGCGCCCCGGCGTACCGCAACGGCCACGCGACATATCTCCCCTCCCATCGCGCCGAAGTCGTCGATGTACGCGGGTACTCGACCTTCCGCCAGGTCGCCTGGGCGGGGAGCTTCGAGGGCCAGACGACGATCGGACTCGGGGTACGGGCACGCCTCCCGGTCCGCGTCATCGTCCTGCCGGGCCACGATGGCGGATCCAGGGTGGTGATCGATGTCGCGCACCGCTGGTGAGACTCCTGTCGGTCCCGTCCCCTTGCAGGGACGGGACCGACGGGTGCCGGTCACTGCCGAAGGGGCCTCTAGGCTTGGCGTATGACGGCCCGCCTGATCCTCGCCTCCAAGTCCCCCGCCCGCACCAAGCTCCTGGCCGACGCCGGCATCGGCCACACCATTCTGGTCTCCGACGTCGACGAGCCCGCCGTCGTCGCCGCGTACGGGGAGATCGAGCCGCACGACACGTCCCTGCTGCTCGCGCGGGCCAAGGCCGAGGCCGTCGCGGCGCTCGACGACGCCGACGACGCCCTCGTGCTCGGCTGCGACTCGGTGTTCGAGTTCGACGGCGAGGCACACGGCAAGCCCTACGAGCCCGCCGTCGCGATCGAGCGCATCAGCCGGATGCGCGGGCGCTCCGGCGTCCTGCACACGGGCCACTGGCTCGTGGACACGCGCGACGGCGGATCGGGCGCCACGATCGGTGCGGTGTCCTCCGCGACCGTGTACTTCGGTGCGATGTCCGACGCCGAGGTCGCGGCGTACGTGGCGAGCGGGGAACCCCTGCACTGCGCCGGGTCGTTCACCATCGACGGTCTCGGCGGCGCGTTCATCGAGCGCGTGGACGGCGATCCGCACGCCGTCGTCGGGCTGAGCATCTCGACGCTGCGCGGCCTCCTGCAGGCGGCCGGCGTCTCCGTCACTGATCTGTGGGCGCACGCGAACGCGTTGTAGGTTCTCTACAAAGGATGGGGGGACAACACTCCCCTTCGGCACGATTCATGGGCGGAAGCCGCCAAACCGGGCTAGGCTCCGAACTGAGAAAAAGGAGTTCACGCCCCATGAGCCAGTCCCCCCTCGCACCATTCGTGTCCACGGATGCCAGCAGCTCCCCCGATGCCGGCGTCCCCGCCGGCCAGCGTCGTCCGGTCACGAAGGTCCTGGTGGCCAACCGCGGGGAGATCGCCGTCCGGGTCATCCGCGCCGCCCGGGACGAGGGCATCGCCTCGGTCGCCGTGTACGCGGATCCGGACCGCAACGCCCTGCACGTACGCATGGCGGACGAGGCCTTCGCACTCGGCGGGGACACGGCCGCGGAGTCGTACCTCGTGGCGGACCGCCTGCTCGAGGCGGCCGAGCGCAGCGGCGCCGATGCCGTCCACCCGGGCTACGGGTTCCTGTCCGAGAACGCCGAGTTCGCGCAGCGCGTCATCGATGCCGGCCTCACCTGGATCGGCCCGTCCCCGCACTCCATCGCGCAGTTGGGCGACAAGGTCCAGGCCCGCCATATCGCCGAGCGGGTCGGCGCCCCGCTCGTCCCCGGCACCAAGGATCCCGTCGGGTCGGTGCAGGAAGTCATCGACTTCGCGGAGGAGTTCGGCCTGCCCATCGCGATCAAGGCGGCGTTCGGCGGCGGCGGCCGCGGCATCAAGGTGGTCCGCAGCCACGAGGAGATCCCCGAACTGTACGAGTCGGCGGTGCGCGAGGCGACGGCGGCCTTCGGCCGCGGCGAGTGCTTCGTCGAGCGTTTCCTGGACGCCCCCCGCCACGTCGAGACGCAGTGCCTGGCGGACGCCCACGGCAACGTCGTCGTCGTCTCCACCCGCGACTGCTCCCTGCAGCGCCGAAACCAGAAGCTCGTCGAGGAGGCACCCGCACCGTTCCTGTCCGAGGAGCAGAACACGCGGCTGTACGAGGCGTCGAAGGCCATCCTCCGGGAAGCCTCCTACCAGGGCGCCGGCACCTGCGAGTTCCTCGTGGGGCAGGACGGCACCATCTCCTTCCTCGAAGTCAACACCCGCCTCCAGGTGGAGCACCCCGTCTCCGAGGAGGTCACGGGCCTCGACCTCGTCCGCGAGCAGTTCCGGATCGCCCGCGGCGAGGAGCTCGGCTACGGCGACCCCGAGGTGCGCGGCCACTCGTTCGAGTTCCGCATCAACGGCGAGGATGCCGGCCGCGGGTTCATGCCCGCACCCGGCACGGTGCAGACTCTCACACTGCCCAGCGGCCCCGGCGTACGGGTCGATTCCGGCATCGAGGCAGGTGAGATCATCGGGGGCAACTTCGACTCCATGCTCGCCAAGCTCATCGTCAGCGGCGCCACCCGCGAGCAGGCCCTGCAGCGCGCCCGGCGCGCCATCGACGAGATGGTGATCGAGGGCATGCCTACGGTGCTGCCCTTCCACGCCGCCGTCGTCGCCGATCCCGCCTTCGCTCCCGCCGACGGCCCGTTCTCGATCCACACGCGCTGGATCGAGACGGAGTTCAGGAACACCATCGAGCCCTGGAAGGGCGCGGCGGACCCGGCGCCCGAGGAGGATTCCCGCCAGCGCGTGGTCGTCGAGGTCGGCGGACGCCGTCTCGAGGTGGTGCTGCCGGCCGGGCTCGGTGCGTCGACGAACGGCAAACCCAGCGCTCCGGCGAAGTCGAAGAAGTCCTCGCGGGCCCGCGCCGGCAAGGCCACCATGAGTGGCGACGAGCTGACTTCCCCGATGCAGGGCACCATCGTGAAGGTCGCAGTGTCCGACGGCGATGTGGTGGCCGAGGGCGACCTCATCGTGGTGCTCGAGGCCATGAAGATGGAGCAGCCCCTGACGGCGCACAGGGCGGGGACGGTGACCGGGCTGGCAGCAGCCCCGGGTGACACCGTCTCGGCCGGCTCCGTCATCGCGACCATCCGCGAGTAGCTCTCGCCGGGGCCGGCCGCCTGCCCTGTCCTCCTTCACCTGGGTCCCGGGCGTGTCCGCCCGGGCCCCAGCTGAAGGCCCCGGGCCCCAGCTGAAGGCCCCGGACCGAGCGGAAGGCCCGGACCGAGCGGAACGGTTCCGGCCCCGCCGTGGATCAGCTGCCAGGCAACCGTGCCGGTCGCCTGGCCGCCCTTGCCCTTGTTACCCGCATTCCCCGGGCCTTCCCCGCAGCTCCCTGCCCGGCCTTCCTCTGCTGCTCGGCCGCCGTGGCCGCTGCCTGCCGTCGACACTCGGGATGAACCCTTCACGGGACCCTTCAGTACCCGTGTTCCCGAGCCCCGCATCCTCCCCCTCGCCATCCCCTTCGCCGTCCCCTTCGCCGCGCCTTTCGCTCGCGGGAGCAGGCCCCGGCCGGACCGGAGCCCGGGTGGTTTCTCCGGCGGTGGCTGCCCGCGCCAACCTTTTTCCAAGGTCCACTTCCTACGGTCGTGACAGTTCAGTGCCCGTTCCGCCGATGGATGTAGCGGGAAGCTAGCAACGCCTAAGGAAGAAAAATGACAGATATCTTCGCATCCTTGGAGTCCGAGGTCCGCAGTTACAGCCGGGACTGGGACACAGTTTTCGACCGCGCCGCTGCAGACCACTTGTATAGCGAGGACGGCACAGAGTATTTGGACTTCTTCTCCGGAGCAGGTGCACTCAACTACGGGCACAACAATCCACTCCTGCTGGAACCGCTGATCGACTACCTGCGCTCGGGCTCTGTCATTCATTCGCTGGACATGAAGACGACGGCGAAGCGGCGCTTCCTGGAGACGTTCCGTGAACTCATCCTTCTGCCCCGGAACCTGGACTACAAGGTCATGTTCACCGGCCCGACCGGAACCAACAGCGTTGAAGCAGCGCTGAAGCTCGCTCGTAAGGTCACCGGCCGGCACCACGTGCTGGGATTCAGCAATGCGTTCCACGGCATGACCCTCGGCGCACTGGCCGTCACCGGAAATTCCATGAAACGCCACGGGGCAGGGATTCCCCTCAACAACACTTCGAGCATTCCCTACGAGGGGTACCTCGGCCGGGGGACGGACGACCTGCTGTGGTTGCAGCGCGCGTTGGAGGACAGCGGGTCCGGACTGGACAAGCCGGCTGCTGTCATCGTGGAGACCGTGCAGGGCGAGGGAGGGCTCCGAGCAGCCAGTGCAGGGTGGCTGCGCCGACTTTCCGCTCTCTGCCAGCAGCACGGCGTGCTTCTCATCGTCGACGACGTCCAGGCCGGGTGCGGGCGTACCGGCACGTTCTTCAGTTTCGAGGAATCGGGCATCCAACCAGACATCGTCTGCCTGTCCAAATCGCTCTCCGGCTTCGGTATCCCGCTTGCTGTGACGCTTTTCAAGCCCCAATTCGACATCTGGAAGCCCGGGGAGCACAACGGTACATTCCGTGGTCACAACCCGGCCTTTGTGACCGCAACTGCCGCGCTCGAGCATTTCTGGGACGGCCGTGGATTCGAACGGCAGATCGCTGCTCGGTCCGTCCAGTTGCACGGGGGTCTGGCCGCGATTGCTGACAGCATCGAAGGCGCCCACGTCCGTGGCAGAGGACTTCTGGCCGGTGTCTATTGTCCGGACCCCACCATGGCACGGAAAGTCGCCGCCGAATCCTTCGCCCGCGGCCTGCTCGTGGAAACCTCCGGGCCCGTGGGAGAAGTGGTCAAAGTCATGCCGCCGCTGACCATCAGCGCGGAGAACCTCGCCTATGGTCTCGCCATTCTTGCCGACGCGGTCCGTTCGGTCAGCGGTGAGCCGGCGGAGGACTTACCGGGCGTCCTGAGCGAGGAAGTCCTCGAATCAGGCTCACGATGAGAGCGCTCGAGCTCCCGCATGAAACTGCTGTGCGTGAGGTGGAAGACGCAGTGTCCCTGCCGCACAGCGCCCTTCCGATCCCCGGTCTGCTGCAGCCGGACAACCTCCCCGTAGGCACGAAATGACCGGCTCACCGGGGAACGTCATCGTGCAGAAGTACGGTGGCTCGTCCATCGCCGATGCCGCGGGGATTCGACGCGCTGCGATGCGGGTGGCAGAGGCGCAGGCGTCGGGATATCAGGTGGTCGTGGTGGTGTCCGCGATGGGCGACACCACCGACGAGTTGTTGGATCTGGCGGCAAGCATCTCCCCTCACCCCCGTGCCCGCGAACTCGACACCCTCCTGACGACCGGCGAACTCGTATCCGCGGCTCTGCTGGCGATCGCGCTGGCAGACCTCGGAGCCGAGGTGCGGACGTTCACCGGCAGTGAGGCCGGCCTCATCACCGACGACTGCCATGGGAAAGCACGCATCACGGACGTGAATCCACGCCGGTTACGGGCCTGCCTGGAGCGCGGACGGATTGCGGTGGTGGCAGGGTTCCAGGGCATCAGCGGGAAGGAAGGAACGGTCACCACGCTCGGGAGGGGAGGTTCGGACCTCACCGCCGTCGCGCTTGCAGCGGCTCTGGGAAGCGTATGCGAGATCTATACCGATGTAGACGGT
Source organism: Arthrobacter sp. TJ-240 (assembly GCF_058269195.1). Taxonomy (NCBI): domain Bacteria; kingdom Bacillati; phylum Actinomycetota; class Actinomycetes; order Micrococcales; family Micrococcaceae; genus Arthrobacter; species Arthrobacter sp. TJ-240. The sequence goes on from NZ_JBZCNG010000007.1 coordinate 10,765, forward strand.
ATCTATACGGCAGACCCGCGGATCGTTCCCAGGGCCCGCAAGATCGAGATGCTCTCCAGCGAGGAGATGCTTGAGCTCGCGGCCTCGGGAGCGAAGGTTCTGCACCTTCGATGCATCGAGTACGCTCGTCGCTTCGGTGTTCCGATTCACGTACGGTCCTCGTTCGTGCAGAAGCGGGGCACCATGATTCTGCCGAGTGCGGACCAGTCGGGCCCGGACGCGCGTGCCGGCGAGCGAACCGTGGTTTCGAGTGTGGCAAGTTCCAACTCTGCTGCGCGTATCACTGTCACGGGCGTCCCAGACCGCTCCACAGCCACGGCGAGGTTGCTCGAGAACCTCTCCGCATCGGGTCTGCACATCGAGATGATCACCGGAAATCCTCGCCTTGCAGGCGGCCGGCTTTCGGATATCACCTTCGCTCTCCCTTCCGCGGAGCTGACGGCAGCCGTTGGCGTACTGCACGCAGCCCAGAACCACGTCGGCTTCGAGTCCCTCCATCACACCGACGAGATGGGAAGGGTCTCGCTCAATGGGCTCGGCATGCGCTCCTCCCCCATACCCTTCTACACGTTCTTCAAGGCGCTGACCGATGCAGGAATCAGCGTGCAGATGATCTCGATGTCCGAATTGTCCATCGTGGCTGTGACCCCTGCCGATCAACTGGCTGATGCTGTCCGCTCGTTGGAGACGGCGTTCGGGCTGACACCACCGCCAAGGGCGACGGCGACCGAACAGCGTGTCAGACGCACTTCCACCGCTCGGATTCGGACGGCCGCGGCAACGGGATAGGGGCAGCTCGCGTGGCATCCAGAGGAAAACGTAGGCGGTCACACGACGACGCCATCGCCGATCCGGCACAAGTACCCCCATATGACCAAGAGCACCACGGAGGGAGACACGGAGTGGCTCTGCTCGACAATTCTTCTCCGGAGCCGGGCAGCACCACCGTGCCGGTCCGGAAGCTGCCGGCGCACGCACCGGCGACAGGGACCCACCGGGTCGTCCACAACGACTTCGTAACCGCTCCCGCCCCGCGGGCCGTGGCAGCGGCCGATGAAGAGGCCGGCAGCATCGCCGTGTACTCCGGAGGCCCCGCACCGGCCCCTCGCACGCTGCTGGACATCCTCTTCCACACCGTCGACGAATACCCGCACGCGTCAGCTCTGGACGACGGCACCACGTCCTTGAGTTACCTCTCCCTGCTGGGGCGGATCGAAACGCTGGCCCTGGACCTGCGCGACCGCGGGATCGCCACCGGAGACCGGGTCGGCATTGTCATGGCGCCCGGCACCGTCGATCCCTACATCGCCGTGCTGGCCGTGCTCGCCCGGGGAGCGGCCTACGTGCCGGTTGATCCTGACGAGCCCGAGGGCTGGGCCACCACGGTGTGGGAGCAGGCCGAAGTCTGCGCCGTCATCGACGCCGGCCTTAAGGTCCGCACCGTCGTCGAAGCGCCCCCGCGGGGCGAGGATCGGCCGCCCACGGTCGACGACGATGCGCTCTCCATCTTCAGCCGCGGGGCGTCCGGCGGGCCGCAGGGGGTCGCCGTCTCACATCGCTCCGTGGCCGCACGGGTGGACGCGCAAGCGTTCGTCTTCTGCACGGCGGAGCCTCTCGGGCCCGGAGATCGCGTGCTGGGCGGCCTCACCGCCGGGTTCGATGTCGGATGCGACGAGATGTGGTTGGCCTGGCAGTCCGGCGCCTGCCTGATACCGGCTCCACGGGAGATCGTCCGCTCCGGCGAGGACCTTGGCCCCAGGATTGCCGAACGGGGCATCACAGTGGTGTCGGCGGAGCCTGCCCTGGTTGCGCAGTGGTCGGCGGAATCGCTCCGGAACGTCCGTCTTCTGATTCTTCGCGGTGAGGCGTGCCCCCCGGCCCTTGCAGCGCGGCTGGCGAGCCCGGAGCGGGAAGCCTGGAACACCTACGGGCCCGTCGGAGGCCCTGTCATCGCGTGTGCTGCAGCAGACGGGGCAACCCCGGTACGCGTCGGTTTCCCGCTGCCCGGCTGGCAGCTGGCCGTGGTGGACAAGGACGACCGGCCTGTCGCCTGGGGCGAGAAGGGAGAACTGGTCATCGGTGGGGTCGGCCTGGGTCGGTACCTCGACGCAGGTGAAGACGTTGTGAGGCATGCACCGATTGGCGCCCTGGGCTGGCCCAGGGTGTATCGCAGCGGAGATCTCGTGCGCGCCGACCGGGACAGCCCCGCTTATGCCGCGGCATCCGATGAGGCGGAGACGGCGGCTTTGGACCCTCTGCTGCTGCAATCCCCGCACCGCCAGAGTGTGCGCTGGTCGCCGGGCGAACGTCTGGAAGCGCTCTTCGAAGGCCAATGCGACGTGCTGCGCCGCGACGGCCGAGCGGGCCAGTTGGCCGTCGAGTCGAATGATGCGACGTTGACCTACGACCAGCTCGACGCGCGGGCCAATCAGCTGGCCCGTCACCTACTGGCCGACGGAGCGACGGCCGGCGACCGCATCGCACTGTTGTTCGACCACGCGGTATGGTCCTACATCTCGATGCTGGCGGTGCTGAAGATCCAGGCAGCCTATGTTCCGTTGGACGCCGGATTTCCCACGGACCGGATGGGCTACATCATGGAGGACTCCGAAACCAACCGGGTGCTGACCCTGAGCCACCTGGCCGACCTGCTGCCGGAGAACGGTCCCCGCGCCCTGAGTCTCGATACTGCCGCCGCGGACATCGCGGCCCAGCAGGACTCCCGCCTCACAGATGGCGAGAAACCCGATCCTGTCGAAGACCTGGCCTACATCATCTACACCTCCGGGTCCACCGGCCGCCCCAAAGGAGTGGCCATCGAGCACGCCAGCATCTGCAACTTCGTGCGGGTCGCCGCCGAGGTGTACGGATACAGGAACGACGACCGGGTCTATCAGGGGCTGACGATCGCCTTCGACTTCTCCGTCGAGGAGATGTGGGTGCCCTGGATGGTGGGGGCAACGCTGGTGCCCAAGCCGAGTTCCAAGAGCCTGCTCGGCGCCGACCTGGAACGGTTCGTGATCGACAACCGCATTACCGCCATGTGCTGCGTACCCACCCTGCTGGCAACCCTGGAGAACGAGCTCCCTGACCTGCGTTTCCTGCTCGTCTCCGGTGAGGCCTGTCCTCGTGACCTGGCCGACCGGTGGCACCGGCCGAACCGGCGATTCCTGAATGTCTACGGACCCACCGAGGCGACCGTGACTGCCACCTGGGACGTCATGCACCCCGACAAGCCGATCACCCTGGGGCAACCCCTGCCGACCTATACAGCCATGATTCTGGATCCCAGTGAGCCGCGGGCCCTGCCGCGGGGCGAGATGGGCGAGATCGGCATAGCCGGGATCGGACTCGCCGTCGGGTACATGAATCATCCCGAGAAGACGGGAGCAGCCTTCATCCCCGACTTCATGGGCATCCCGAACAATCCCTCCGGCCGCATCTACCGCAGCGGCGATCTCGGCCGCATCACGGAGGACGGCTTGATCGAGTACCACGGGCGCATCGACACCCAGGTCAAGATCCGCGGATACCGGATCGAGCTGTCCGAGATCGAGTCAGTGCTTCTTCAGGTGGCCGGGATCGCCCAAGCCGTGGTGGAGACCCATGCATCCGCACCGGGGATGACGGAGCTCGCCGCGTTCTACACGTTGCGCCAGGGCGTCACGGATCTTGCGCCGCAGATGATCAGGGAGGAGCTTCGCGACCGGCTGCCGAGCTACATGATCCCCGCGTTCTACGAGCAGCTGGACACCATGCCGATGCTGCCCAGCGACAAGGCCGACCGGAAGAACCTGCCGACACCGAGCACCCGGGTCAGCACCTCCGTCGATGCCGAGTACTGCGAGCCGGCAACGGACACAGAAGCGGCTCTCGCCGAGCAGCTCGCTGCTGTCCTGGGAGTGGAGAGGGTCTCCGTCGACGCCGACATCTTCGACCACCTCGGGCTCAGTTCCCTTCTGGTCGCCCACTTCTCCGCTGCGCTGCGGAAGAACACCGACCTGCCGCCCGTCGGTCTGCAGGTCATCTATGAGCATCCGACGGTCAGGGAACTGGCGGCTGCCATCACCTCACCGGCCGCCGCCAGCCGGTGGGCGGACCCGGAACCGTACGACCGGCCCAAGAGAGAGTCGGTCGGCACCCTCGAATTCGTGCTCTGCGGTGCCCTGCAGGCTGCGCTCGCCATCGGCTATTCCTACGCCCTCATCACGGCGATGGTGGTCGGCTTCCTCTGGATCATAGAAGCGCCGAACGTCCTGGAGATGTGGGGGCGTTCCATCGGCTTCGGAGTCGGCTTCTTCCTTGTACTCAGCCTGGTGCCGATCCTGCTCAAATGGCTGATCCTTGGCCGGTGGAAAGAAGAGGAAGTGCGCATCTGGTCCCTGGCCTACGTCAAGTTCTGGTTCGTCCGCACCCTCGTCAGGATGAACCCGCTGGCCCTCTTCGTCGGCACGCCGATCCTCCCGATCTACCTACGTCTGCTGGGCGCCAGGATCGGCCCGAACGTCGCCATCCTGTCCCCCCACCTCCCGGTGTGCACTGACCTGTTGACGATCGGTGGCGGGACAGTGATCCACAAGGATACGTATTACCTGTGCTACCGCGCCCGCGACGGATGGATCCAGACCGGGAGGGTCGCACTGGGCGAGAACACCCAGATCGGCGAGAAGTGCGTGCTGGACATCGGCTCCGCGATGGGGAACGGAGCGCAGCTGGGGCATGCGTCCTCCCTGCAGCGGCTGCAGTCGGTACCCGCGGGCGCGAGCTGGCACGGATCTCCCGCGGTGCCGAGCGAGGTGAACTACCGGCTGGTCGACCCCATGCCGTCGAGCCGGCGGCGGCGGGTCACCTACGGTGCGCTGGTTGTGATCAGCAGGCTGGGGCTCTTCGGTCCCCTGCTTCCGTTCTCCTTCGCGCTGCTCCTGCCCGCCTATCTGGAGACCGGTCATCTCGATTATGCGAACCCGGCGTTCTACGCGGATCTGGCGATCGCCTCCTTCGGATTGGTCTTCGGTGGCCTGTTCCTCGTTCTGGCCGCCGTGCTCACGATTCCCCGGCTCCTCAACCTGTTGATCAGACCGGACCGGGTGTACCCGCTCTATGGGTTGCACTATGCGGCCCACCGGCTCATCTTCCAGATGACCAATGTCTTCCAGTTCATGCACATCAGCGGGGACAGTTCCCTGGTTGTGCACTACCTCCGTCTTCTGGGCTACAAGCAGCCCAACCTGGAGCAGACGGGGTCGAACGTCGGGACGGAGCTCGACCACGAGAACCCCTACCTGACCAGCCTGGGCTCCGGAACCATGGTTTCCGACGGCGTGTCGATCATGAACGCCAATTACTCGAGTACGTCCTTCCGTGTGTCCGAGGTGAAGATCGGAGCGAGGAACTTCTTCGGTAACGACATCCCGTATCCCTCTGCAGCCCGCGTCGGGGACAACATCCTCTTCGGCAGCAAGGTCATGGTTCCCATCCACGGCGAGGTCCGGCAGGACATCGGTCTGCTGGGTTCGCCCGCATTCGAGATCCCGAGGTCGGCCGACCGGGACACATCGGCCCTCAAGATCACCAGCCGGGAGGAGATCCTCCGCCGGCTGCCCGCCAAGAACCGGCACAACGCGGTCTCGATATGCCTTTACCTGGCGAGCCGATGGATCCTCGCCTTCGCCGGCCTGCTCGCGGTCGCGCTAGCCATCACGTTGTTCCCGGGAATTCCGGGGCTCGGACTCTATGTCGGCGTCGTGGGCTTCGGCGCCTTCACGATCGCCTTCGTCATCGTGCTGGAACGTGCGTCCCAGGGATTCAAGGCGATGGTGCCGCTTCGATGCTCGATCTATGAGAGGAAGTTCTGGCAGCACGAACGGTTCTGGAAGTTCATCGCGTATCCGCTGCCGCTGTTCGATGGCACCCCGTTCAAACCCCTGTTCTGGCGTCTGCACGGCGTGCGGATGGGCAAGCGCGTCTTCGACGACGGCTGCGTCATTCCTGAGAAGACGCTTGTCACCATCGGCGACGACACCACTCTCAATATGTTCAGCGTCGTGCAGTGCCACTCGATGGAGGACGGCGTCTTCAAACGGGACGCCATCACCATCGGCCGGGGAGTCACCCTGGGTGTCGGCTCCTATCTGCTGTACGACGTCGTCATGGGCGATGGTTCGGCCCTGGAACCGGATTCCTTCCTGATGAAGGGCAGCCACGTGCCCGAGGGTGCCCGGTACGGCGGCAACCCCGCGCAGGAGATCGTCTAGAAAGCGAGAAACAGACCGACCATGAGTGAACTCCAGAACGAGCAGGGGCAGGAAACCGGCCCTGCAGGCGGAAAGCCGAAGCAGGGCCGGGCGCGCCTGGTCGGCATAGATGCGGCGCGTGGTCTGGCGTTGATCGGGTTGATGGCCGTCCACATCCTTCCGGACGAGAACGAGGACACCGGTGATCCGTCGTTGTCCTTCAACTTGTTCTATGGAGACTCGGCGGCACTGTTCGCCCTTCTCGCCGGAGTGGGTCTGGCGCTGGCCTCCGGTGGGAGCAAACCGCATGTGGGACGCAGGATGGCGGGAGACCGTCTGGGATTGGTGGCGAGGGCCCTTCTGATCGGAGTTGTCGCACTGGTGGTCTCGGCGTTCATGCCGCAGAATGACGACCCGCCGGCCAACGGTATCCTGCTCTATTATTCGGTGTTCTTCCTGCTTGCCATTCCGTTCCTGCACCTGAGAGCCAGGACACTCTTCCTCAGTGCAGCGGCCTTCGGTATCGTCGCGCCGATCCTGCTGCAGAACCTGGGTCCGCTACTGCCCCCGGGATCGTCCCTCAATCCCACGCTGGGGCTGATCTTCTCCGAGCCGGCCGGCGTGGCCTCGCAACTGCTGCTCACCGGTTCGTATCCGGCGCTGGCATATATGGTCTACATCCTGGTCGGTCTGGGGATAGGTCGCCTGGACCTGCGGAGGAGCCTCGTACTGGTCTGGATCGCAGGAGTCGGAGCCGGCCTGGCCATCCTGTCCAACGTCGTGTCGTCGCTCCTGCTGTACTCCGTGGGTGGTGGCTACGATCAGATGCTCGACGCCGGGATCGACGAAGACTTTCTGGACGAGTCCATCATGTTCGGACTCGCGTACATCCCGGATACCTCGGTCTGGTGGCTCGTCGTCCCGACTCCACACAACAACACGCCCTTCTCGATCGCCAGCAGCCTCGGCATCGGCCTCCTGGTGACCGCCGTACTCATCGCTGTCGGCCGGAAGGCGGGACGCTGGCTGACGCCCCTTGCCGCGATGGGGTCGATGACCCTGACCCTGTACTCTGCGCACCTACTCGCGCTCAGCACCGAGATGCACTACGACGACCCCGGCCTGTGGTTCGTCGTGCATGTAGCGGTCGCCATGGCGTTCGGCATGATCTGGAGCCGGCAAATGGGGCAAGGACCACTTGAGCGGATAGTCGCTGGGGCCGCGAGGAACTTCCGGCAGATCGTGGACGAAGAGCCCGCAGGCGGTGCTGCCGGGGCCTCCGGGCCGGTTTCCCGGTGAGGGACCTCCTTCCCCCGGGCACCTACGCGGAGGAGTGCTTCGGCGATCTGGTGCCCACCGCGGTTCTTCCGGAGGAACTCGCCGCAGTCAGGACCGCCACTGCCGCACGCCGACGGGAGTTCCACACGGTGCGAACCCTCGCTCGCCGTGCCCTCGCAGAACTCGCGCCGGAAGGCGGCCTACGATACCAAGCCCATGCGCTGCTGCCGGACGCCAGGGGCGCCCCGATCTGGCCCAGCGGCGTCGTCGGCAGTATGACCCATAGCGGGAACTACCGCGCCGCCGTGGTGGCCGGGTCGAGCACCTACTCCGCCATCGGGCTGGATGCGGAGCCGGGGCGTCCACTGCCGCCGGGAGTGTACGAGATCGTCTGCCGCCCGGAGGAACGGGTGATGATCGAAGCACTGTCGCGGAAGGAGCCGGGGCTGCCCTGGTCGTGCCTAGTGTTCAGCGCCAAGGAGTCTGTGTACAAGGCCTGGTACCCCCTGACGGGGGCATGGCTGGATTTCGAGGACGTATCGGTGCGGATCGAGCCCGGTTCGCGGACGTTTCGTGCTCGTCTGTTGGCGCCCGTCGGTGCGGACCGGACCAGCACGGTCGGGGAACTGGAAGGACGGTGGACGGTCACGGGCGACTTCGTCCTCACGACCGCGTACGTGCCGACGGGAAGTCCATGGGCAGCAGCCCGAGAACGTTAGAATACTCCTGATGTGATGCTGTTACGCAAAAAAGGACACCATGAATCGGCACCGGAAACGGCAGCGGAAGCGTCACCGACGCCGGCGCCGGATAGCGATAGCCTCGATCGCGGGGTTCAGCGCGGTCACCCTGCTGCTGACGCTTGTCACGGCCATCGGACTGCTGGACCGTTTCGGGCCGACGCCGCCTCCGACTCCGCAGGATCTCGGCGCGTACGCCCATCTGGAGGCTTTCCAGGCACTTGCCGACGAGCATGGCGATCGTGCTGCCGGCACTGCCGGATACGAGGCCGCCGCTCAGTACGTGGAGCAGCAGCTCGAGAGCGCCGGCTATCGCACCAGCCGCCAGTACTTCACCGTCGGACGTAGTGGCGAGGAATTCGAGACTTTCAGCGTCATCACCGAGACCGCCGGCGGCAGTGCCGACAATGTGATCATGCTCGGCGCGCACCTCGACGGGGTGTCGGACAGTCCGGCGATCAATGACAACGCCTCCGGCGTGGCGGCACTGCTGGTGGCCGCGGAGGAGCTCAGTGAACGGGACGAACCCACCAACAAAGTGCGCTTCGCGTGGTGGGGAGCCGAGGAGTACCGGGGGACGCCCGGTTCCAGATCCTACGTCGAGGACCTGGCGGATCATGACAGCGACGAGCTCGACAACATCGCCGCCTACCTGAATTTCGACATGGTCGCCTCACCGAACCATGTCATCGGGGTCTACGACGCGCGGGAATCGAACGGCGACTCCCGGAATGAAGTGCCCGACGGTTCGCTGGAGATCATGGAGTTCTTCACCGACTACTTCGACGCCCGCGACCAGCCGTGGGTAACAGTCAGCTGGGATATCGTTTCCGATCAGGTGGCGTTCACGGAGGAGGCCGTCCCGGTGGGGGGCCTGTTCACCGGCAGCAGTGAGCGGAAATCGGCAAGGCATGCGGACCTGTTCGGCGGCGCTGCAAACCAGCCACGGGATCCCAATTACCACACCTCCGGCGATGACATCAGCAACGTCGATCGGGAGGTGCTGGCCACCATGACCGACGCCATCATCCATGCCGCCATCAGCCTGGCCGAGGACAGCAGCGCCCTCGGGTAGGCCGGGCAGCCGAGCGTAACCGATGCGATCGACGTCCGGCGTCCCTAGTCGTCGGGCTTGCCCTTCCTGCCTGACTCCTCGGCCTTCTCAGCAGCTTTCTCAGCGGCCTTCTCCGCAGCCTCCCTGGCCTTCTCCTCGGCCTTGCGCTGCTGCTCGGCCGCCTTGTCCGCGGCCCTGCCGCCCTGTTCGCCCGGTACGGCATCCTCACCCGCTGCCTCTTCACCGGCGTCCACCGATCCCGTATCCGGACCGTCCTCCGCATTCTCCTCCGGGGTCGGGGCGGGTACAGGCTGGACCGGAGCAGGGGTGGGTGCCATCGGCGCGGGTTGCGCGGGAGGAGCATACGTCGCATCCGGCGCCGGCGTGTCGGTCGGCACCTCGACCGGCGCTTCGGTCGGTCCCGCCGGCTCCTCGCCGGGCACTCCGGTCGATGCATCGTCGGCCGGTACCCGGCCGGCCTCGAGGGAGGCGATCACCGCGTCGAGGCGCAGACCGATCGTGGTGGCCCGGTCCTCGGTGACGGTGCCCGCTGCGCGGGCCGCGTCCACCTCCTGCTTCAGGCTCTGCGCGAGGGCGATCGCTCCCCCCGCATCACCTGCGGCAGCGGCCGAGGCGATGCTGCGAACCTCGGCCTGGAGGTCGCTCGCCGTCGCGGTATCGATCGCGGGCGCCCCGCACCCCGTCAGGAGGACGGCGGCAGCGACCAGCACCGCGACCCGGGACCTGGTGGTACGGCTCATGGCCTCACGCTTTCGTAGAGTTCCTGCAGTCTCTGGCCTGTCTCGCCGGGCACCGTGGGCAGGGGCTCGACGGCGGGGGCGGGATCGCCACCGATCTGCAGGGCGACGGCCCAGAGCGCCACCGCCAGGACCACGACGGCCAGCACGGCGAGCAGCCAGAAGGAACGACGGCGGCGCCCTCGTGAGGCGGTGCCTCGCGGCGGAGCGTTCCTGGCCGCTGGAGTGCTCGGCCCCGATCGGGTGACGGCGTCTGCTGCATCGGTCTCGGATCGCTCCGGAGGCAGAGGACGCTCGGCGCTGATCGGGGCCGACGGACGAACGGACGGCCGAACGGACGGCCGATCGAGCGACGCGGAGGCAGCGAGCGCCGTGGCGCCGGCGTCGGCGTCGGCGTCGGACATCCGCGTCGCGTCGTCCTGCTGGACCGCCAAGCCCTGTGGAACCGGTACGCCGGAAGCCGGCAGAGCGGTGGTCGGCACGGTTCCACCGAACGCCGGCATGGCCTTCGTCGGGGACTCCGCGACGGGCAGGACCGTGGTGGTCCCGTGATCATGCCGCTGCGGGCCCATGGCCGTCAGGGCCCGGACCACCTGCGCGGCATCGGGTCGGTCGGCGGGCTCGTCGAGGGTCATCGACACCAGGAGCGCCGACAGCGCAGGACCGGCAGCATGCGGGATGGACGGGCTGCGGTGCAGGCGCGCCAGTGCGCTCTCGACCCCGGTGCCGGGGAACACCCGGTCTCCGGTGAGGGCCTCGATCATCACCAGGCCGAGCGAGTAGATGTCCGAGGGCTGCCCCACGCCGTCGCCCCGGGTCTGTTCCGGGCTGAAGTAGGCGGCACTCCCGATGACCTGGCCGGTGACCGTGACGCGGGTGCCGTCGAAGAACCGGGCGATCCCGAAATCGGTGAGGAGGTAACGGAACTGGCCGCTGTCCGGGTCGGCCTGCCGTGTCAGGATGTTGGACGGCTTGATGTCGCGGTGCACGATCCCCCGGCCGTGGATGTACTGCAGCGTCCGCGCGAGGTCCAGCGCCATGACCCGGACGTCCTCCTGACCGAGCGGCCCTCCGGCCTTCAGCAGGTCCCTCAGATCGGGGCCGTCGACGAGCTCCATGACCAGATAGGCGGCGCCGTCGTGCTCGCCGCCGTCCATGTCCAGCACGCGGACCAGACCCGGGTGGTCGAGCCCGGCGAGCATCCGGGCCTCCGCGGACCCGCGCTCCAGACCATCGGCGGTGCCGGGCCGGAATATCTTGATGGCGACGTCCCGCTCGAGCCTCGTGTCACGGGCGGAGAAGACGTCCGCCATACCCCCGGCCCCGATCCGCTCTCCTACCGCGTACCGGCCGGTCAGTGCCTGCTTCTCCATGCCACCCGCTTCTACTACCCCCGTCGACCCGCGTCCGGCCACACGAAGTCCTCGCGCCGCACCGGAACCGGTATGCCACCGGTCCTTCAAGTCTACGATGCGCCTCGATGACGGCGCCCGGGCCGCGGCGCAGGACATTCAGGAACGACGACGGCGCCGCACCCGGGTGGGTGCGGCGCCGCCGGACGGGCTGAGGAGCCCGTGATCGGGAAGCCGGGTCAGGCGACGTTGTTCTCGTAGTCGTTGTCCCGGGTCTCGCGCGAGATGTACAGCGCGATGAACGTCAGGACCGCGGCGACCGTCAGGTAGGCGCCGACGAGGACCGTGCTGCCGCCGGCGGCCTGCCACAGGGCCACGGCGATGAAGGACGCGGGTGCTGCGCCGATCATGCTCGACACGTTGTAGGCCACGGCGGATCCGGTGTACCGGACGTTGGCGGGGAACAGCTCGGGCAGCACCGCAGCCATGGGTCCGAACGTGAGTCCCATGAGGATGAACCCGATGATGAGCAGGGCCATCGCGCCGGCGGTCCCCGCGGCGAACAGCGGCGCCCACAGGAGACCGAAGACGGCGATGCCGACGGTGGTGGCGAGCAGCATCTTGCGGCGGCCGAAGCGCTCCGCGAGCGGCCCCGACACGATGGTGAAGATGCCGAAGAACACGACGCCGATGATGAGCATCCACAGGAAGTCGGTCCGTGCCATGCCGAGGCCGGGCACGAAGGCGGCCTCCTGCGCCGCGGTGAACTGCTTGCCGGCTGCTTCCGCGCGGGCCTGTGCCTGCTCGAGGCTCGACGGCGCCGTCCCGTAGGTCAGCGTGAAGGCCGTCATGAAGTAGAACAGCACGTAGGTGGCGAACATGATGAAGGTGCCGAGGATCAGTGCACGCCAGTGGAGGCGGAACGTGGTGCCGAGCGGGACCTTCACCACCTTGCCCTCCTTCTGGACCTTCTGGAAGGACGCGCTCTCGATCAGCTTGAGCCGAACGTAGAGGCCGATGATCACCATGACGGCGCTCAGCAGGAACGGAACCCGCCAGCCCCAGTCGAGGAACGCCTCCGGGCTGAGCGTGCTGCTCAGCAGGACGAACAGCAGGTTGGCGAGGATGAAGCCGATCGGCGCTCCGAGCTGCGGGAACGTGCCGTAGACGGCGCGCTTGCCCTCGGGCGCGTTCTCGGTGGCCAGCAGCGCGGCGCCGCTCCACTCACCGCCGAGGGCGAGACCCTGGAGGAAACGCAGCACCACGAGCAGCAGCGGCGCCAGGAAGACCCACCCCTCGTTCGTGGCCGCCGGGAGCAGGCCGATGAGGAACGTGGCGATACCCATGGTCAGCAGGGAGGCCACGAGAGTTGCCTTGCGGCCGACCTTGTCGCCGAAGTGGCCGAACACGATGGAGCCGAGCGGGCGGGCGACGAACGCGACGCCGAAGACGGCGAAGGAACTCAGGAGCTGGTTCGCGGACGTCTGGTTCGGGAAGAACAGCGCCGGGAACACGAGCACGGCGGCCGTGGCGTAGATGTAGAAGTCGTAGAACTCGATCGTGGTCCCGATGAGGCTGGCGAAGATCACCTTGCCCCGGGAGTTCAACGGTTTCGTGGTCCCGCTGGCACCAGCGGCGGTGGAGGAGGTCATGGTTGCGGCTTTCTCATACGAGGCACCGCCGCGGGGTGCACGAAGCTCCCGCAGCACGGCGCCCGCGCTTCACTTGAATCCTGATATCAGACCACCAGCGTCCAGCACGTGGATAAACGTGTCCACATGCTGGACGCCGGGAACCGGGGTGGGATCCGTGTGGGGCGGGCGGCAGCGCCGCGTCAGAGCCGCACGTGCAGGCGCCGCGCCGCCTCCGAGATGGACCCGGTCAGCGACGGGTACACCGTGAACGTGTTGGCGACGTCGTCGACGTGCAGCTTTTTGGTCACGGCGAGCGCGAGCGGGAAGATCAGCTCCGAGGCGCGCGGGCCGACGACGACGCCGCCGATCACCGTTCCGGAGCCCTTGCGCGAGATGACCTTCACGAAGCCGTCCTTGACGTTCATCATCTTCGCGCGCGCATTGGTGTGCAGGGAGAGCTTCACGATGTCGCCCTGGTACCGGCCGGACGCGATGTCCTCCTCTGTCACGCCCACCGTGGCGATCTCGGGGGACGTGAAGATGTTCGACGCGACCTGCTTGAGCTTGATGGGGCTCACGGAGTCGCCCATGAGGTGGGCGATGGCGATCCGGCCCTGCATCGCGGCCACCGAGGCGAGGGCGAAGACGCCCGTGCAGTCCCCCGCGGCATACACGTTCGACGCCGTCGTCCGTGAGACGCCGTCCACCTGGATGTGCCCGGACTCGCTCACGGCGACGCCGGCCTCCTCGAGGCCGATCCCGCTCGTGTTGGGGACGGCCCCGACGGCGACGAGGCAGTGGCTGCCCTCGACCGTGCGGCCGTCTCCGAGGGTCACGATCACGCCGGTGTCGGTGCGTTCCACGGAGTTGGCCCGCGAGCGGGACAGCACGGTCATGCCGCGGTCCTTGAAGACGCCCTCGAGCACCTCGGCGGCGTCGGCGTCCTCCCCCGGGAGCACGCGGTCCCGGCTGGAGATGAGGGTGACCTTGGAACCGAGACCGTTGTAGGCACTCGCGAACTCGGCTCCGGTCACACCCGAGCCGACGACGACCAGGTGCTCCGGGATCTCGCGGAGGTTGTAGAGCTGCGTCCAGTTGAAGATGCGTTCGCCGTCGGGCATGGCGCTCGGCAGTTCGCGCGGCGTGGAACCGACCGCGAGCAGCACGGCGTCGGCCTCGACGATGGTGGTCTCGCCGTCGGCCTCGACCTCGAGCCGGTGGTCGTCGAGCAGCTTGCCGGTGCCGATGAGCACCCGCACTCCGAGGCGTTCGAGGGTGGCGCGGATGTCCGAGGACTGCTCGAGGGCGAGCTTCAGCAGCCGCTGGTTGACCTTGTCCAGGTCCGCGTACACGGCGCTGTCGGCGGAGAAGTGCACCCCGAGGCCGCTCGCGTCCGTGAAGCGCGTCATGGTGTCCGCGGTCGCGATGAGGGTCTTGGACGGCACCACGTCCGTGAGCACCGCGGACCCGCCGAGGCCCTTGCGCTCCACGATGGTGACCTGCGCGCCGAGAGACGCCGCAACCATCGCCGCTTCGTAGCCGCCGGGGCCGCCACCGAGGATCGCGAGGCGCAGTGAACTGAGATCAAGTTGGTTCGTCACCGTCCGATTATTGCCCATACCACCGACATGCCCGAACGGCGCGGGCGGTGCGCGCGGACAGCACGGCGGGGCGTCCCGTCCAGCGGCCGCAACGCACCGGGCAAGTGGTAGCGGGTAAGTTGTAACGGTGACTTCTGATCCTTTTGACCTGGCCCGCGACGCTGCCGACCACATCGCCCGAGCAACCGGCATCGACCGGCACGACACCGCCCTCGTCCTCGGCTCCGGCTGGGGCGAGGCCGCCGAGCTGATCGGCGAGACCACACACACGCTCGACGCCGCGGAGATCCCCGGCTTCTCGGCTCCCGCCGTCGTCGGCCACACCGGCACCATCCGCTCCGTCCTCACGCCCAACGGCAAGCGCGCGCTCGTGCTGGGGGCCCGCACCCACTTCTACGAGGGCAAGGGCGTGCGGGCCGTGGTGCACGGTGTACGTACCGCGGCGGCTGCCGGTGCGACGACGATGATCCTCACCAACGGGTGCGGCGGCCTGAAGGAGCACTGGCAGCCCGGCACACCGGTGCTCATCAGCGACCACATCAACCTCACGGCGTCCTCCCCGCTCGAGGGTGCGACGTTCGTGGACCTGACGGACCTCTACTCCTCGCGCCTCCGCGACCTCGCCCGCAGGGTCGATCCCACCCTCGAGGAGGGCGTGTACGCGCAGTTCACCGGCCCGCACTACGAGACGCCCGCCGAGGTGCAGTACGCGAGGCGGATCGGCGCCGACCTCGTGGGCATGTCCACCGCGCTCGAGGCCATCGCCGCCCGGCATGCCGGCATGGAGGTCTTCGGCATCTCGCTCGTCACGAACCTCGCCGCCGGCATCAGCCCCGTTCCGCTCAGCCACACCGAGGTCCTCGAGGCCGGACAGGCAGCCGGGCCGCGCATCTCCCGCCTGCTGGCCGACATCGTCGCCGCCCTCTGACCCCGGCCACCAGCACCAGCGCACCAGCCATCTGCAGAACGCGGGCCCTGACCGGCGCCCGTCGGACTTCCTCCGCCGACCCACGTTAGGGGCCCGCATGACCACCTCGGAACTGGACACCCTTCTCACCACCGCGGACGCCTGGGCCGCCGCGGACCCGGACCCGCAGACCGCGGAGGAGCTTCGCGCGGTCGTCGCGCACGTGCGCGCCGGCGACTCCGCCGCCGCCGCCGAACAGGACCTGCGGGACCGCTTCTCCGGTCCGCTCGCCTTCGGCACCGCCGGCCTGCGTGCCGCCCTGGGCGCCGGGCCGAACCGCATGAACCGCGTGGTGGTCCGCCGGGCCGCCGCGGGCGTCGCCGCACACGCGCTCGACCTCGCCGCCGGTTCCTACGCTCCCCGCGCCGTCGTCGGCTTCGACGCACGCCACAACTCGCGGATCTTCGCCGAGGAGACCGCGGCGATCTTCACCGCCGCCGGGATCGAGACGTTCCTCATGCCGCGCGAGCTGCCGACGCCGGTGCTCGCCTACGCCATCCGCGCCCTGGAGTGCGAGGTGGGCATCATGGTCACCGCGAGCCACAACCCGCCGCAGGACAACGGGTACAAGGTGTACCTCGGCGGGCGCGCCGTGGAGGAGGACGCGCGCGGCGTCCAGATCGTGGCACCGCACGACGCCGGCATCGCCGCCCGCATCCAGGCCGCCGACCGCATCGAGCTCGCCTCCGGCGGCTGGACCGTGCTGCCGGAGACCATCGAGACCGACTACGTCGCCGCCGTCGCCGGCCTCGCCGACCCGTCCAGCCGGGACCGCGACCTGAAGATCGTCCTCACGCCCCTGCACGGCGTGGGTGGCCGCACCGCCCGTGCGGTCCTCGCCGCGGCCGGGTTCGACGACGTCACCCTCGTGGAGCGCCAGGCGGAGCCCGATCCGGACTTCCCGACCGTCGCCTTCCCCAACCCGGAGGAACCCGGAGCGCTGGACCTCGCGCTCGAGACCGCCGGGCAGGTCGGCGCGGACCTCGTGATCGCCAACGACCCGGACGCCGACCGCGTGGCCCTCGCGGCGCTCGAGCCCGCCACGGGCGCGTGGCGCATGCTGCGCGGCGACGAGGTGGGCACGCTCCTCGGCCTGCACCTCGCCGCACGCCTCACCGCGGCGTCGCGCGACGGCGGAGGAACCGACGCTGCCCGCCCCGACGCCCTGCGCCAGGGCGTCTTCGCGAACTCGATCGTGTCCTCGCGTCTCCTCGGACGGATCGCGGGCGTCTCCGGGATCGGCCACGCCCAGACCCTGACCGGCTTCAAGTGGATCGCCCGCGTGCACGACCTCGCCTTCGGGTACGAGGAGGCCCTCGGGTACTGCGTGGCACCGGAGCTCGTGCGCGACAAGGACGGCATCTCCGCGGGACTGCTGCTGGCCGAGCTCGCCGCCGCCACCAAGGCCGCCGGCCGCACGCTCTTCGACCTGCTCGACGACGCGTTCCTGGTCCACGGGCTGCACGCCTCGGACCAGCTCTCCGTGCGGGTGGGCAGCCTCGGGCTCCTCGGCGCGATGATGAACCGGCTGCGCGAGAACCCGCCGACGTCGTTCGCCGACTCCACGGTGAGCGCGGCCGAGGACCTCGCGGAGGGCTCCGCGCAGCTTCCGCCCACGGACGGGCTCCTGTACCTGACGCAGAACGGGACCCGCGTGATCATCCGGCCCAGCGGCACCGAGCCGAAGCTGAAGTGCTACCTCGAGGTCGTGGAGCCGGTCGGGTCCGCCGCCGAGCTCGGTGCCGCCAAGGAGACCGCCCGCGCGCGCCTCGATGCCGTGCGGCGCGACGTCGGCGAGGCGCTCGGCCTGTGAGGCGCCGGGCGACATGGAAGGATGGAGGACATGCCTAACGACGTTTCCCTCGCCTCCTACATCGACCACACCCTCCTGAAGCCCGAGGCCAGCCGTGAGCAGATCCTCACCGTGTGCCGCGAGGCGGTCGAGTACTCGTTCAAGTCCGTCTGCGTGAATCCCCTCTGGGTCAGCACCGTGCGCACGGCCGTGAAGGGCTCCGGCGTCCTCACGTGCTCGGTGATCGGCTTCCCCCTCGGGGCCACCACCACCGAGTCGAAGGTCTTCGAGGCCCGCGGCGCCGTGGCCGACGGCGCCGACGAGATCGACATGGTCATCGACATGGCCGCCGCCCGCGCCGGCGAGAAGGACGTGCTGCTGGCGGACATCCTCGCCGTCGCCGACGCCGTGCACGAGCAGGGCGCGATCCTGAAGGTCATCATCGAGACGGCGATGCTCACCGACGAGCAGAAAGTGCTTGCCTGCGAGGCCGCTGTCGAGGCAGGGGCCGATTTCGTGAAGACCTCCACGGGCTTCAACGGTGGAGGCGCCACGGTCGAGGACGTCGCCCTCATGCGGAAGACCGTCGGCCCGGACATCGGCGTGAAGGCCTCCGGGGGCGTCCGCTCGCTCGAGGACGCCCGCGCCATGATCGGCGCCGGGGCAACGCGTATCGGTGCCAGCTCGGGAGTCGCTATCGTTAAGGGTGAACAGGGCGCGTCAGGCTACTGACGGCGCAGCAGATCCAGCACGCAAGGAGACCGTAATGTCACACGAAGCCAACGCCAGGGCCGAGGCCCAGCCCGCCCACGCCGGCAAGGGCCACCTCGTCGGGAACATCCTGGTGTTCGTGATCATGTTCGGCCTGTTCCTGCTCGGGATGTACCTGATGACCTGGTTCACCCCGCAGGACGTGTGGCCCATGGCAGCGATCATCGTGCTGGCCTTCATCGCGTTCTTCGTCCCGCAGGGCATCCTGGGGCGCGCCGACACCGGCTACAACCTCGCCCAGGGCAACCGCACCGACGAGAAGGAGACGTCCGCGGGCGTCAGCTCCTAGCACCGGCGGCACACCGCCGCTCCCCCATCGCAGAAGAGGCCGTCCCCGAGGGGCGGCCTCTTCGCGTGAGCGGCGCGTATCCGGCCGGCGGACGCCGCAGGGCTAGGGCGTGAACACCGTCTCGAGCACGTCCTTCGCCCAGCCCAGGATCTCCGCGTCCACGAGGTCCCTGCCGCCGATCCTCGCGGTCTTCGGCTTCGGCACCAGCACCGCGTTGAGCGCCGGCTTCACGGCGGCACCCGGGTACATGCGCGTGAGCCGCATCTGCTTGGACTCCGGCAGCTCCGCCGGGGCGAACTTGATGAAGTTGCCCTGCAGCGCCACGTCCGTCAACCCGAGGGCACGGGCGCTCACCCTGAAGCGCGCGACGGCGATGAGGTTCTCCACCGCGGCGGGCGGCTCGCCGTAGCGGTCCTTGAGCTCGGCGACGACGGCGTCGATCGCCTCGTCGGTCACGGCGGCGGCGAGCTTGCGGTACGCCTCGAGGCGCAGCCGCTCCCCCGGCACGTAGTCGTGCGGCAGGTGCGCGTTGACGGGCAGCTCGATCTTCATCTCCGCCGCCTTCTCCTCCGCCTCGCCCCGGAAGTTGGCCACGGCCTCACCGACGAGGCGGATGTAGAGGTCGAACCCGACGCCCTGGATGTGGCCGGACTGCTCGCCGCCGAGCAGGTTGCCCGCCCCGCGGATCTCGAGGTCCTTCATGGCCAGCTGCATGCCCGCACCGAGCTCGTTGTGGGACGCCACGGCCTTCAGCCGCTCGAGGGCCACCTCGCCGAGCGGCTTCTCCGACGGGTACAGGAAGTACGAGTACGCCCGCTCGCGACCACGGCCGACGCGGCCGCGCAGCTGGTGCAGCTGGGACAGGCCGTAGGAGTCGGCCCGGTCCACGATCAGCGTGTTGGCGTTGGAGATGTCCAGCCCGGTCTCGATGATCGTGGTGCACACGAGCACGTCGAACCGCTTCTCCCAGAAGTCCACGATGATCTGCTCGAGCCGCGACTCGGTCATCTGCCCGTGCGCGACGGCGACGCGCGCCTCGGGCACGAGCTCCTTGAGGTGCGCCGCGGTCCGGTCGATCGACGAGACCCGGTTGTGCACGAAGAACACCTGGCCCTCGCGCATGAGCTCGCGGCGGATGGCGGCGGACGCCTGCTTGTCCGTGTACGGGCCCACATAGGTGAGCACGGGGTGGCGTTCCTCCGGCGGGGTGGCGAGCGTGGAGGTCTCGCGGATACCGGTGAGCGACATCTCGAGCGTGCGCGGGATCGGCGTGGCGCTCATCGCGAGGACGTCCACGTTGGTGCGCATCTTCTTCAGCGCCTCCTTGTGCTCCACGCCGAACCGCTGCTCCTCGTCCACGATCACGAGCCCGAGGTCCTTGAAGGAGATCTCCTTCGACAGGAGCCGGTGCGTGCCGATCACGACGTCGACGGCGCCCGAGGTGAGCCCTTCCGCCGTCTCGCGCGATTCCTTCGCGGTCTGGAAGCGGGACAGGGCCCTCACGCGCACCGGGAAGCCGGAGAAGCGCTCGGAGAACGTCTCGAAGTGCTGCTGCACCAGCAGCGTGGTGGGCACGAGCACGGCCACCTGCTTGCCGTCCTGCACGGCCTTGAACGCGGCGCGGACGGCGATCTCGGTCTTGCCGTAACCGACGTCGCCGGAGACGAGCCGGTCCATGGGGACCTCGCGCTCCATGTCGGCCTTGACCTCGTTGATGGTGGTCAGCTGGTCGGGCGTCTCGACGTAGGGGAACGCCTCCTCGAGCTCGCGCTGCCAGGGCGTGTCCGGTCCGAAGGCATGGCCGCGGGAGGCCATGCGCGCCGAGTAGAGGCGGATGAGCTCGCCGGCGATCTCCTTGACGGCCTTACGGGCCTGGTTCTTGGTCTTGCTCCAGTCGGAGCCGCCCATCTTGCTGAGGGCCGGCGCGTCGCCGCCCACGTAGCGCGTCACCTGGTCGAGCTGGTCGGTGGGCACGAAGAGCCGGTCCCCCGGGGCGCCGCGCTTGGACGGCGCGTACTCGAGCACGAGGTACTCGCGCGTGGTGCGGGTGGGCCCGGCGCCGGTGGAGCGCTGCATCAGCTCGACGAACCTCGCCACGCCGTGCTGCTCGTGGACCACGAAGTCGCCCTCCTTGAGCTGCAGGGGGTCGACGGCGTTGCGGCGGCGCGAGGGCATCTTGCGCATATCCCGGGTGCCCGCGGCGCTGGTGCGGCCCAGCAGGTCGGCCTCGGTGAGCAACCCGATCTTCAGGCCGTCCACCACGAACCCGCGGCCGGCGCACGCCGTCGTGATCTCGATGATGCCCGGCTGCGGCGTGCCGTCGAGGGAGTCCACGCGGCTCGCGGGGATGTCGTTGTCGTGGAAGAGCTCGGCGAGGCGCTGGGCCGGGCCGGGGCCCTCGGTGGCGACGACGACGCGCCACTGGTCGCGCACGCGCCCGCCGATGAACTCCATCATCTCGGCGACGTCGCCCTGGTAGCCGCGGGGCTCGCGAGCGTGGAGCGTGAAGCTGTCCACGTCGCTCAGCTCCTCGTCGGCGCCGAAGGACGTGATGCCCCACCACGCCACCGAGTTGGCGAGCGCCGTCGAGCGGGTGTCGGTGAGTGAGCGGAAGCTCGCCTCCTGCAGGTCAGTGCCCAGGGCTCCGCCGAGATCGAGCGGCGCCGCGCCACCCTCGGACGCCGTCGACCATGCAGCGGCGAGGAACTCCTCGTTGGTGGCGGCGAGGTCGTGGGCGCGCGCCCTGACCTTCTCGGGCTCGATCACGACGGCGATGGACCCGGGCGGCAGCTCCCCGGCGAACGGCACCATGGCGTCCACGAGCACGGGGGCGAGGGACTCCATGCCCTCGACGGCGATCCCGCCGGCGATCTTCTCCAGCATGGCGGCGGCGGCCGGGAGTTCGGACTGCAGCTTCGCGGCCCGGGACATGACCGACGGCGTGATGAGGAGCTCGCGGCAGGGCGGCGCGTACAGGGCGGCCGGCGGCTCCTCCGAGGTGAGGGAGCGCTGGTCGGCGACGGCGAACCACCGCATCTGGTCCACCTCGTCGCCGAAGAAGTCCACGCGGATGGGGTGGTCCTCGGTGGGCGGGAAGACATCGATGATGCCGCCGCGCACGGCGAACTCGCCGCGGTGGGTGACCATGTCCACACGCGCGTAGGCGGCGTCGGAGAGGGCCTTGACGACGTCGGAGAACGCCACCTCGTCACCGACCTTCAGCGCCACGGGCTCGAGATCACCGAGCCCGGCGACGAGCGGCTGCACGACGGCGCGGATCGGCGCCACGATGACCTTGACGGGCGGACCCTCCGGGTGGGCGAGCCGGCGCAGCACGGACAGGCGTCGGCCCACGGTGTCGGAGCGGGGTGAGAGCCGCTCGTGCGGCAGCGTCTCCCAGCTCGGGAACTCCTCGATGGCGCTCTCGGGCAGGTAGCTGCGCAGCGCCGAGGCGAGGTCCTCCGCCTCGCGCCCCGTGGCGGTGACGGCCAGCACCACGGGCATGGCGCCGTTCCCAGGGGTCCCCGGACCCGGCGACGCGAGCCCGTCGACCATCTCGGCGATCAGCGGGGCGCGCAGGCCCGCGGGGGCACCGATCTGCAGATCCGCGCTGCGCTGGTCCACAGGTCGCGACGCATTGGTGCGCACGCGGGCGTAGGACGCATCCTCGGCCAGGGCCGCGCGCAATCCGTTAAGGCTCATCTGTTCGGGACTCCTCAGGCGGTGGTTCCTCCGTCCCGTCCCGTCACCGGCGAAGCGCAGCGGCAGCGGTGCTGGGACAGCACGAAAGCCCGGAAAGACGAATCGTTCCCGGGACGTCTCCACACTACCAAGGGGCCCTGACGCTTTCCCGCCCGGCAAGTGGTCCCCGGGCTGCCGTGGGGCAGGCCGTAGGATTGCCGGAAGACCCCTGCGTACCGCTCCCTGCGGTCAGCGCGCCGAAATCCCGGAGGAACCATGGCTTTGAACGCGTCCACCACGCTCCCCTACGACGCCCACACGGTGCTCGGCGTCTTCACCGACGAGGGCTTCGTGCGTCACATGAGCGAGTACGTCGGCGGCACCCTGGAGTCGCTCACTGTCGACGGCGACACCGCCGGGGCGTTCACCCTCACCGCGGTCCGCACCATGCCGACCACGCGCCTGCCGGACATGGCCCGCAAGTTCGTGGGCGAGACCCTCTCGGTCACGCAGACCGAGCACTGGGAGGCGCCCGCAGCGGACGGCTCCCGCCAGGCCTCGCTCGAGATGACCGTCGCCGGCGTGCCCCTGAACGTGTCCGCCGTCCAGCGGCTGATCGCCCAGGGCACCGACACCGTCGTGGACCTGCAGGGCAACGTCACCTCCTCCATCCCGTTCCTCGGCGGCAAGATCGCCGGCGCCGCGGAGCCCATGATCGGCAAGGCCCTGAACGTGCAGGCCGTCGAGGCGCGGAAGTGGCTCGAGAGCCGCTGACGCACGACCGTCCAGCCCCGCCCCCGAACCGAAAGACCCGCACGCCATGGAACTGCCCACACCCCTCGCCCTCATCCTGATCCTCGCCGGCGTCTGGACCCTGATCGTCTGGCCCCCGTTCCTGCGCCGCATCCTCAAGGACCCGCGCGCCCGCGACGAGAAGGGAGCGGCCACCCGCTTCCTCACGGTGCACGTCATGCTGATCTCCACGTCGATGATCCTCGGCGCGGCCACCGCCGTCATCGGGGTCCGCACCCTTATCGGCTGAGGCCCGCGGGGCCTGAATCCCCGCGGGCGTCGACGGCGGCTGCGGACGGGCACGGTCAACGACCCGCGCAGCCCGCCACAGGGATCCGCCGGACTACGACCGGCCGTCCTGCTCGTACACGTCCGGGATGCCGTCCTGGTCGGCGTCGACGGCCTCCTCGACCGCCATCGCGCGGTAGTGGCGGTTGCGGAGGCCCAGCACCGCCGATGCCAGGAGAGCGGCCAGCAGCGACGCCGTGAGGATGCCCACCTTGGCGTGGTCGTCGTGGATGCTGCCCAGCCCGAAGCTGAGCTCCGCCACGAGCAGCGAGACCGTGAAGCCGATCCCGGCCAGGAGCGAGACCCCGAACACGTCGACCCACTTCAGGGACCGGTCCAGGGACGCCCGGGTGAGCTTCGTGACGAGCCAGGTGGTCCCCAGGATCCCGATGGGCTTGCCCGCCACGAGGGCCACGATGATGCCGACGGCCACGGGATCGGTGACGGCCGAGAGCAGCCCGTCCCAGCCCCCGATGGCGACGCCGGCGGAGAAGAAGGCGAACACCGGGACGGCGAAGCCGGCCGAGATGGGCCGGAACCGGTGCTCGAAGATCTCCGAGAGCCCGGGGCCGGCCGTCGGGCCGCCGCTCGCCTGCGAGCGGATCACCGGGATGGCGAAGCCCAGGAGCACGCCGGCTACCGTGGCGTGGATGCCCGAGGCGTGCACGAGCGCCCAGGTGACCACGCCCAGGGGCAGGAGGATGATCCAGGCCGCCGAGGGCCGGGTGCCGAAGAACCGGCGGTACCGCTGGGCCAGGAACGTGAAGACCGCCAGGGGCAGGAGCGCCAGCAGCAACGGACCGGCGGAGAGGTCGCTGGTGTAGAACACCGCGATGATGGTGATCGCGATGAGGTCGTCGACCACGGCCAGGGTGAGCAGGAAGATCCTCAGTGCGCTCGGCAGGTGTGAGCCGATGATCGCCAGCACGGCCACAGCGAACGCGATGTCCGTCGCCGTGGGGATCGCCCAGCCGCGCAGCGCCTCCGGGCTGGCGAGGTTGATCAGCGCGTAGATGACGGCGGGAACCACGACGCCCCCGACGGCGGCGGCGATCGGCACCACCGACCGGCTGAAGCTCCGGAGGTCGCCGGCCACGAACTCGCGCTTGAGCTCCAGGCCGACGAGGAAGAAGAAGATGGCCAGCAGCCCGTCGGCGGCCCAGGCGCCGAGGGACAGCTCGAGGTGCCACGGGGCGTAACCCACACGCAGGTCGCGGAGCGCGAAGTAGCTCTCGGAGGCCGGTGAGTTGGCCCAGACGAGGGCGAGGACGGCCGCGGCGACGAGCAGGATACCGCCGACGGTCTCCTTGCGCAGGATCTCGCCGATCCTCAGCGCCTCGCCGTAGGTGCCCCTCCCCAGCACGGAGGAACGCGGCGGAACGGATGGGGTCTGGCTCATGGTGATGTCCTCACAAGGGGTTGACAAAGAAACTGCCGACCAGACTTCCCGGCTCACCTCCGTCCAGTCTACTGGGCCTCTGGCCTAGGATCAGCCCATGGGCGAAACCGCACACGCACCGACGGCGGGAAGCCTCCAGGGAACGGGCCGCAGTGCGCGGCGCTCCCAGCACCGGCGCCGCATCATCTACAGCGAGCTCGCCCTCACCATCGCGTTCACCCTCGCGACGGCGCTGGCCTTCACCGAGCCTGACGCCCTCGCTTCCGCCCCGGGATTCCTCGCCGGCTGGGCCCTGAATCTCCTCGTCCTGGCCCTGTGCTGCACACTGCCCTGGTCGCGTATCCCGAGCCGCTGGGTGATCGTCCTGCCGCTCGTCGACTTCGTCGCGGTCGGCCTCTCCCGCGCGTCCGCGGGCGAGAGCCTCGCGGGGGTCGGCCTGCTGGCGGCGTTCCCCGTCGTCTGGATCGCATCCCGGGTCCGCACGGGTACCGCCGTCGCCGTCTCCGCCCTCGCGTCCCTGACGATCATCTGGCTGCCGCTCGCGTTCCGCGCCGAACCGCTGACCTTCGACGAGCTGGTCGACCCGGTCCTGCTCCCCGTGATGCTCTCCGGCCTCGCATGGTTCGTCGGCGCGCTCACCAAGGAGAACCGGCGGCGCCAGGAGGCGCTGAGGGCCTCCCAGGAGGCGCTGCGCGAGAACGTGGAGGCCGGCCGCGCCCGCGAACGCCTGCTCGGCACCATCCTCGACACGGTCAGCGTGGGGCTGCTGGCGATCGACGCCGAGGGCCACGACATCCTCATGAACGCCCGTCAACGGGAGGCCCACGCCGCTGCCGCGCCTCCCGGCAACGACGATCCGAACGAGTCCGACCTGCTGATCTTCGGCGCGGACCGGGTCACGCCCGTCCCGCTGGAGGAGCGGCCTGTGCGCCGGGCGATCCGCGGCGAGGACCTCGACGCCGAGCAGGTGTGGGTGGGCAGCGGGCGGGCCCAGCGCGCATTCAACATCTACTCGCACGCCATGCACGACGACGACGGCGCGTTCGCCGGCACGGTCGTCTCCTTCAACGACGTGACCGAACTGGTCCTCGCGCTGCAGGCCAAGGACGACTTCCTGTCCAACGTGTCGCACGAGTTCAGGACGCCGCTGACGTCCATCCTCGGGTACCTCGAGCTGACGCTCGACTGCGAGGACGACCTGCCCGACGGCGTCGCCAAACACCTCCAGGTGGCGCGCCGCAACGCGGTGCGGCTCGAGCGCCTCGTCGAGGACCTCCTCGCCATCAACGCCGGGTCCTTCCGGGTGGACCCCGTGCCCACGGACGTCGGCCGGCTCCTGGCGGACGCGACGTCGTCGGGGTACGTCCGCGCCACGCGTGCGGGTCTGCGGCTCGTGAACCGCGCGCCGTCGTGCCTGCCCGCCGTGGTGGACCCGGTGCGCCTCGGGCAGGCTGTCGACAACCTGCTCACCAATGCGGTGAAGTACAACCGGCGGGGCGGAAGCATCACGCTCGATGCCCGCCGGGACGAGGACGGCCTGGTCATCGAGGTCGAGGACACGGGGATCGGGATCGACTCGGAGGACCTGCACCGGATCTTCGACCGCTTCTTCCGCTCGCCGACGATCCGCGCGACGGCGGTGCCCGGCGTCGGGCTGGGGCTGCTGATCACCAAGACCATCGTGGGCGAGCACCAGGGGTCCATCACCGTGACGAGCGAGCGCGGCAAGGGCACGTGCTTCACGATCCTGATCCCGCAGCCCGCGATGAACGGCGTCCGGCCCTGACCGGGTGCCGATGCGGTGGAATCCGGGCCGCCGGCGCGCCGGTGGCAGTGCCTATTCGTGGACGGGTTCCCCGGTGACGCGGTGGTCGGCGTGGTTCATGCCCTCGAGGATGAGCCGGGTCAGGTGCCCGTCGACGATGCTGTAGACGACGTTCCGCGCCTCCTTCCGCGTGGACACCAGCCCGGACAGGCGGAGTTTGGCGAGGTGCTGGCTCACCGCGGTCCGGTTGGCGCCCGTCGCCGCGACGAGGGTTCCGACGTCGGCCGCCCCCTGGGTGAGGAGCCACAGGAGATGCAGGCGGGTCGGGTCGGCGAGCATGCGGAAGGTCGCGGCTCCCGCTTCCAGCCGCGCCGCGTCGGGGGCGACGGGATGCACCAGGCTCGGCCGGGCGGGCTCGCCGCCCGGGGCGCTGGGGGTGCTGATCTCGACCACTCTCCTCGTCCCGGCGTCGTGTCCCGTGCCGCTCCTACGCTACCGCCCCGGGACGGCGCCCGGCCCGGCGTGGACCGCTCCGGCGCCGTCCCCTGCCGGGCGCCAGACGGCGAGCGCGGTGAGCGTGCCGGCCAGGGCCAGCCCTCCCAGCACGAGGGCCGCCGTCGGCTGGCCCGCGGCGGCCCCGACCCACCCCGCGACCGGGTACGTGAGCATGAAGCATGCATGGGACAGGGAGAACTGGGCGGTGAAGAGGTAGCTCCTGGTGTCGTCGGTCGCCGCGCGCCGGAGGAGACGCGAGGACGGAGTACTGATCATGGAGGTCCCGATGCCGAGGACCGCCCAGAGACCGAGGAACAGCGCCCAGGACCCGCCGGTCCCGGCGACGGGGGCCGCGGCGAGCAGGCCCAGCGGGAGGATGGTCCCGCCGGCGAGCATGAACGTGCGGTCCGCCACGCGCTCGAGGACTGCGGGCGCGACGAACGCGACGAGCATCGACCCGGCGCCGAAGGCGGCCAGGGCGATCGCGACGCCGGTGTTCGACCCGCCGAAGAGCTCCCGGACGTAGACGACGGTGTTCACCAGGACGAGCGCCGTTGCCGTGGCGACGACGAGATTCAGGGCCATCAGCCCGCGCAGGGTCGGGTCCCGCAGGAAGATCCTGGTGCCGAGGGTGGTGCGGCGCAGGAGCGATCCCTGATGCTGCGGGGACGGGATCACCGGGAGCCGCGTCGCGAGGACCATCGCCGCGGACACGAGGAACCCCGCCGTCGTGCCGATGAACAGGTCGGAGTACGACACCAGCGTCAGCAGCGCGGCGGCCAGCAGCGGGCTGAGGAGGGACTCCAGGTCGTAGGCGAGGCGGGAGAGCGACAGCGCCTTCGTGTAGTCCTTCTCCTCCGGCAGGACGACGGGGATGAGGGACTGGAACGCGGGCGTGAAGGTCGCCGACGCCGACTGCAGGACGAACACCAGCACGTAGATCTGCCAGACCTGGTCCACGAAGGGCAGGCCCATCGCGATCGCGGCGCGCACGAGATCCGCGCCCACGAGGACACCCTTGCGCGGCAGGCGTTCGACCAGGGCCGCCATGACGGGGGCGACGAAGACGTAGGCGATCATCTTGATCGTCAGCGCGGTGCCGAGCACCGCGCCTGCCCGGCCGCCTGCGAGGTCGAAGGCCAGGAGGCCGAGGGCGACGGTGAGCAGGCCGGTACCGAGCAACGCCACGACCTGCGCGGTGAAGAGGGTGCGGTACGCGGACCGCCGGAGGACAGAGAGCATGGGAGGCCCGTCTCGTGCAGGAGTGGACCCCCTCATCATAGGTGCGCGAGTGTGCACCTATGAACCTGCTCGTGCGACAGGCCTCGGGAGGCCCGGGTCAGGCGTTCGCGGCGAGCAGCGACTCCTCGAGCGCCACCCATGCGAGCATGGCGCACTTGACCCGGGCCGGGAAGCGCGAGACGCCGGAGAACGCCGCGGCGTCGCCGAGGACCTCCTCGTCCGCCTCGATCTTCCCGCGGGAGCGCAGCACCTCGCGGAACGCGTCCACCAGCGTGATGACCTCGTCCCGCGGCAGCCCCTGCACCAGGTCGGTGAGCACGGACGCGGAGGCCATCGAGATGGCGCAGCCCGCGCCGTCCCACGTCACGGTGGTGAGCGTGCCGCCGGCCACGCCGGCGCGGAGGGTGATCTCGTCGCCGCACACGGGGTTCAGCTGGTGGGACTCGCCCACGCGGCCCACGCCGTCGTACTCCCGCAGCGGCGAGCCGTGCCGTGCCTTGGCGTGGTCGAGGATGATCTGCTGGTACAGCTGTTCGAGGCCCGTGCTCATGTCAGTTCGCTCCGAAGAAGGGACGGACTCCGGCGACAGCCTCGAGGAAGGCGTCCACCTCGTCCGTGGTGGTGTACAGGTAGGTGCTGGCGCGTGTGGTGGCGGTGAGGCCGAAGCGCCGGTGGAGCGGCTGCGCGCAGTGGTGGCCCACCCGCACGGCGATGCCGCGGTCGTCGAGGAACTGGCCTACGTCGTGGGCGTGGACACCCTCGACGTCGAACGCGGCGAGGCCGATGCGCGGCTCGCCCGCCCGCGGCCCGAGGACGCGGATGCCGGGGACGGCGTCGAGGCCCTCCACGAGCCGTGCGCCGAGGGCGGACTCCCAGGCCTCGACGCGGTGCATGCCGGTCTCGGCGAGGTAGTTCGCGGCGGCGCCGAGGGCGATCGCCTGCGAGATCCGCTGCGTCCCCGCCTCGAAGCGGTTCGGCGCGGGCAGGTACTCGGCGCGCTCCATCGTGACGGTGGTGATCATGGAGCCGCCCGTGAGGAACGGCGGCATGGCGTTCAGCAGCTCCGCCCGCCCGTACAGGGCGCCGATCCCGGTGGGGCCGAGCATCTTGTGGCCGGAGAACACGAGGAAGTCGACGTCGAGGGCCTTCACGTCCACCGGGAGGTGCGGCACGGACTGGCAGGCGTCCAGCAGGGTGAGGGCGCCCACGGACCGCGCGAGCGCCACGAGATCGGCCACGGGGTTGATGGTGCCGAGCACGTTGGAGGCGTGCGAGAACGCCACGAGCCGGGTGCCGGCAGTGATCACCGCGGCGGCGTCGTCGAGCCGCAGGGCGCCGTCGTCGGCCACCGGCAGGAAGCGCAGCTCGGCGCCCGTGCGCGCGGCGAGTTCCTGCCATGGGATGAGGTTCGCGTGGTGCTCCATCTCGGTCACCACGATGTTGTCGCCGGGCCCCACGGCGAACCGGCGCGCCGCCGCTCCCCCGCGTCCGGCAGCGGCGTTGGACATCGCGTAGGCCACGAGGTTGATGCCCTCGGTGGCGTTGGAGGTCCAGACGAACTCGTCCGTGCGGGCCCCGATGAAGCGGGCGACGGCGGTGCGCGCGTCCTCGTAGGCGTCGGTGGCCTCGACGGCGAGCGTGTGGGCCCCGCGGTGCACGGCGGCGTTGCGCTGCTCGTAGTACTCCTGCTCGGCCTCCATGACGCTCAGCGGGTTCTGCGAGGTGGCCCCGGAGTCGAGGTAGACGAGCGGCCTGCCGTTGACCTCGGTGCCGAGGATCGGGAAGTCGTTGCGGATGCGGTGCACCTCGGCGTCGGTCAGCACCGCGTGGGACGGCGTGAGCGTGACGGGCGTTTCGACCACGGGCACGTGGGACTCCTCAGGATCGGGCAGGCCTCGCGGCAATTACGCAAGGCTTCTCTGCTCTAATCCTGCCACCGGATGCGTTCCGGGGCACCCCAGTGGTACCTAAGTTCCCTGCGCGAACAGGTGCAGGTCCTCGCGCCGGCTGATGCCGAACTTCATGAAGAGCCGGTAGAGGTGCCCCTCGACCGTGCGCACCGACGTCCCGTGGCGGTCGGCGATCTCCTTGTTGGTCAGCCCCTGCAGCACGAGGGTCACCACAGCGGTCTCCCGCGGGGTCAGCTTCACGGCCGCGGGGAGGCGGATGGCCTCCGTGGAGGAACCCTCGAAGCCCGCGGTCGCGGCCGAGAGCTTCTTCTGGGCACGGCGTGCGGCGGCGGGATCACGCCGCTTGTCGTGCACCTCGCGCGCACGCTCGAAGCATACGGCGGCGAGCGGCCGGTAGCCGGCGTCGAGCGCGGCGTCGCCGGCCTCGAGGAGCCGTTCCGCGTCCGAGGCGGCGCCGGCACCGGCGAAGGCGTGCAGCAGCGCCTGTTCGCGGCCGTCGAACGTCGCCGTGAGGGCGGCCAGGCGCGCGAAGACCGTGCGGTCGCCCAGCATGAGCGCCTGGTTCAGCGCGGTGGCGGCGACGAGCGGAAGCCCGGCCTCCTCGGCCTCGTCCGCGAGCCGCACGAGCCGTGGGATGCCGTCGGAGTCCGTCTCGAGGACGGCCGTGACGGACTCCGCGTGGACGCGGCCCAGCATGCGCGCCAGACGGGTGCCTCCCGTCCACTCCGTGCCCTGCTCCACCAGGAGCGCGGCCTGCCGCTGGTCACCGGCCAGGAGGGCGGCGTAGGCGGCCAGCCCGGTGATCCACGGGAGGACGTGCAGGTGGTCCGTGGTGCGCAGGGCATGCACCGCGAGGCTCAGCCGCGACTGCGCGGTGGGGAACCGGCCCTCCTGCAGGGCGTGGACGCCGTCGAGCAGGTCGAGCCACCCGGCCAGGAAGTGCGTGCGCCGGGCGTCCAGCCGGAGCCTGGTCATCGCGGTGGCGCGTGCCTGCTCCCACTCCCCCGCGACGGCCAGTGCCAGGAGTTCGAGGCAGATCGCGTGGGTGCGGTAAGCCACGGTGTCGGCGTCCGTACCGGTGAGCTCCAGGGCCCGCCCGGCCAGGCGGGCCGCTTCGGCGGGTCTCCCGGCCCCGGTCGCGTCGACCGCGAGCGCGAGGAGGGCCGCCAGCCGTGACGGCGCCGGGGCGCCGTCGTCGTCGGCCAGCGCCCGGAGTGCGACGGCGTCGAAGGGTTCGTCGTCGACCGCGAGCGCCGCGATGCTGCGTCCCACCGCCACCGTCCGGGGATCCGACGCCGACTCCGAGCGGGTCAGGAACTGCTCCCAGCGCCCGGCGTCGGCGTCCATGCCGTCGGCTGACGCCGCCCGGCGCATCCTCACCTCGAGCGCGAGCAGCGCGCCTCCGTGAAGGACATCGGGCGGGGCGGGAGCCTCGAGGGCGTCCCCGAGGAGGTCGAGGGCCTCGTCGAGCAGCCCGCCGTCGGCCCGCGCCCAGGCGAGTTCCACGAGGCAGTGCCGCTCGAGCTCCGGAGACCGGATGGCGCGGATCGCCCGGACGGCGAAGGCGCTGTCGGAGCAGCGGTTGGCGCTGGTCGCGGCGGACAGGAGGATGCGGTCGTCGAGCGGCATCCCGGCGTCGAGGGCCAGTGCCGCCCGCTGGCGGACCTCCTCGACGTCGCGCGGCGGGGTGGTCGCGGCGGCCAGGACGCGTCGCTGCAGCAACACGCGGCGCGCCGTGGGGATCGAGGCGCGCAGTGCCTCTGCGTGCAGCGGATGCCCTACCGTCAGTGCGCCGTCGTCGCGGCTCCTGATCCAGGAGCCGCCGAGCAGGCGCTGCAGCACGCCGTGGCCGATGAGCTCCCGCGCCTGGTCGCCGGGCAGCGGGCCGCCCACCGCGAGGAGCTCCATCGCGTCCCGCTGGGCGGAGTCGAGCGGGGCGAGGGCGGCCTGCACGAGGTCCGCGAGGTGCGCGCCGAGGGGCGGGAGTTCGGGGGCCGACTGCCAGACGCCGTCGGTCTCGGTGATGAAGCCGCGCGTGAGGCCGTCGCGCACGAAGAGGCGGACGAACTGCGGGTTGCCGCGCGTCAGGTACGCCACGGTGTGGACGAGCCCGGCACCCACGGGCCCGCCGAGGAGCGCGGCGCACAGCTCCTCGACGTCGGTGAGCGTCAGCGGTTCCACGGGGATGCTGGTGACGATGCCGTCGGCCACGAGCTCGTCGAGGCCCTGCGGCAGTCCGGGCGCAGGACGGGCGAGGAAGAGGGCGCGGGCGCGGCGCATGCCCAGGAGCTGCGCGACCAGCGTCACGGAGCCCGGGTCGAGGTCGTGGGCGTCGTCCACCACGAGGAGCGGGAGGTCACCGCCGGACTGTGGCACCCCGCCGAGCTGCGAGGGACCGCCGAGCGCCTGGCCCACGCGCCGCAGGACGGCCACGGGCTGCGCCATGTCCTCGGGCCTCAGGCCGGCGAGCCACGTGGAGAACGCTCCGTACGGCACGGTCCCGAGGACGGCGCTGCCGCGGACGCGCAGCACCCGCGTGCCCTCGGCGAGCTGGCCGACGACGGCGGCGGCCAGGGCCGTCTTGCCGATCCCGGCCTCGCCCAGCAGGAGGATGCCGGAGGTCGAGGGGTCGGAGAGGTCCCCGATCAGGCGCGCGAGCTGGTCCTCGCGTCCGATCAGCAGGTGCGGGGCGTCCCTGGGCGCGCTCATTGCGTGAACACCGTGG
This sequence comes from Arthrobacter sp. TJ-240, assembly GCF_058269195.1. Classification (NCBI taxonomy): domain Bacteria; kingdom Bacillati; phylum Actinomycetota; class Actinomycetes; order Micrococcales; family Micrococcaceae; genus Arthrobacter; species Arthrobacter sp. TJ-240. The sequence continues at coordinate 43,531 of NZ_JBZCNG010000007.1, forward strand.
CGAGCTGTTTGCGACTGGAGACGCCGAGCTTGCCCATGGCCTTAAGGATGTGCCCTTCGACGGTGCGGATGGAGAGGTGGTGCGTGGCGGCCACTTCCTTGTTCGTGGCGCCCCGGGCGGCCATGCGGGCGAAGGCGCGCTCCCGCTCCGTGAGGATGCGCCGCGCGCTGGTGTTCCTCCGGGGTACGTGCGTGCGCCGGAAGATCTGCTCGGCGCGGATGAAGTGCAGGGGCTCGTCCTCGGTGTCGTGCAGGCGCATGGACATCAGGGCGGCGGAGCCGGCCAGGTCCAGGTGCCCGAAGGCGAACGCCGCCTCGGCGGCCTGCAGCAGGATCATCGGGTCCCGGGCCGCCACACCACGGGCCAGGAGCTCCCCGGCGCCGGCGAGGGGCGTGTCGATGCCCCGCGCGAGCTCCAGCAGGAACGGGGCCTGGGACTGCTGGCCGAGCCGGACGGCGTGCATGCGCAGCAGCAGTTCGGCGCCGGTGTTGCCGGCCTTGCGCTGGGCTCCGGCCATGACGACGAACCGGCGCGCGGCGGCATCGCTGTCGGACATGAGGGCGTCCGCGAGGGTGCGGAGGAGGCCGATCGTGGAGCGGTGCAACCAGGGAAGGTGCTCGGCGGACCCGGCGTCGCGGCCGTCCCGCGCGTCGGTCGGGGACGCATCGTCGTCCTCGCGGCCCAGGGCGGAGGCGTAGGCGGCCGCGGCGTCGGCGAGGGGCAGCAGGCCGCTCCGGTTGTCCGCGCGCAACTGCTCGAGGGCGGGCCGCACCACCGCGAGCGCGGCGTCCCTGTGCCCGAGGGCTGCCAGTGCGGTCCCGGCGAGGGTGTCCGCCACCGCGGGGTCCTGCCACTGCCCGGCCGCGAAGGAGGAGCTGCCCGTGAGGCGCAGGGCGTCCTCGAGGTAGCCCTCCTGGACCAGGGCCGCGAATCCGTTCTCCTGCAGCAGGCGCGCCGCGGTCCCCATAGGGGCGGGCAGGCCGAGGCCGTGGAGCCGGGCGAGGGACCGCCTCGCTCCCGGCCCGGTACCCGTGAGGCTGCGCGCCAGGACGAGCCGTGCGGCGCGTTCCGCGTCGAGCGCGCCCGTGCGGAGCACGCCGTCCCGGGGTGCGGCGAGCTGCAGGACGTCCGTGAAGCGTCCGTCGTGCGCGGCCGCCTCGACGGCCACCGTCAGGGCCTGATCGGCCGCGCGGGCCGGATCCGACGCCGGGGCGTCGCCGGCCACGATCCGCTCCAGGAGCGCGCCGGCTTCGCTGAACCGCAGGCGCAGCAGGCATGCGCGCACCTCCTCGAGGTCCGCGGCGTCGACCCCCGCGAGGTGCCGGACGGCGAGCAGGGCGAGACGCGGCTCACCGGCGTCGGTGGCGGCCCGGGCGATGTCCCGGAGGTAGGCCTCCTGCAGCGGGATCTCGGCGTCCAGGAACCATCGCAGCAGGTTCAGGCGGCCGGCGACCGGCAGGCCGCCGGCGTCAAGGCTCGTCAGCCGTTCGAGGAACGCGGGCAGCGGGTTGACGGCGAGTGCACCGCGCAGGCGATCGCCGATCACCCCGTTGGCCACCGAGACCGCGTGCGGCGCCTCGGGGTCGACGACGCACACTCCTGCCTGCTCGAGCTCGTCCACCACCTCGGCGCTGCAGGACGGCAGCAGTGTGTCGAGGGGTACCGGTCCGGCGACCGCGACCACGTCCAGGACCTGGCGGGCGGCGTCGGTCAGGCCGTCCGGCGGGCCGGGCAGGGCGTCGTTCCCGTGCGCGGTGGCCGAGTCCGCGCCGTCGTGCCAGACCCACGCCTCGGGGCTGCGCGTGAGCGCACCCGCCGCGACGGCACCGCGCACGGCGAGCTGGAGGGCGCGGAGGTTGCCGCGGGAGGCATGCCAGAGGGCGACGGCGGCGGTGCCGGAGAGCGGCCCGTCCAGCAGCTGCCCGAGCAGGGTGCGCATGCCCTCGAAGGTCAGCGGCGCCACGTCCACGCGGGCGAGCCGGCCGGTGCGCCAGAGGTCGAAGAAGCGGGCGGCGGACGGGGCGGGGCCGTCGCAGGCCACGAGGAGGCGGGCGGCGCCGACCTCCGCGAGGTAGGAGAGCACCCGGACGGAGGGGTCGTCGAGGTGGTGCACGTTGTCCACCATGAGGATGGCGGGGCGGTTCCGGGCTCGCACGCGCAGCGCGGCCTGGAGGGAGTGCAGGACGGGGAGCGATTCGATGTCCCCGGCGGGGTCCACGTCCATCAGAAGCACGCTGAGCGCACCGTAGGGCGTGGAGGTCATGGCGGCGGAACCGCGGATGAGGACCACCTGCGCGGTACTCTCCAGCTGTGCCGTCGCTGCGCGGGCAATGGCCGTCTTGCCCACTCCGGGCGCACCGACGATCAGCACGCCGGCCGAGCCGGGCGCGGCGAGGCCCACCAGGATCGAGGAGACCTCCTCCGAGCGCTCGAGCAGCGGCCAGGCACCCATGTAGTCGTCGGTCATGACGGCGGGTCTCCCCTGTCCATCAGCAGAGCCATAGCCAGTCCCCTCCAGCCGCCTTGCCCGGGCATTCACCCCGACCGTTGCATCGTCGACCAGGTCGTTTTGCCGAACCCTACTCGATTATGCGCCGTTATCGCAGTGGAGACGTCCTCCGGCACAAGTAATCCTCGCCGTGGGGCGAGTACCGGCGCGCGGAGTGGGCGGGGCAGGATGCGTATCCATCATCACTGCCGCTACAGCAGCGACGCCGCGGCGTCCCGAAGGAGTAGTCGGCTCTCCCAGGAAGAACAGGAGCGTGCGGCAACTCCGCGCAGCGCCCCTAGACCGGCTTCATCGCCGGCTTCATCGCCGCCTGATCCTCCAATGCATGCTCCGATGCCAGCCGGCGGGCGGTGTCCTCGCGGATGACACGGAGTGCCTCACGTGTCTCCCGGAGGGCACGGCGTTCGGCGATCACGAACCGGCAGGCCCCATACAGACCGGGTAACGAGAACAGCACCCCGCACAGCATCCACGGCCGGGCCCGCTTGAACTCAACCAGGTCCCGCTTCACATGTTCGTGCTCTCTGACTGCCACACCGTCCCCCTCGTGTCCCCAGGCAATGGCCTTGAGCATACGTTGCCCGAGGCTGTTTCCAGCGTCTGCTGAAACGCCGGTGTCCCGGTGCCATGGTGGAGTTCCAGGGCACCGGGACCGGGGACTAGCGGCTGGTCGCTGCGCGCTGGGTGGCGTTGAAGGCGAAGTTCACGGTGCTCGTGAGCCCCTGGAACGTGTTGCCGGCCGTGGTGGGGAGTGTCGCGGGGACGGGCCCGCGGGTGTAGGCAAAGCCGGGCTGTACCGTTTCGGTACAGCCGCTGGCGCAGGACACGATGCTGAGTTGGAGACCGTTGACGGCGTCGGTTGTCAGCTCCGCGGGTCGGTGATCAGCTCCGAGACGGGGCCGCTGCGGTCGTGCTGAGAGTTCTAGTTGCCGGTGCTGTTCAGGTCGGCCCATATCCGGTCGGGAGGACTGCAGTTAGTGCTCGCCGTTGCTGTGCAGTCGGCCCACTCGTACTATCGGTCGCCCGGTGGCACGTATGGACGTATTTATTCGAGGCAGGACTTTGGGTAGCGAATCCAGCACCTGAAGCACCTAGACCGGGGCGTGAAACTTCTGCTGGGCAGCCGTCAGGCCGTCGCGCATGAGGAGCTCGACGGCATCCGCGGCGTCGTCGAGCAGGAACGGCAGCTCCTTCTTCTCCACGGTGCCGAAGTCCTTGAGCACGAAATCCGCGGGGTCCTGGCGCCCCGGCGGGCGTCCGACGCCGACCCGCACGCGGTAGTAGTCCTTGGTGCCAAGGGCCTTGCTGATGTCGCGCAGGCCGTTGTGTCCGCCTTCACCACCGCCGAGCTTGAGCTTGAGCGTGTTGAAGGGGATGTCGATTTCGTCGTGCACCGCGATGACGTGGTCGGGCGCGACGTCGTGGAAGCGGGAAAGCGCCGAGACCGGACCGCCCGTGATGTTCATGTAGGTCAGAGGCTTCGCCAGGACCAGGCGCGGACCACCGATGCCCATCCGCCCCTCGAGGGTGACAGCCTGAGCCTTCGATGAGGTGAAGCGGCCGCTCATCCGGGTAGCGAGGAGGTCGAGGACCATCTGGCCGACGTTGTGGCGGTTGCCGGCGTAGCCGGGCCCGGGGTTGCCGAGCCCGACTACGAGCCAGGTGTCAGTGGACACCGGTTGCTTGCCTACTTCTCGTCGGCGTCGGTGATGACGGCGTCGGCGTCTGCGTGGCCGGCGGTCGCGCCTTCGGAGGTGCCTTCGACGTCGGCGTCGGTCTCGGGGGTCTCGCCGAGGTCCTGGACCGTCGGTGCCATGAGGTTGACGATGAGGGTCTCGGCCTCGGTGAGGAGGGTGACGCCCTGGGGCAGCTCGATGTCGGAGGCGTGGATGTGCTCCCCGACCTCGCGGCCTTCGATGTTGACCGTGAGGGTCTCGGGCAAGTGGGTGGCGTCGGCCTCGACGAGGACCGTGTTGGCCTCGAGGTTGAAGGTGACGTCCGCGGCGGGCTCGCCCTCGACGTGGATCGCGACGTCGACCTGGACCTTCTCGCCGCGGCGGACGGTCAGCAGGTCGAGGTGCTCGACGATGCGCTTGAGCTGGTTGCGCTGGATGTCCTTGACCAGGGCCAGGTGGTCCTCGCCGTTGATGTCCAGCGTCAGCAGGGCGTTGGGGGTGCGGACGGCCAGCGTGGTGGCCTTCGCGGGCAGCAGGATGTGGATGGGGTCCGCGCCGTGGCCGTAGATGACCGCGGGGATCATGTTGGCGCGGCGGGCCTGGCGAGCCGAGCCCTTGCCGAACTCGGTACGGACGTGTGCTGCGAGCTTCTGCTCGGACATGGTTTCTCCTGAACGGTTGCGGCTCTTTGCGATAGGCGAGAGCACTGGGACGTTACCGGGGCGGAAGGAACACGCGTGAGGCAGTCGTCTAGAAACCAGTAGAGTCGCTAGCCACCGTCGATCACGGAGTACGGCCGGATAGTGCTTCCTCCGGCCCGCTCCCTCGCCTAGGCATCGTGTTCAATCGTACAGGAACGCAGGCAGCCAACTCTCCTTCAGGTGCCGAGGGCAATAATGGGGCAACCACCTGCCGGCTTTCCGGCTTCCCCGAAGGACTCCTGTGAGCACAGCGCCGCTCCCCTCCCGCCGATACAGGCCCATGGCCGCAGCTCTCTGCGCGGTATGGGTTCTGACGGTGGCGCTGATCGTCCTGTGGCCCACTCCGGTGGACCGCGCTGGGGGCGGCACCCTCCGTCGCGGGCTCGAGGTTCTTCACGCGCACGGACTTCCCCACTTTGTTACGTATGGCGGCATAGAGTTCGCCGCGAACGTCCTGATGTTCATTCCACTGGGTCTGTTCTGGTTCCTGCTCACCCCGCGGCGCTGGCGTTGGTGGGCGCCGGTCGTGGGCCTCGTGTTTTCCGCAACCGTCGAATCAACTCAGCTCTTTCTACTCCCCCAGCGCTTCGCTACCCCTTACGACGTCCTCGCCAACACCCTCGGCGCAACTCTCGGAGCGCTCATCGCGGCCCGGTCCCTGTCCAACTCGGCTTCTTCGCGACAGGAACGGTAACGCCGAGGCGGCAAGAAAAGCCCAAGGTTCACACACGTCACACTCGAAGGTCCACTGTTACTGGTGTGACCCCCGTTAGAATCGGCTCGACTGGGACCTTCTCTTGAGGACAAACACATATGCGTATTTCCGTGATCGGTTGCGGCTACCTGGGGGCAGTACACGCAGCGTGCATGGCGAAGTTGGGTCATGACGTGATCGGTATCGATGTCGACCCGCGGAAGATTGGCGAGCTGCAGGCCGGCCGTGCTCCATTCTTCGAACCCGGGCTGCCCGAGCTTCTCGACGAGGTGCTTGCTACAGGACGGCTGAAGTTCAGCGCTGATATGGCCGATGCCAAGGGTGCAGAAGTGCACTTTCTTTGCGTCGGCACCCCTCAGCGCAAGGGCGAATACGCAGCCGATATGCGCTACGTCGACGGCGCCTTCAGCTCGCTGCTCGATTCCCTCGAACCGGGCAACATCGTGGTCGGCAAGTCCACGGTGCCGGTCGGCACTGCTGCGCGGCTCGCAAACGAACTTGCCGAGAGCCACCCCGACGCTGTCCTCGCTTGGAACCCCGAGTTCCTCCGCGAAGGCTTCGCCGTCAAGGACACGCTTTCGCCGGACCGTTTCGTCTACGGGGTACCGGAGGGCGATGCTGGCGAACGAGCCACCTCCGCCCTCGACGAGGTGTACAGCACTCCTCTGTCGCTTGGTACACGCCGGCTGGTAGCCGACTACGCCACCGCTGAGCTCGTGAAGGCCGCCGCCAATTCCTTCCTTGCGACGAAAATCTCCTTCATCAACGCCATGGCCGAGGTCTGCGAAGTCACGGGCGCTGACGTCACCGTGCTCGCAGATGCCATCGGAATGGACGAGCGCATAGGCCGAAAGTTCTTGAATGCCGGCATCGGGTTCGGCGGCGGATGCCTTCCGAAGGACATCCGCGCCTTCATGGCGCGGGCGGGTGAACTCGGCGCGGATCAGGCGCTCACATTCCTTCGCGAAGTAGATGACATCAACGTGCGGCGACGTGCGCGCGTTGTCGACCTGACCCGAACCCTGGTTGGCGGGTCCCTCCTCGGCAAGCGGATCACCGTCCTCGGAGCGGCATTCAAGCCCAACAGCGACGACGTCCGGGACTCCCCTGCGCTCAGCATTGCCGCTCAGCTGCAGCTTCAGGGCGCAGACGTGACAGTGACTGATCCGCACGCGATTGACGGAGCGCGTCAGCGGTTCCCCGAGTTGACGTACGAACCAAACTTGGAGCGAGCAATGGAGAAGACGGATGCGCTTCTCCTTCTCACAGAGTGGCAGGAGTATAAGGACATAACGCCGGAGCAAGCCAGCCGGTTCGTGCACACAAAAAACATTCTCGACGGGCGTAATACTTTGAGCCCCTCCGCATGGCGTGCGGCAGGTTGGAACTACAAAGGGATTGGCCGGCCGTGAACGAATGCGGCCCACAAACGAACTCCAACGCGCACCCCTTTCGCATTCTCATGGTATGCACGGGCAATATCTGCAGATCTCCCATGGCGGAGCGCCTGTTGCAGTCTCGACTAGACCAGCGCTTTCCGGGAGAATTTAGTATTGAAAGTGCGGGGACCAGCGCACTTGTCGGGAGTCAGATCGACCCCCTAGTTGCCCAATATATCCGTGAACTCGGAGCGAGTCCTGATTCCTTTTCCGCACGGCAGCTAACGCCGCAGATTCTCGCGAACAAAGACCTAGTACTCACGCTAACGCGTGACCATCGAAGCAAAGTTGTAGAACTGTCGCCCGCCGTACTGCGCAGAGCATTTACTGTTCGACAGTTCTCCCACCTACTGGATGACGTTGAGCCAGACGTCGACCTTCGCGGTGGAATGCAGTGGCGCGCAGCAGTACCGAAGGCTCTGCGTGCGCGTTCGAAGAATACCCCAACAACGCTGGAGGCGGCTGACGTGGTTGATCCTTACCGCAGGGGGAACGTGACGTACGAACAGATGCGAGCTCAGCTAGCGCCGGCTATCGAACGGCTAGGCAAATTCGGATGACCTGCATTTAGAGTTTGCTCTGTCACAAATCCCTTCTGAGGCGCGAGCAGAGACGATTAGAGTGCCTGAAGCAAGTCAGCACAGGGCTCCAAAATTAGAAAGTCCGGGCGCGATCACCAGGTCAGAGAAATAAATTGGTCATCAGCGGACTACCTAGAACAAAACAGAGAAACTACCTGAATGGGGCGGAACCAAGAAGCGGGGTGCAATTCACTGCCCTATAAAAGTAGCTTGGGCATTCAGGCCACGCAGACCGAATTTCGGCAAAACACTAGGCCGCAAATTTGACAGCGCAGCACATACTAAGACCCAGCGTCCCTCGTCAACGCAAAGACGTCCTACCCACCGTGACGAATCCCTACAGATTGTGATTCTCGCACGGCGTTGAGAACCGCCCCTAAAACAACAGCCTGCCAGCTCTGCACGGCACTGCTGAACGTACGCCTCCAAAATGCGCATACTTAGCCGACGACCGTCGCTATCGCGCTTACGGCTAATGAATGAGACATCAAGCGCATGAAATTTTGCCGATCGAAACGCGCAACCAACGAACACTCACATGAATTCTCGTCATTACTACAACGCAGCAGTATTTTATCCACCAGGTGTCACCTAGCAGGCCGACTATCTACATCGCATCAGTGCAAGCGACGCCCGTTCGGCTCCGGTTTACGCCGCTGCCGTTCGAGAGAGGCAGGAACCGAAGCGCTCAGACCACGCTCCTTCTTCCCAGACGAAATTCGAAAAGCGCTATCACGCCCTCGGCTCAGAGAAATGAGGGCGAAGACAAGCACCATCGGTGCACTGAGTGCCCAAAAGGTACCTGTCAACATGATTCCGCACAAGAAAGCGATGACTGCCGATCCCGCAGCATCCGCCTGCGGCTCACGATAAAGCCCGCCCCACTTCAACCAGTTTGCTAGCATCATCACGAAAGCAAAGGTTCCGAAAATACCCAACTGCAAAAAGATAAAGATGTAACCATTATCAGCGGCAACTCCACCGAGGGGATATTCCGAAAGCGGAGAAACCCCTGGGAAACTAGCGGCAACAGGCCCTGAGGCCCCCACTCCGTACCCCAACGGGGAGGCTGCTGCCAGATCGAGAGATACTGGAATCGTCACCTGCTGCCGCACGCTCAACGAGTAGTCCTCCTGCAGCCCGAACAAGGACGCGAAACGGTCAGTCGCCACGTCGATTCGCTCGGGAGCGACAGACGCCATTACCAGCAAGGCGCTGGAAAGAAGTCCAATTAGCCCAAGTAAGGTAGTCCCGCGCCATCGACTCTCATGAGCACGGGCCATCCACATTTGATGAACTACAAGAAAGACAGCCGCTGTTGCCACACCGACTAAGGCGCTTCTCTGCAACACCAAGAAAGTGATCGCCGAAGCGGAGATGCCTACGATGAGAAGTAGTAGTCCCGCGCGCCGCATACCCATACTCGCTATCCTGGTCCAAGCCCACACAGCGCTCGCACCTGCAAGTACGGAAAGATCTTGCCCCGTCGACATCAGTCCGATGAGACGAGTTTGAGTCCCCACCTGAAAGGAGGAGCCGGCCTCAAGCATTGAAGCTAACTCCTGAGCGTTCAGCCCGGTAATCGACTGCCGCAGGGCTACACCCATGTTTAGTAGGATGATGGCGAATAGGACCCGACGCAAGACCGATTCGCTGCGCTCCGACAAATTCGCGCTTTGTATAACCACTGCGGCGCCCAAAGCGATAGTCAGCGCCCGCAGACCATACGTCGAATACTGCGCATGGTCCCAAAGGGTGAATGTCCAAGACAGCAATGCGCACGCAATAAATAGTACTAGCCAAACCATCACCGGCGAGATAGGGCGCCTCACACGCCCGCCGAAACCGAGGGCTATAACTGCAGCTAAGATCAGCAACGCATCAGGGAGTAATCCACTGACGGTGGCTAGCGGGCCAGACTGCCGAGATAGGAAACCTGTACTGCCGTATAAAACGACGGCTATACACAAACAAGCAGTAATCGCAACTTCGCGAAGCCTGGAACTAGGACGGTAACTTGAGCGCCGCATTGTCCCTACTGCCGACGAACTAACGAATTGCTGATTAGAGAGATTTCTCATTACGCCACCACGTCCGCTTGTCTGCGAAACGCAAGATATATCATCGCCAACCCGACTAGAAGTGTGAAAACCGATCCAACTAGAACCGCGATGTAGGTGCTGGTTCCTACGAACCATAGGTAGGTGCCCCAAGTAAGTAAACAGCCCACTCCGGTTACTGTGCTGGCCAGGAACAACCGACCTCGCACCGCCAACACATTGAGTGCAGAAGCGGCTATGGCCTGGACGCTAACGCCAAGGCTCAAAGAAAGCACGAGCAAAGGTAGATCCTCATACGCATCGGGCAGCATCAATTTCACCGCGTATGCAGCTACAACCACGACCACGAGTCCCGGAATAAGGGCCATCACTGCCGACTGTAGCTGGATTCGCGTGAACCGTCCGTGTTTTGCCGCAGCGGCCTCACGGAAGGTGATTGCTGACCGCATCTGCGGGAGACTGCTTTGCAGTTCAGTGAGGCTTAGGGCTATAGCTACCACTGCAGCTTGCTGTGCACCCGCAAATGCGGCTGTGGCTAGAATCGGAATCCTCGCGAGGACCTGAGTAAGGCCCTGACTAAGGAAATACGGGAGGGACTGTCGATATGTTGCTCCAAGCGATACGAGGGTCATCCGCATCTTAGGCCGAGGCAGGACGGATGATCTGATTGCAACGATGGCAAGCACTTGAAATGATAGATAGGCCGAGGCGACGATCGTTGCTGATAAATCCGCATAGAACCATACGGTTGCGCTCACAAAGAGCGCACTAAGCGGAATTATTCCTCGCCAAGCAGTACTCTGGCCGAAATTTCCCGCCCCATACTGACTCCAAGCAAGGTTATTGAACAATCCGCCCAAAAATATGGACAGACCAGTGATCATTGCCAGGCCAGGGGTGAATCCTTCAAAAGGTTCGACTACTATCATCAGGCAAGCTAGAACAGCTGAAACCAGTAGCTGCAGCGGTATTTGGGCCACAATGAGGTTCTTTGCGTCATCGAATAGATTGCCGGCCGAATATTTTAGAATGACCGACTGCAATCCGAAACAAATAAGGTAACCGCCCACTGCGGTGCAGGTCATAAATACCGCAAGCACTCCCCGCTCCGCTGGACTTAGAAGAAGTGCCGTCGCAAACGTGAGTCCAGCACTGCCTGCTAAGCTCAGGATTTGAGCAGAATACGGCAAGAACCTTCTTGGCAATCGGAGGGAGCGCTTCACCTCGCTTTTATCCATCTCGCTGGTACCCCTCCATATACTTGGCCGGCACCTAGGTTCTTGGTCACAACCGCTGCCGACGCGACCACTGCACTCGCGCCGATGGTAACGCCCGGCATAACGACGCATCGAGTGCCCAACCACGCATTGCGACCGATGGCAACCGAAGCGCTGTACATGCCCTGCTCGTGGACTGCCCGGCTAGGGTCGCTGGAGTTATGAGTCGACGAAAGTAGCACCGACTCAAACCCGATCAAGGCTCCGTCGTGTATAACCAACGTCCCACGGGCGTCTAGCACCACGTCTCGAGCGATTGACGCGCCGGTTCCTACCTCTAGACCGGCCGGGAAGATTACTCTCGTTCCCGTGCCCAGAACAACGTTGTGCGATATTTTCGCTCCTTGGAGCCGTAGGACAGCCAGCCGTAGCCTCATGCTCTTTTGTCCAGGAAGATGCCGAAGGATTCTCTCGTCAGCTATGGAAATAAGACGGTTTGGCAGCTTCATTGTTTCTCATTCCCCAGGTCATTCAAGCAACCCCTCAGCACTGTGGCTGTGCTTGACAAGTCGAATTTCTCGGTTAGCCATAGGCGCTGTAAATTCGCGTACTCGCACCGCACCTTCATATCAGCCAATCCTGAAATACGCGCCGTCCAGGCTTCGAGAGATTCCCTTTCATCTCGGGGCACGACGAGTTTTTCCCGAAGCAGAGGGTGGATCGCCTCGGCGCAGCCACCGACATCAGCAACGATCGGCAGAACGTTGGCTTCACCGGCTTCAAGAAGGATGGTCGGCAATCCCTCGGAGATGGAAGTGATCAGCATTAGGTCCATCCGCTCAAATGCGGTGTAGCGCTCAGTAAACCCGTGAAAACGCACGGTAGAGAACGACAATTCAAGTTTGTCTCGCATGGGCCCGTCGCCAAATACCTCAAAGTTCCAACTTGGGTTGCCTATTGCAATTCTGCAGAACGTCTCCGGATCTTTCTCTGGGGATAACCGGCCCACAAAGCCGACTGTGAGGCCGTGCGATAGAGTCGGCCCCACCGAGCGTAGCTTGTTTTTTTCGTGCCGCGGAAGTCCCGGGTATACGGTTACCACTTCTTGGTGCGGAAGTAGGGTCCTTAGCAGGCAGGTCAAGTAGTCACTTACAGTGAGCACTTTGAAAGCCTTTCCTGCCGCTGCGCGCCATAGAAAGCGCCACAGTATACGTTTGGCATTGCCTCCTTGTCCTCTGACGGGAAATGGTTGTCCTAATGCGTAAATCATCCACGGAACTTTAGCCTTTCGCGCGATGAGGAAGGCGAAGATTATGTCGCTTTGGGAGATTGAGCTCACCACGTGTGTAATCTTTTCGTCCGCGATGATCTGCAATACCCTCCGCCGGAAACGAAGAGAGGAGGCCACTCGAAGTTTCAAAGGCTCATTCAGCGCCATATCGTCATCGGAATGGCCCCGAAAGAGAATTGCCCGCGTCTGCTGCTGCTCTAGCTCGTGGCGTAAGTGATCCCAGAATTGATATGCCCCCGCGTTTCTGGTGCTTGGGGATGCGAGGACTAATAGCCTGATTTGCCCATCGTTTCCAGAAGCAGATTCCTGGTGCATTTATCTACCTTCATTCTGAATCGCAGCATTGAAGACACGACTGTGAAGTTGCGAGACTTCGAGATCAGTGTGAATCCCCTCTGTAGCGGCAGCGCCGGTCGCTAGTTTGTCGAGCAAACCCGCGTCGCTCTGAATGCGGCGCAACGCTCGGGCCAAGCTGGCCACGTCGTTTGTTCTGAAGAGCAGCCCGTTTTCTCCGCTTTTAATCCACTCTGCGGGACCACCGCAGTCTGCGGCGACGACAGCTTTCCCCAATTTCAGATACTGGAGGACATTTTGGCCCAGCGGCTCCGCCCGAATCGATGCCTGCACGCAAAGGTCGGAACTCAATATAAAATCTTCGACCTCCGCGATTTGGCCTAGAAGATGTACTTGTGCGTGGACACCTAACTGAAAAGCCAGGTTTTCAAGATCCTTCTGATAGCCATCATGTCCAAAAGGAGCGCCCCCTGCCAAATATAGCTCGACATTCTCGCCGGTAAACTCGGCAGCGAACGCCCTGATGAGTAGCTCCTGCCCTTTCCAGGGATCGAGTCTTGCAACCATTCCGATCCGGAACGCGCCAGTTCCGGTCCTCTCATGATGCCTAAGCGGCTGCATTTGGTTCACACCGATTGGACTGTGAATTACATGTACTCGATTTGCGTCCGAAATATACCTGCGCGCTGTCGCTGCAGTGGTCTCCGAGTTCGCTATTACAGCAGCCGCACGAGGCAACGCTATGAAGCGCATTGCAGTCAATCCGAACCATCCGAGAGCGTCCAGATCAATAAGGTCGCGGAGCTGAATCACCACCGGCTTTCTGAGGACAAGCCCCACTATCGACCCGTAAATCGCCGAGCGAGAGGTGTTGGCGTGGATAACATCGGCTCGCCTTGTTCTGGCATCTCTCAGAAGGTGTGCAACTTGCCGGGCGATCTGAGCCGCGACCCGGATTGCGCCGACTATTCCACTCTTGCTCGCACCAGCTGGCTGCGCAGGACCAACTTGGAACACGTCTATGTTCGTGCCTCTCAAGGCGTCAAATGCGCCGAGGCCGCTACTTTCGGTGTTGGGCAGGATGACCTGCGGATGCCAAGTGTCACTGTTCTTAACCAAACGCACTAAGGCGAGTTCGGCGCCGCCGAGCGCTGTGGTGTGGTCCAAATGAATGACCCGCAAAAGTTTCGGCATTGCTTAAATTCCTGCCTTCGACTCAACCCATGAAGATAAGGAGGAGCGAAACACTCCATCGGAAAATTTCATCGCGCGCGATCTACTCGACGAAGCTTGACCACTTAGGGCTCGCTCCACTGCTTCTTTGATGCTGGCCTTGCTGGAGAAGTCCGCCAGCGCGCCAGTTGCTCCGTCTTCTACTGTTTCTGAAGTTCCTCCAACTTCGTTCGCGAGAACTAGGGCACCCGCGGCCATCGCTTCTACCGGCATGATTCCAAAATCTTCCAGAGCTGGGAATACGTAAAGTAGCGCCCGCTGATACAGGGAATAAAGCAGTGGGTCTGATGGCTTCAAGATAAAGAATACCTGAGCACCACGCTCTCTGGCGTGGGCCCGAAGTCGCATCTCGTCCGGCCCGCTTCCTGCTATCACCGCTGCTACGCCCATACTTACCGCGATATCAATGACTGTTTCAAGTTTCTTATATTCCACAAACCGAGACGCACCCAAAACGAAGTCGGAGGGCAATCTGCCCAGAATGTCAGCGTCGGTCCCGTCGAGAGCGCCGCTCCAATCGGAGTTTGCCTGGATACGGTTCACATTAACTGGAGGGTATATAGTCGATGCTTCAATACCCCAACTTCTTCTAATTCTTTGCGCAACAAAGTCGCTATTTGCTGCAGCACTGTAAATCTCCTTCGCTCGGTGACGGTCTAGGGTACGCAATGCTGGTCCAACTGTTCGTGCAGCCGCGCTCCGTCCGCGAGCGTCGGCTTCTGGCGCCCAGATATAGCGCGCCGGGGTATGAACATAAACCAATTTTTTAAGATCAGGATTATTCGGGAATCGAACATGGTGAGCAAATGAGTGGCTACTGACAAGCGCCCAGGCGTACTCCTGCGTAGCCGATAGGTGTCGCCATGTGACGAGCGCGGCAGGAAGGGCAAGTATTTTTTTGTGTCGAAGCGGAGTGCGAGCCAGTACGGTTTCGCGTACGACTCTCGGGTCGTAGCGCGTCGGATCGTCGTTCCAGAGACAGTAAATGTCGATGTCCTCGAAGGATTCAACCATTGCATCTAGAACACGCTCGGCGCCCCCTCGCTTTTCAATCCACTCATGCACTAGCACTCCGGTCAATGTGCCCCCCCGCTTCGCTTCCGTCGTTTGCTTGTTTCGGTGTGCCACCCGCGTGAACACTCGCGCGCTGCCGCGAGTGCGGCCTGGACACAGAGCATGACTGCATGCGCCGAGACGACGTCCAAGGGAAGAGTGTGAGACCCTCCCAACTGTAGCTTGACCCATGAGCGTCTCATCCTGCCGTTGCGCCGCGCCGCTCGACCCCTTGCCCACAAGCTGACCAACGCGCCGAGCACTACAGTCATCGTCGTCGAAGGCCGCTGCGCATGGTTACTATAGAGCGGATCTTCCTTCTGGGAGCCCGAACTCTAATTCGAAGGGTCTCAACTTGGAGTTGACGGATTACCTGCGGATTCTCCGCAGGAACTGGATATTGATTGCGGCTTTCGCAATACTTGGCTTGATCGTCGCCGTTTCCATCTCGCTTATATTGAAAGCTACGTACCAAGCTGAGACTAGGCTGTTTGTTGCTATTAATAGTTCTGGGTCCATACAGGAACTACAACAGGGCAATACTTTCTCCCAGGCACGGGTTCAGTCATACGTCGAGACGGTGGGCACGCCGGCCGTTCTGCAGCCCGCCATCGACAGTCTGGGGCTTGAAGTTTCGCCTGCAGAGCTAGCTATGGTCGTTGCGGCAACTGCTGATTTAAATACGGTGATCATCTCTATCACTGCTGAAGACAGTTCGCCTGTGCAGGCCGCAGCCATCGCGCAAGCAGTGGGTGAGAGCCTGGTTAAGGTCGTGAGCGAAATAGAAACGGGGGATGGCGCCGGATCGTCTCCTGTGAAACTGACAGTAGTCCAGCCCGCTGTGGCTCCTGTGGACCCGTCCGCTCCAAATACACGCATGAATGTTGTGCTTGGTCTGCTACTTGGGGTTGCGATCGGAGTGTCTCTTGCTTTCTTACGAACCACCTTGGATACCCGTGTTCGTGGGGAATCCGATCTCCGCCGAATCAGCGACGCCCCCCTCCTCGGCGGAATCTCCTTCGATGCCGATGCGCAGAAGAAGCCACTGCTGACACAGGCGCCGGCTCAAAGTCCTCGCGCCGAGTCATTCCGACAGATCCGCACGAACCTGCAGTTTGCTCACGTGAGCCACAAGTCCAAAGCGGTCCTGGTCACGTCTTCATTGCCTGGGGAAGGCAAAAGCACCACTGCTACAAACCTTGCAATCGCTATCGCTCAGAGCGGCCAATCCGTTGTGCTCGTTGATGCTGACCTTCGACGGCCCCGCGTGGACGAATATCTGGGGCTCGAGCGCAATGCTGGGCTCACCACCGCTCTGATTGGCCGAGCCGATGTTGAAGATCTACTTCAGCCTTGGGGCGCGGACGAGCTGTACATCCTGACAGCTGGGCAAATTCCACCAAACCCCAGTGAACTGCTGGGATCCGACGCCATGAAACAGCTTATTACCCGGCTCGAGCAGAAGTTCGACGCGGTGATCATTGATGCTCCGCCGCTGCTCCCCGTTACGGATGCGGCTGTACTTGCGCAGCAGGTGGGTGGCGTCGTGTTGGTCATCGGCTCGTCCAAGGTGAAGCTGCCTGACCTGCAGAAGTCACTTGGAAACCTGGAGATGGTGAAGGCTGACTTGCTCGGCGTCGTCATCAACCTCCTGCCCAGCAAGGGACCTGACGCCTACGCCTACAGCTACTATTCGTACGATTCGGTAACTCCGTCCACTATGGACGATGCTCAACCGGTCACCCGACGATCCAGTAAGGATGCTCCCTCTGACTTCGATGAGCGCATCTTCGGGGTTCCGTCTCAAACCAAATAATCAGCATGTCGCTTAAGGGCGGCGTGCTCCGGGGTATGGGGAACTGGTGCCGGAGATCAAACAGAATACTGGGTGGACCCAGCGGTACGGTAGGCGTCTAGCCGTAGTGGATGCCGCCGTCGTGCTGTGGGCAACGGTTGGAGCTCTTATCGTCCGTTTCGGGGTTCCCGAAGCTGAGCGGCTAAGCGCGCGTGAACAGCCCTATGTGATCCTGTCCCTCGTGCTTGCAGCCGGCTGGTGGATAATGCTGTCCCTCCGCGGCAGCAGGGAGGCGACCGTACTCGGACATGGCACGGAGGAGTACAAGCGGGTCGTCAGTGCCTCGCTGATTCTTTTTGGGCTCGTCGCCATCGTCAGCTACGCGCTGCAGTTCGACACCGCGCGCGGATATGTGGGTGTCGCTTTGCCAGCGGGCCTCATCATGCTTCTGCTGGCTCGTGTCATTGTCCGTCGCTTCCTTCATATCGAACGCGAGCGGGGCAACAGTTCACTTCGCGTGCTCGTTATTGGTAGCTCCAATGGTGTGCAGCACCTAGCTGACTCGCTCCGGGCGCAACCGATGGCCGGCTACCTTCCCGTTGGGGCCTACCTGCCGGGGGTTGAACTCGGTGCAAACACTGCTGGGACCCTCGATCTGCAAGTAGTCGGACGAGCTATCGAGGCAGATGAGATCATCTCCGACATCAGAGCATTCGCTCCTGATGCTGTAGCGCTCTCGAGCAGCATGCAACTGGCACCCGAAACCATCCGGGCCTTGGGCTGGGCGCTCGCTGACCTCAACATTCGCCTCATCATGGCGCCTGCCCTCACGGACGTCGCGGGGCCGCGCATTCACACACGTCCGGTGGCCGGTCTTCCCCTGATCCACGTTTCCACGCCAAATTTGGAGAAAGGTCAGCGCTTCGTCAAGCGGACGACCGACATCATCGGTGCCTCCCTGATCGTCTTGGCGGCCTCTCCCCTGCTCGCCATAATCGCTCTACTGGTGCGATTCGACTCGTCCGGTCCCATCCTGTTTCGCCAGGAACGAGTGGGCACTGCAGGTGAGCGTTTCGAGATGTACAAGTTCCGCTCCATGGGGGTGGACGCGGAGGCGAAGCTTGAGCAGCTCCGAGAGAACCACGAGGGCAACGAGGTTCTGTTCAAGCTGAAGAACGACCCCCGTGTTACCCGCGTCGGTCGTGTCTTGCGGAAGTTCAGCCTGGACGAACTGCCACAGCTGTTCAACGTCCTCGGTGGCTCGATGTCCCTCGTGGGTCCGCGTCCCCCTCTGGCAGCCGAAGTGGAGCGTTACGACATTCGCGCGCACCGACGACTGCTGGTGCGGCCCGGTATGACCGGACTGTGGCAGGTCAGTGGGCGATCACTTCTTTCCTGGGACGAGACCGTTCGCCTCGACCTGTACTACGTAGAGAACTGGTCGTTCCTCGGTGACCTGACCATCCTGTTGCGCACGTTCAAAGCCGTCATCGGACGCCACGGCGCCTTCTGACCTGCCACCCCTCCCCTGGTCTCACGCCACTGTATGAAGGACTCTTGCATGACTGACGGATACTCCATCAACGCTGTGTCTGCGAATTCCGGGGCGTCGGTGCGATCTTCAAGGAATTCGAGCGCGCAGGAGGGCGATCGCCGTAAGCGTTCCCGCGCGCTGCTGGCGACCGCCGTCATTGTGCTGGTACTGCTTGTGGCAGCCGGTGGCTGGCTGGCACATCGTGCGCAGCAAGTACGCAGTAATCTCGAGAGCAGCATGTCCCTGCTGCCCGATCTACAGGCGGCCGTCGTCAGTCGTGATACCGATCGAGCCAGCGCCGTAACGGCTGAATTGACAGAGCACACCAATGCAGCTCGTGCAGCCGGCACCGACCCCTTATGGAAAGCCGCTGGCATCCTTCCATTCGTCGGCCAGAACTTCAGCGCTGTCTCCGAAGTGACCGTCTCGGCCGACGACGTCGTGAACCGGGCAGTCGCGCCCATGGTCGACAAGATCGCCGCTCTGGATTGGGATTCGCTCACGCCCGTCGAGGGGCGCATCGACACCGCTCCCCTGGCGGATATCGCCCCCACCCTGGCCGCCGCAGCTTCCACGGTCGATCTGTCCTACGGCCGCCTCGAAGCAATCGACCGCTCGGAGCTGCTACCACAGATCGCCGGCCCTTTGCAGGACGCTGTCAAGCGGCTCGACGAAGTGCGGGGACCTATGAACGACGCTTCCCGTGCCGGTGAACTACTGCCCGCCATGCTGGGCGCCGACGGGTCCCGTAACTACCTGGTCCTGGTGCAGAACAGCGCCGAGGTGCGGGCGACCGGAGGCATCCCCGGCGCGCTGGCGGTGCTCGCAGTGGACGACGGCCGGATCTCTTTGACCGATCAAGGCAGTGCCTCCGAACTGGGGCGATTCAGCCCGTCTCTCCCAATCGATTCCGAGCAGGAACAGATTTACTCGTACCGCATGGGCACATTCATGCAGAGCGTCAACCTCACGCCCGATTTCCCCACGGCCGCATCGACTGCGCAGCAGATGTGGGAGCAACGCCACCCGGGGTCGAACATCGACGGTGTGATTGCTCTGGACCCAGTGGTACTCGCCAACATCCTGGGGGCCACCGGCCCTGTGGAGCTTGGAGAATTCGGCGATCCCGCAGTCGATGCCCTGCTCACCGAGACGCAGTTGCCCACTGCGCTCGACTCCACGAACGTAGTGCCTACGCTCCTCTCTGATGTTTACGCAGAGATTGAGGAGCCGGCTTTGCAGGATGCGTACTTCGCAGCCGTGGCGGCGAAGGTGTTCGGAGCGTTGACCGATGTTGAAGGTGACGGCACGCAACTCGTCGACTCCCTGGTCACCAGTGCGGGGCAGGGACGCCTGTACCTGTGGTCCGCTTCGCCCGACGAGCAGGACCTCCTTGCGCAGACCGATCTGTCCGGTGCCGCTCTCGGTCCCGCGGTCGGCGGAGCAGCGTTCGGTGTCTACTTCAACGACGGCACGGGCGCGAAGATGGACTACTACGTGCGGCGGACCGTGCAGCTCGTGAAGAGCTGCACGGGCGACGGGTACTCCCTTTACACGGTGAGGGTGACCCTGACCAATACCGCGCCGGCGGACGCCGCTACCAGCCTGCCCGAGTACGTGACAGGGGCCGGCGCGTTCGGTGTCGACCCGGGGCGGGTGAAGACCAACACTGTCAGCTACGGCCCCGCCCAGTCACGCCTGCAGCAGGCTCGTATCGACGGCGCCGATGCGCCCATCGGGTCCTTCGCGCACGGCAACCGGCCTGTCGGCATCCTCACAACCGAACTCGGCCCGGGCGAGACGGCGACCCTGGAGATGGACTTCTCCAAGGTCGTGCAGGACACCGAGCCGGTGCTCGACGTCACCCCGACCGTTCAGGACCTCGCCGACATCGTGCTGCCAGCAGAAGGTCTACAGTCCTGCGGGTGACGCGACGGCCGAGCAAAGCGTCAGGTTAACACTGGGTTACATCTGCGTCATGGGACGCCGGCCACTTCTCATACCTATATTTCGCTGCTACTTTGTGAGTAGAGATTCCTCTAACCCAAGTAGTTCCTGGGCCAGTTAGAGTATTGCGGCCAGTTGCTATACGGTACGAGGAGTCGATCGAGGGCGTTTGGGGAACGAAGGCCCGATCAGATCACCTGCTTTATCTCGTCTCATTTCTTTTTCTTCTTGGGGAGCCACCATGCGCAAGACCGCCTCCGTCCTGGCAATCGCCGGTACCATCACCCTCATCGGAGCAGGTGCGGCAACGGCCGCTCCCGTCTCCACTCCTGCCTACGTCACCGACGAGACCGCCACCGTCAGCGACGGCACCATCGCGCCGGGCGAAGCAGTGGTCTTCAGCAGCACGGGAAGCCCCTTCGCCCCCGGTGAGCTCATCACCATCACCGTCGACCGCACGGACGCAACGCCGTCCGCTGCAGGGTTCGGTGCCGGCGGAGCTGCCTCGGCACGTGGCGGTCTCATCGTCCTCAACCAGATCGTCCTCGAGGACACCACCACGGCGGACGCCAACGGCAACTTTTCCTACACGGTGACCCTTGCCGAAGAAGGCGTCTACACGCTGACCGCAGCCAACGCCGCGGGCAAGACCGTGTCGCAGACGGTCGTCGTCGATTCCGCGAACGCTGTCGGTGGCACCACCGGCGGTACGACGGGTGGCACCACCTCGGCCACCGGCAAGAGTGGCCTCGCCAACACCGGTATGGACTCCGCCATGCTTCTCTGGGGCGCCGCCGGCATCGGCGCGCTCGGCCTGGGTGCCGGCAGCATCGTTGTTGCTCGCCGTCGCTCCGTCGAGGCGTAACAACCAGTAGCACCTGTCAACACCTGGTACGCAGAAGAAGGGCCGGAGCATTTGCTCCGGCCCTTCTTCTGCGTTCGTTCCGCTCTGGTCAGGTTGCCCTGAATCCGGGGAAGGGGCCAGCGACAGCTGGGGACGAAGTCTCGGTCTCAAGAAGACTCCTATGCCGCTGGCCCCAGTCCGGGACCCGCCTTCACTCGGGTGAGGGCATGAGCCCTGCTGCTGGACCACCCTTGCTCCAACACATGCAACATTACGTACCGCTTGCATACCTCTCACGAGTACGAGGGGCTCGTTTTTCCCCCACGGCTACCCGGAATTGTCAGTTCAACTACCTACTCGGAACGTAGAACTACATGGTCGGACCCGCCGTCATCGCTGATCCTGGTCGCCCGAGAACTCGGCGGTGAGTTCTTCGCGGGTCGTGATGCCCAGTTTCCCGTAGATCCGGTAGAGATGCCCCTCCACCGTGCGAGTAGACAGGACGAGGATTCTCGCGATGGCGCGGTTCGTCGCACCCTCGGCGGCGAGCTTCGCGATCTCCCGTTCCCTCGAGGTCAGCTCATGGGACGTGCGCGTATCACCCTCCTCGTGCGGCAGCACGCCTTCGAGCAGTGACTGACGCCGGCGCATGGCCCGCAGGGCGAGCCGACGTGCCCTCACATCCCCCTTGTCCGCGTACAGGCGCATGGCCCGGGCCGAGGCATCGGCGGCGAGCGGGACCTTCTGGATGCTCTCCGCCTTGTCGGCGGCCAGCAGGAGGGCGTCGGGGTCCGAGGCGGTGAGCGCGTGGGCGTACTGCGAGAGGACCTGCGCCTCCGATCCTTCGAAGCTGTCCGCGAGCTCCGCGAGGCGCCAGGCCCGTGCGGTGTCCCCGAGGGCCAGCAGCAGTTCGAGGGTGTCCTTCTCGCAGGCCGGAAAGGGCGCCGACCCTGCCGTCTCGGCCAGCTCCCGTAGCGCATCGAGATCGTGGCCGTCCTCGGAGTTGCCGGAGTTCGCGGCGGCGAGGTAGGCCCGGGCCACGAGCAGCATGGGGCGGCTGCCGGTGCCGGGGACCTGGTTGAACTCCTGCTCGAAGGCGCCCGCGGTCTCCTTCTCCCCCAGCGAATGGGCGCACCAGGCCGCCACGCCGAGCGCGTAGGGCAGCAGCATCTCGCTGTCCGCCTGCCGCAGCGACACCAGGGCGGGGATGAGGATCCGCAGCGCCGAGCGGTACTTGCCGCGGCGGACCTCCAGGACGGCCTGCAGTACGGGGAGGGCGCCGCTGACGTAGCTCAGGTCCACCAGCGGCTGCCGGCGGTACTCGTCGATCGCCTCCGTGGCCGTCGAGAAGTCACCGGACCCCATGAGAGCGGTGACGTACTGGACCACGATGGGCGCCCGGAGGTGCTCCAGCCGCCCCTGGGACCGGTCCACGCTCTCGAGGGCCGCCCGCAGCTCCGCGTGCGCGGCGTCGGAGAGGCCGAGGGCGCCGTCGATCATGCCGCGCAGCGTCAGCACCAGCACCGGGACGTGGGCCGGCGGGTCGGTCTGCTGTGAGGAAAGGGATGCTTCGAGGGCCTCAAGTTGCGTGCGGGCCGTCTCGAACTGCCCTTCCAGGACCCAGCCGAGCAGGTGGAGCAGCGTCAGGTCCTCGGGCGCCGACGCCCCGTCATCCGCGGTGTCTGCCGACAGTGGTGCGCCGATACTCCCCGCCCCGGCGGCCTCGAGCCGCGCCGCGCACGCTTCCGCGATGCGGTGGAGGGTGTCCGGGTCGTCGCCGCGCCGCACACAGGCCAGGGCCTTGAGCGTGGCGGCGTCGGCCAGCGTGCCGGGCCGAGCCGGACCGGCGAGCACCTGATCGAGCATCGCCACGGCGACCGCGTACTCCCCCAGGGTCACCCGCACGCGGGCCTCCTCCACGGCCGATGCGGCGTCTCCTCCCCCGGCCTTCGCGGCTCCCGCGAAGCGGAGGGCCGACTCCGGCCGCGACACGTGGGCCGCCGTCCGCGCAGCCTCGAGGAGGATCGTGGCCGGGACCGGCACGTTGGCGTCGAGGGCCCAGTTCAGGTACTCGATCCGCCCGTCCTGCAGGGCGGGCAGCGTGACGTCGTCGTCGAACACCTGCCGGCGCAGCTCGGCGCTCCGCCCGGCGGGGACGAGCGCCCGCATCACACGCGTCATCATGGGGTGGGCCACCCGGAGCAACCCGTTGGGCGAGCCGGGGCTGCGCAGAAGCCCGCGCCGCAGCAGCTGCTGCGCCACGGCGTCCTCCACGAGCCGCGCCAAGCGCGCCGCGGTCAGGCCGCCGCTGAGGGACACGGCCTCGTACGCCGTCCGTTCCTGCTCGCTGAGCCCCTGGAGGAGGGTCTTCGCGAGGTCCGTGAGCGGCGGGCCGGGAGGGTGGAAGCGTCCGGTGAGACACCACACGCCGTCGCGGAGCACCAGCTCCCCCGTGGCCGAGGCGTGGTCGAGCAGGGCGCGCAGCATCAGCGGGTTCCCTGCGCTCTGGCGGGCGAAGTAGACCTCGGCCCCCCGGGTCACGGGACCGCCGAGGGTGCTCTCGCAGAACCTGCCGGCGTCGGCGTCGGACAGCCCGGCGAGGTCCACGCGGCTGATGAACCCGTCCGTGTAGAGGGAGAACAGCTCGCCGGAGCGCGGCGGGATGCCGTTGGAGAAGAGCACCACCTTGATGGTCCGCGAGACCACGAGCTGGGTGAGGATGTGGCTGCTGTCGTCGTCGAGGTACTGGGCGTCGTCGATGATGACCACGGCGTCCCGGCCCTGCGACGCCTCCCTCAGGTATGCGACGAGCGCACGGAGTGCGGACAGGGACGAACGCAGCGCCTGCGGCGAGGCGTCCGAGAGATAGGCGCCGAGCGAGCCGTAGGGCACATCGGCGAGGTTCGACGTCGCCCGGATCACGAAGCACCGCTTGTGCTGGCCGTCGATGATCGGCACGAGCCGGCGCGCGATGGCGCTCTTGCCCATCCCGGTCTCACCGATGACGAGTGCCCCGTGGAGATCGGGGTGGGACAGTGTGTGGACGATCGCACCCAGGATGCGCTCGATCCCGACGAGGGGGACCGAACCGTCTTCCCGGAGTGTCACTGCAGTCGGGTGGGCAGCAGCTCGGCGAGCTGGAGGCGGGAAGAGACGTGCAGCTTGGAGTAGATCTGGTACAGGTGGCCCTCGATGGTCCGCACGGACACGCACATCACATCGGCGATCTCCCGGTTGGCGTAGCCACCCGCCGCGAGCTGCGCGATCTCGCTCTCCCTCGGGGTGAGCGACTCGAGCTGCGACAGAGGGCCGCCGGAGGTCTCGTTCACGAGGACCTGCCGCGCCCGCTGCTGCACCTCGCGCACCGTGGACTTGTTGCCCATGGCCTGCGCCGCACTCAGCGCGGACCGGGCGGCGTCGCGGCCGAAGTTCTGGTCGCCGGCCGCGGCTGCGAGTTCCATGGCCTGCAGGAGCACCTCGGCGTCTCGGTGACTCACTCCCTTCGCGAACATCTCGCTGAGGCGGGCGAACGGTCCCTGCACGCGGGCGGCGACCTCGGACAGCTCGGCCAGTGCCTCGGTGTTGCCGAGCCGCACCGCGGTGGTGAAGGCGGAGAGCCCGAAGAGCGACGCTCCCCGTTCCCTGTCCCGCTGCCCCAGTGCCTGCAGCTGCAGCGCGGCCTCCGACTTCGATTCCCGCAGGCCGAGGCTGGAGAGCTGCAGCTGGGCGGTGAGCCGCCGCACCATCCACGGCACGCCGGCGGATGGCTCCGCGTGGACGAGGAACGGGATGGCGTCCTGGATGTTCCGGTTCATGGTGTGGCAGTAGGCGATCGACGCCGCTGCGACCGGCAGGAGGCGGTGCGGATCTCCGCCCCGCAGCTGGTCGAACGCCGGCTTCAGCAGCCCGAGGGCGTCCTCGGGCTGGCCGCAGCGGGCGCGGACGAGTCCCAGGGCGAGCTGCACGGAGGAGCCGCGGTGCGCCACCTCGCCGTCCTCGATGTCCAGGCCGAGCCGCCGGGCACCGGAGCCCCAGCTGCCCGACGCGCTGTAGACAGCGATGAGGCGGAGGTAGGCGATCTCCCGCGTGCGGTGGCTCACGCCGCCGTGCTGCAGGCGGTCGGCAAGATCGTCGGCGAGCTGGAGGGCCTCGAACTGGCTCTCCATCATGGCCCACGCCTCGCACAGGAGGACGTCGCTGCGGATCTTCTGCTCGGGGCTGAGCGGGTAGGCCGCCGCCCCGAGGAACTGCATGAGTTCGCGGGAGCGCGGGTACTCGCCGTCGAGGGAGGCGAGCTCCGCCCGGGTCATGATGATCTCGGCGCGCAGCGCGTCCGTATCCCCGGTGGCGGCGTCTACGCGGGCTTCCGCCTCCGCAAGGGGGTCACCCGCACCGCGCAGACCCAGGAAGTTGCGCAGGGCCGCGTCGGCGAGGAGCATCCGCACCGCGTCGGCGGGCTCAGCCTGCTCCACGAGCGGAGCGGCGAGGGAGAGGGCATTCGCGGCGTCCTCGAAACGGCCGGCGTCGGTGAGCGCCCGGATCCGCTCGGCCGCCACAGCGGCGGACGACCGGTGGGCGTCGTGGATCTCGGTGAACTCGACGGCGTCGCAGTACCGGCCCTCGGTCCTCGCGGACTGCGCGGCAGCCAGCCCGAGGGCGGCGGAGACCGGGCGGTGGCAGCGCAGGAGCCAGCGCGCGTGCTGCTCCGGGTCGAGTGCGTCGGTCAGTCCGGCCTCGTCCGCGACCCGTGCGTACAGTTCCTGCGCACGCTGTGCGGAGAGGGACTCGACGGCGCCGGCGCCCAGCACCGGGTTCGTGAGTTCCACATACTCCTGCTTGCCGTGGCGGACGACGACGAGGCCCGCGGACTGCAGGGCGTCGACGTCGGTACTACCGGCGAGCCGGTGCACGTCGGGGATGGGCAGCCGGCCCGCGAGTGCAAGGAGGAGTGCGACGTCCCGCTGCCCCGCGGGCAGCGCGTCCAGGACGGCGGTGGCTGCCTCGGTGACCTCGGTCGGCACGGGGGTGCCGCCGGGCAGGAGCACCCAGGTGCCGTCCTGCTCGACGATGCGGCGACCGCGCAGTGCGCGGACGGAGGCCTGCAGGAAGCGGGCGTTGCCTCCGCTCATCCTCAGGAGCAGGTGCACGCACTCGACGCTGACCCGCCCCTCGAGCTCGGCTTCGATGAAGACCCGGGCCTCGGCTGCCGTGAAGGGCGAGAGGTCGAACCTCCTGAGGGAGCCGTCCCGCCACAGCGAGGCGAACATGGGGTCCGCGGCGGTGAAGTCCTGTGTGGTCAGCAGCACGCTCGCGGTCCCGTTGAGGACCAGCTGCGTGATGAGGGCGGCGGAGGACGGGTCCAGGTACTCGATGTTGTCGACCGCGAGGACCACGCGCCGGCCCCGCGCCTGGAAGTTGAGGAGCTCGGAAACCGCCCGCAGGACCGTCACGGGATGGTCGATGACGTCCGTTTCGAGTTCTGAGAGCAGGAAATTCACCGGCCGGAACGCCTGGTGGTAGGAGCCCTTGGAGCCCCGGATGCGGACGACCAGCAGGTCTGCGGCCCGCGCTGCCAGGGCCTGCTGCATGACGGCGGTCTTGCCGACGCCTGCATCCCCTACCAGCACGGCTCCGACCGAGCCGGCCGAGAGCAGCGCCTCCTCGACCGCCGCGACGGTATCGGCTCGCCCTACGAAGAAGGGTGCTTCGGCCAGCCTGCTCATATCGCCACCACCTTGCGGTGAACGGAGATTAGCGAGGGTTGGACGGTTGCGCCAGCGGTTCGAGCATCCATGGGAGCACTTCCTGGATTCGAAGAATGTGTGGTTCCCCCGAGCCTAGAAAGGCTTCCAACCGTCTACACGAGTAACACTTACTGGAGTTCGACGCCACCTACTCGCTTTGCACCCACGTAGTAACGGTAAGACTACTTGCAAACCCCGCAATTAATACGTGGTATACGAGTGTTCAATTGCGTGCCAGTATGCGTGGAACTCCTGTCAGGCATTGCCGTCGAACAGGCTGGTGACCGAACCGTCGTCGAACACCTCGCGGATGGCGCGGGCGATCAGGGGCGCGATGGAGAGCACGGTGAGTTGCGGGAACCGCTTCTCGGGCGGGATGGGCAGCGTATTGGTGACGACCACCTCGCGCGCGCCCGACTCCGCCAGGCGGCGGGCCGCGGGGTCGGAGAACACGGCGTGGGTGGCGGCGATGATGACGTCCTTCGCGCCGGCGTTCTTCAGCACCTGCACGGCGCCGGAGATGGTTCCGCCGGTGTCGATCATGTCGTCGATCAGCACACAGGTGCGTCCCTCGATCTGTCCGACGACCTGCTTGGACACGGCCTGGTTCGGCACCGTGAGGTCCCGGCTCTTGTGGACGAAGGCGAGCGGTGCGCCGCCGAGGCGCTCGGCCCACTGCTCGGCCACGCGGACGCGGCCGGTGTCCGGGGAGACCACGGTGACGTTGTCGGCGTCGACCCGTGACCGGATGTAGTCGGCCAGGAGCGGGATGGCCATGAGGTGGTCCACGGGTCCGTCGAAGAAGCCCTGGATCTGCGAGGTGTGGAGATCCACGGACATGAGCCGGTTGGCGCCTGCGGTCTTGTAGAGGTCGGCGACGAGGCGTGCGGAGATGGGCTCGCGGCCGCGGCCCTTCTTGTCCTGGCGTGCGTAGGGGTAGAACGGCGAGACGACGGTGATGCGCTTGGCCGAGGCGCGCTTGAGCGAGTCGACCATGATCAGCTGCTCCATGAGCCAGTTGTTCAGCGGCGCCGGGTGCGCCTGGATGACGAAGACATCGGTTCCACGCACGCTCTCCCCCGAGCGGACGTAGATCTCGCCGTTGGCGAAGTCGTAGGCGGACACCGGAAGGAGCTCCGTGCCGAGCCATGACGCGATCTCCTCGGCCAGTTCGGGGTGCGCGCGTCCCGAGGCGAGGACGAGCTTCTTCTCGCCGCGTGCCGTGATCTCACTCATGCGTTGGTGCTCTCTTCTGTGGTTGTGCTCGAGGTCGTGCCTGTGGGGGTCTGGGTGGTGTCGGCGCCGGCTGCTGCGGTGGCGGCCGCCGTGCCCGGGCGCTTGCCCGCCACCCAGTCGGCGATGTTCCGCTGGGGCGCGAAGCTCAGGGCGAGCGAGCCGGCGGGGACGTCCTTGCGCACCACGGCGCCCGCCCCGGTGTACGCGCCGTCGCCCACCGACACCGGGGCCACGAACACGGTGTTGGAGCTGGTGCGGACGTGCGAGCCGATGACCGTGCGGTGCTTGTCGACGCCGTCGTAGTTGGCGGTGATGTTGCCGCAGCCGATGTTCGTGTACTCGCCGATCTCGGCGTCGCCGGCGTAGCCGAGGTGGGAGAGCTTGGAGCCGCGGCCGATCGTCACGTTCTTCGTCTCGTAGAACGCGCCGATCTTGCCCTCCTCGCCGAGGACGGTGCCCGGGCGCAGGTAGGTGAACGGTCCCACGCCGGCGCCGGCGCCGATGCGGGCACCGCTGCCGTGCGTGCGCACCACGTGCGCGCCCTCGCCGATGACGACGTCGGTGAGGCTCGTGTCCGGGCCGACGACGGCGTCGCGTGCCACGACGGTCCGGCCGTGGAGGCTGGTGCCGGGCAGCAGGGTGACGTCCTCGTCGAGGACCACGGTGGTGTCGATCCAGGTGGTGCCCGGGTCCACGACGCTCACGCCCGCGAGCATCCACCGCTCCACGATGCGGCGGTTGAGTTCGGCGCCCAGCGCGGCGAGCTGCACGCGGTCGTTCGCGCCCTCCACCTGCCAGCGGTCGGCGAGGACGACGGCGGCCACGCGCCCACCGGCGGTGCGGGCGATCGCGAGGACGTCCGTCAGGTACATCTCGCCCTGGGCGTTGGCGGTGTCCACCCGGGTCAGCGCGTCCCGGAGGACGGCGGCGTCGAACGCGTAGATGCCGGAGTTGACCTCGCGGATGGCGCGCTGCTCGGGTGAGGCGTCCTTGTGCTCGACGATCGCGACCACGGTGTCGTCGTCGTGCCGCTGGATGCGCCCGTAACCGGTGGGGTCCTCGAGGAGCGCGGTGAGGACGGTGACGGCGTTGCCGTCGCCCTGGTGGACGGCGACGAGTTCGCGGAGGGTCTCGGGCGTGAGCAGGGGGACGTCGCCGTAGGTGACCACGACGGTGCCGGTGAGCTGTTCGGAGGCGCGCGCGTCGAGGGCGTCGAGGGCCACCTGCACGGCGCGGCCGGTACCGGGGACGTCGTCCTGGTCGACCAGGACCGCGGTGGCGTCCAGCTGCGTGACGTGCTCGGCCACGCGGTCGCGCTCGTGCCGGACGACGACGGCGAGCTCGCGGGGCTGCACGCCGCGGGCGGCACCGAGGGCGTGGCCGATCATGGACAGGCCGCCGATGGGGTGCAGGATCTTCGGGGTCCGGGACTTCATGCGGGTGCCGGCGCCTGCAGCGAGGACGATCACTGCGGCCGGCGCTTTCTGCGTCCCGTCCGTGCGTGCAGCGATGATGGAACCGTCATGGTTGCTCATGAAGAAGCGCTCCTATGCTGTAGCTGACCGGCGGCGTCCTGGCCCCACCGGCCGAGGACTCTCCCCGTTCCGCCCATAGGATTCGAACCTATACTCCACAGCTCCAAAGGCTGGGGTGCTGCCGTTACACCAGGGCGGACCGCGTCCACGCCCGACCGGTGCCGGAGCATGTGCGCACGGTGTACCAGTTTGCCATGTCCCGAGAGGGCGGGCGACCCGGCCCCGGCCGCACGGGCGCCCCGACCCCTCCGCCGGTCGCCACCCGCCGTCGTTCCTGCTTTCTGCGCCCGACCGGCTCACCACCCGGTGTGTCCCCCATCCGACATGCACTCCGTGGCCGAAAAGGGGGAACGACGGCGGCGGCGTCGCCCTCCCCGACGCCGCCGGGGCACTGACGATGTGCACATACCTCGCGGGCCACCCCGCCCCCTCGGCAGGACGGCCTTCACTGCAGGGATGAGTCTGGAGACTGTGCTGTCGTTTGTCGGAGGCGTGGCGCCCACCCATGTGCTCCGTGCGCGGGGCGTCAGCCAGTGGCAGATCGACCGCAGTGTCGACGAGGGCCGCGCGCTGCGCATCCGCCGGGGAGTCGTGGCGCTCCCGGATGCACCGGCCGACTTCGTCGTGGCGGTCGACGAGCATGCGCGGCTGACCTGCGTCTCCGCCGCGGCACACTATGGGCTGTGGCGCGTCCGCGACCCGGCGCAGATCCACCTCAGCCGGCCGGACGCCACCTCCTCCTCCTGCGTGAACCACCGGAGACGGTCGGTCGCCGTCCATGCTCACCTGCCTCTGGTCGGTCTCCTCGACGTGCTGGTCCATGTGCTCCAGTGCCGGCCGGAGGAGGAGTCGGTCGCGGTCGTCGAGTGCGCCCTTCGCCGCGGCGACGCCGTCCGGGCATCCTTCGACGCCCGTCTGCAGGGCCGACGCAACGGGAAGGCCCGCACCGCGCTCGCGCAGGTCGAATGCACGGCCGATTCGGCGATCGAAGTGGTGGCCCGCCTCCTGCTGCGGGGAGCCGGCCTCGACGTCCGGCCTCAGGTGCACATCCCTGGGGTCGGGCGCGTCGACTTCCTCGTCGAGGGCGTTCTGGTCGTCGAGATCGACGGTGCGGCCTACCACTCGGACCGTCGGGCCTTCCGCCGCGACAGGCAACGGGACAACGCGGCCGTGATCGCCGGCTATACCGTGCTCCGGTTCACGTTCGAGGACGTGATGGTGCATCCGGAGCAGCTCCTCGCGGTGGTCCTCCAGGCCCTGGGACGCCGCCCGATCCGCTGAACGCCGCCCGTCATTCCCACCTCTCGACGCGAACCGGCCCGCGCGGCGGCGTGTCCGGGCTCGACACACCGTCGTCGGCCAAAAGGGAGGAACGACGGCGGCCGGGAGGACGGCCTGAAGAAGGTGGCCGGAACGGCGCTGCGGCGCCCCGGACCCGTTGTGGCCCGCCTGCAGCGCGGCTAGATTACGACCATGCGTCCTCCCCGGCCAGAGATGTCCAACGCCGTCCCGCCTCCCGTCACCGTCGAGCGGCAACCGCCTCCGCTGCTGCGCATGGCGGGCGGTCTCTGGCTCGCCTCGGTGGCTGCCGGTATCGCCGCGCTGGTCATCGCCTTCATGGACCGGGAGTCCTTCCTTGCGGACCTGCAGGACACCGCCCTGAGCCTCGACTCCGGCGTGGCCGCCGAGGACGCGGAGATGGTCGCCAGGATCGCCTTCTGGGGAAGTCTCGGCGCGCTCGCGGTGGTCCTGCTGGTCACGGGGCTCCTCGCCCGCATGCTGCTGCGCAGAGGCGGCTGGGCCCGGTGGGCCCTGCTCGCGGTCCTGGTGCTCGACGTCGGCGCGGTGCTGCTCGTCCAGGCGTTCCTCGGGACCGAGGACGCGGGCTTCCAGCCCGTACCGCATCTGGCCATCGCCCACCTGGTCCTCGCCGCCGTCGCGCTCGTGGTGGCGCTGCTGCCCCAGGTCTCCCGCTGGCTCAAAGGAGCCGCTCCGCGGAGGTGACGGGCAGGCGTCAGCCGCCCGTCTTCGCCAGAGGTCCGGGGGTGCCCGCACGCGCCACCAGCGCCTCGCACGAGCGCATCACTACCTGGCAGGCCTCCAGTGCGCCGCGGTCCACGAGCGGATTCTCCGTCAGCACCCGCCACCGGCCGAGCTCCGCGAGGGACGCCGTACGGATGTGCTCGGGATCGGCGTCCGGCGCGAGAGCCAGGCGCTCCGCCGGGGCGACCCCCGATCCCCCGATCAGGCGCTCCGCGTCGGCGGCCACCGACGGCGGCAGGGGGACCTCGTTGGAGCGCAGTGCCGACAGCAGCTGCAGTTCGCGGATCTCGTGGGCATTGGCCTTGACCCTCTCGATGCCCGTCATCAGCACCGAGCTCCCCGCCCGCGGATGGGTGCGCACGAGCGTTTCCAGCCCCGCGAGCGCCGTCCTGGCCCGGAGGGGCGAGGACCGCGCATCGAACTGCCTGGTCACGAGCCCCAGCAGCGCGTCGAGTCCGCTGCGCCGCGAGAGTTCGTGGGCCAGCGCCGTGGCATTGTCGGCGCCGCCGCGCACGAGGGCGGAGCCGAGCCGGACACCGAAGAGTCCGAAGCGGTCGAGCAACCGGCGTCCTTCGTCCGCAGCTATGCCGAGGGCGGTGCAGCCGGCGACGAAGCGGTCGGCGGAGAGCAGCGCGCGTTCACGCTGGGTCCGCTCCAGGCCGGCCAGCGTGACGAAGGCCTCGTACTCCGCCTGCCGCAGGGTCCGGGAACTCTGGGCGAGCAGACCCGCCATGGGGAGGACGTCCAGCACCAGGGCACGCAGGGACGGATCGGTGCGATAGCGGTCGGCGACGCGCGAGGCGGAGATGAGGGAGTCGATGCGCCCCGCCCCTACCTCGTCCGCCCGCGACAGCACCGCCAGCGCGTTGACCGTGCCCGCGCTCGCCGCACTCGTGTCGCGGAACGCCTCGAGGAACGTGACGTCCGAGGCATGGAGGTGGCGCATCAGGTAGATCACCGCATCCGCCTCGGACGGCGTGTCCTGCGGCGTGAGGAAGTTCGTGCTGCGCTTCGACACGTCCGCCGAGAGCGAGGCGATGCCCGGAGTGTCGATCAGCGTCATGGCGCGCAGGTTCTCCGCCGGCCACTCGACCACGATCCGCTCCACCTCCGCAGTCGGCTGGCCGCCGAGATCGAACACGAGCCGGCCGTCCTCCCTGGTGAGCGGGAGCAGCCGCGGTTCTCCCTCCACGGGGTAGGCGGTGATCCGGGGCGTCGGGGCATGCCGGTACCAGGTGATGATGCGGGTGCACTCCCCCGTCCCGGTGGGGGCGATCTCCTCCCCGATGATGGCGTTGAGGAGCGTGGACTTGCCCGCCTTGACCATGCCCGCGACGGCCACGCGCAGCGGTTCCTGCAGCCTCCGCGCGTAGGTCTCGAGTTCGGTGCGCACGGTCGGCTCGTCAGCATAGACCTCGAGGGCCTCCTGCAGGAGACCCTCGACGGCGCCGCCATCCGTCATGGGCGTGCCAGGGATTCCGCTGGGTCCGGCGCAGCCCCGTCGGCCACGGGGACGAGGCGTTTCGCCTTCGCGGAGAGCTGGTCGATGCGGGAGAGCAGGGCCTTCAGCTCGGTCACCCGACCGGCCCGTTCCTGCCGGTAGGTCGCCGCGGTGCGCTGGGCCGCGGCCACCGAGTCCGCGAGCGACCGGTGGTGCTCCTCGGCGATATCCCCGAAGTGATCGCGGATCTCGCGCTGGACGAGGCGCAGCCGGTCCTTGAGCTGCTTCCCCACCTGGAAGACGACGTCGTCCATCTGCCGCCGGACGAGGTTCTTCGCATCGGTCTGCCGGCGCTTGAGCCGCGCCTCCTTGTCCTCGCGGTAGGCCTTGCGCCCCAGGAGCAGGCCGGCACCCACCGAGAGGGGATTGATGAGGGACATGCCGATGATGCCGGTCAGCAGGCCGAACATCAGCACGCCGCCGTAGGAGCCGCGCATGCCGATCAGCACCTTGCCCGCCGCGCTGACGCGCCCGGGGTCCAGGAACGGTATCTCCTCGACGGGCGCGAGGACGCCATCCGTGCCGGCCACCTCCAGCAGGGGCAGCGGAACCTCGTCGAGTGCGAAGAGCTCGGCCACCTGCTCGGCAAGCCACTGCGAGCGCTCGTTGGTCCACACGAAGGTGTCGGACACCGCCGAGGCGACGCGCTGCTCGATCCACTCCGCGAACTGGTCCCACACGGGCCCGGGATCCCCGGCGTCGATGGCGGCTTCCGCCTCGCGCTGGATGGACCGGAGGCGGTCGCGGAGATCGTGCTCCATGTCGGCGATGAGATCCGAGGCGCCGTCGTTGAGGGTCGTCTGCCAGCGTGAGGACTGCTTGCGCTGCTGGTCCGCCTTCTCCTTGGCCTCCTCCAGCTCCGCCAGCAGCACCGGGACCCCCTCGGGGTCCTGGAGTGCCGAGAGTTCGGTCGTGACGGACAGGCGCAGGTGATCGGTGACGGACAGCAGGTCCTGGGCGACGGAGCGCCGGCGCAGGGCCTGCGCCTTCCCGACGACGTCCTTGCGGAGGTACGCGATGAGGTCCGGGAACCCCGATTCCTGGTTGAGCTCCGCGTCGTTGCTCTGCGCGGCGACGAGGCGGAGGTCCGAGGACACGGGGATCAGCGGCATGGCCCCGACGCCTGCCGCGCCGAGATGCGCGCGGTCGAGCTCGGCGACGGTCCTCCACTGGGGATAGAGGTCGGTCTTGGACAGCACGCATCCCACGTTCGGCACGATCCGCTGCGCCTGCTTGAGGAACCGCAGCTCCGGCTCGGTGTACTCCTGGGAGGCGTCGGACACGAGGATCATGGCGTCCGCCGTGGGCAGGGCGGTCAGGGTGGTCAGTGCGTGGGCGGAGTCGAGTCCGCCGACTCCGGGCGAATCGATGACCGACAGGCCGTCGGCCAGCACCCGCCGGGGAAGAAGCACCTCGGCCGACGCGAGGCCCTGCCGGTTCGAGGGGTTCCCCTTTTCCGAGACGAAGGAGGCGATCTCCTGCAGCGCCACGGGCCGCCGCTCGAACGCCGGGCCGTCCTGCTCCGGGCTCCCGCCGGTCAGCGGGACCAGCACCGCCGCGGACGCCGGATCCCCGAAGCGGACCACGGTGGGCACGGAAGTGGCGATGTCGTCGTCGACCGGGCACACGGGGGCGTTGACGAGCGCGTTGATCAGCTTGCTCTTGCCCTGCTTGAACTCGCCCACCACGATGACCCGGACGTCCGGGTTGGCCAACCGGACCAGGGTCTGCTCCAGTCGCTGGCGTAGATCGGACCGATCACCCTCGGCGACGAGGCCCAGACCGGCTTTGACGAGTGGAACGAGATCGTCCACGTGGACCTCCCCGATGAGTTGTTGTGTGAGACCACGGACAAGCCCAACGGGGACAGTGTCCCCGTTGGGCTCGCCCGGCGTGCCGTGGAGCTAGAGTGCCGAGTCCTCGACCGTGACCTCGGTGTCGACCTCGACCTCATTGTCGACGAAGAATGCCGAGTCGTCGATGGACGTGTACTCGTTCTCCGAGTTGTCGGTGACGACTGCGGTCTCGTTGAACGCGTCCTGGACCACAACGTCGGTGGTCGTCGAGCTGTCCGAGGTGAACGAGTCCTCGATCTCCACGTCCGTGTTGATCGAGTTGTCCGAGGCGTCGATGACCGCGGTGTTGTCGGTGTTGAAGGAGTCCTCGACCTCGAGGTCCACCTCGGTGTTGACCGAGTTGTCCGAGGCGTCGATCGTGGTGTCCGAGTTGTCGGTGTTGAAGGAATCCTCCACCTCGATGTCGGCGTCGATGGAGTTGTCGGTGTTGAAGGAATCCTCCACCTCGATATCGGCATCGATCGAGTTGTCGCTGTTGTCCGAGTTGTCCGTGTTGAGCGAGTCCTCGGTGTTGAGCGAGTCCTCGATCTCCACGTCGATGTCGGTGTCCACCGAGTTGTCGGAGTTGTCGTTGTAGGAGTCCTCGATGGAGTTGTCCGAGTTGTCGGAGTTGTCCGAGTTGTCGTTGTAGGAATCCTCGACGGTGCCGATGTCCACGCTCACCGAACCGCCGGCCTGGACGTTGGTGGAGTTGTCCTGGGAGTGGTCGTCGGAGTTGTCCACGGAGTTGTCGACCTTGACGTCGCCGTCTGCGGCCACTGCACGGTCGCCCGAGGCGACGAAGGCATCGTTGTCGAACATCTGGCTGACGTCACCATTGGCCCAGATGTTCTGGTTCACGGACTGGTCCGTGATGGTGTCGCGGTCGTCCACGGATGAGGTGTACGAGTAGTTGTTCACCACGTGGAGGAGCTGCTGCACCGCGTTGCCGTGATCGTTGTCGTCACCACCGGTGCTGCCACCGCCGTCGTGATCGTGGTCATGGTCATGGTCGTGGTCGTGGTCATGGTCGTGGTCATGGTCGTGGTCATGACCACTGTCGCCGGGCGTGGACGGTCCGGTCGGAGTGGTGTATCCGCCGCCGCCCGGGGAGACATCGCCCGAGGAGTTTCCGCCCGTGTCGTAGTTGCGGTCGAACGAGCTCTCGTTCCGGCCGCCGAAGCTGACCGGGGCGTAGTCGAGGACCACGGGCATGACGGCGTCGACGTCGTCGGAGCAGACGTCACTGAGGCCGGCCTCGGCCAGCGCGGCCTCGGGGTCGCTGATGAACGCGCTGGCCGCTTCCTGGTCGTTGAAGAGGTTCATGAGGAAGTCGAGGAGATCTGAAGCGAGAGTAGTCATGAGTCGTTCCTTCGTCGGTTATGGGTTTGCCGGCGGCTCTGCTGGCTTGGCTCAAACGTATGAGGGGAGGGGGCGACCGGGCATCGGTAGTTGTACCCCTAGCCTCCGGCAACCGTTAGGGGTTTCGCCCGCGCCCGTTAGGGGTTTCGGTGGGAGGACCATCCCCTGCGGTGGTGTTGCCACCGGGGGCGGGTTCGAGGAACAGGCGGAGCCGGGCCAGCAGTTCCGAGCGGGAGGACGCGCCGAAACGCCGCCTGATACGGGCCACGTGGTGCTCGACGGTCCGGGGCGAGATGAAGATCTCCTCGCTGATCTCCCGGTACGTCCGGCCCAGGAGCACCAGCTGTGCGATCTCGCGTTCGCGTCCACTGAGCGCCGGTCCTCCGGACCTGTGCTGGGTGCTCGCCGTGACAGCCCGTGCGGTGGCCGGGCCCGGCCGCTGGGTGGCGGGAACCGGTGGGACGGGTGTCTCCCGCTGGGACCGCACCTCCGGACGCACCGCCCGATCACGGGCGGGCCTGAGGTCTCGTGCACAGGAGAGCAGCCGGGTCATGTCCCGGCGGTCCGCGGCCCGGGCCGACGCATGGCCTGCGAGCCGTGCGCCCTCCCAGGAGAATCCTGCCCTGGCCAGGCCGCGCGCCGCCTCCTCGACGGCGTCGGTGTCGAAGTGTTCCGCGAGGACCGAGACCCAGGCCTTGCCCGCCGTCGCGAACGTGGCCGCGAGCGGGTACGTCGTCGCCCGGCCCACCAGCGCCGTCGCGTGCGGGGCGAGGTCGTCCGGGCGGTCGAGCAGCAGGGCGGCCTGCGCGGCCGACCAGTGCAGCGGTACGGACCACAGTGCTGGGTCCCCCAGGTTCGAGAGGAGACGCCAGGCCTCGTCGAGGTGCGGCTTGAGGGCTTCGGCGTCCCGGAGGCGTGCCGCCGCGATGACCAGCTCGGTGAGCGGCAGGACGGTCAGCAGGTCCACCGACACGTGCAGCAGTGCCTCGCGGGCCTTCTGCCAGGTCCGGACGAGGGCGGAGGCCTCACCGGCCCGCCGGGCGAGCCCCACCTCGAGGGATTGCAGCAGCAGCTCGTCCCGGGGGCCGGGCCGGAAGCCGGCACGCCCGGCCTCGGTGATGAAGCTGCGCGCCGCGGCGGGCTGGTCGAGGAGCATGGCCGCCCATCCGCCCAGGAGGCACAGGCGCGGACGCATCCCCTGCCCTCCTTGCCCGCTCGCGAGCGCCGCCTGGACGAGGGACAGCGCCGTCTGCGGGCTCCCGGCCAGGAGCCCGACGATCGCGGCGAAGCTCGCCGGCAGCTCCGGCGCCGGTGAGATGCTGCCGGCTGCATCGAGGGTGTCGGACGCGCGGATGAGGACGGGGAGGGCAGCGGTGGGATCCTCGCCGAAGGACAGCAGGGCGCCCTCCATGAGCAGCATGTCCGCGGCCTCCTGCAGCGACGGGCTCGGTGCGCGCCCTCCGACGTCGAGCAGGCGACGCGCGCCGGCGGCATCACCGGCGGCCAGCAGTGCCAGCGCCCCGAGGGGTTCGATCTCCGGCGGGCGGAGCGTCGCGGCCCAGCGCTGCACATCGGCGGCACGCGACATCATGCCGCGGTGCGCCCACAGCGCGCAGGACACCCGCAGGGCGCGGGGTAGATCGGGGAGCGCCTTCCGCGCTTCAGCGGAATGGTGCGCGAAGTAGGACTCCAGGATGCGGGAGGCAGCATCGAGGTCGCCGGTGGTGAGTGCAGCCTCCGCCCGCCGCGGAGCCGTACGCGGCACATCCGCACCGGCGGCCACGGCGAGCCCGAGCAGTTCCAGGGCACCGCCCGGATCGGTACCGAGAAGCGCCGTGCCTTCGTCCTCGAGGACGACCGCGAGGCGTTCGTCGGCGAAGCCGTCGGCCGCGAGCTGGCGGGCGAGCCGGCCGAGGGGCAGGGCCTCCTCGCAGTACAGGTCCACGAGCGCGCGCTGCAGCCGCCGCACCTGGTACACCTCCGCCTCCGCCAGCATGGTGGCGCGCAACTCCGCCGAGGGGCGCCCGTCGGACTGCACGAAACCCGCGGCCCGGGCTCGACTCAAGAGCTGCTCGGGAGGCGCTCCCTCGCTGTGCAGCAGGGGCGGGACGAGGCCCGGGATGGAGAACCCGATGCACAGGGCGAGGACCACTTCATAGGTCGCCGCATCCAGCTCCAGCGGGTGGCTCACGTGGGCCGCGCGCGCGCCGGTATCCAGGAAGTTCCCGGCCACGGTCAGGACCCCGGAACCGTGGACTGGGCGGTGGCACCCTCGCCGGGAGTCGGCGGATCGACGGGAGCCGGAGGCCCGGGCGTCGCGGTGTCGGTGGGCTCGACCGGCGCAGGCGGATCCGCGGGCGGGACAGGCGGGGTTGCAGGCGGAGCGGTCGGATCCGTCGGCGGAGACGTGGTCGGAGCCGGCGTCGCTGGAGGCGTGGTTGGATCCGTCGTCGGAGGCGTGGTTGGCGTCGACGGAGGCGTGGTCGGCGTCGTCGGATCCGTCGTCGGCGGCGGAACGGTCGGATCCGTCGACGGAGGCGTGGTCGGCGTCGCGGGCGGGGCGGTGGGGTCCGCCGACGGGAAGGGATCGGGCTGCGCGGGCTTCTCCGGCCCCGTGCCGGGTCCGGACGGCGTCGACGGGGCCGGGGCGGGCGCAGGGCCTTCCCCCGACCGCGGGTCCGCTGAGACTCCCGGCGTCGGCCGACCCGCGCCGGCGTCCTCGGACGCCTCGTCGGTGCTCCGCTTCGCGCCGTCGGGCGCGCGCGACGGCGTTCCTGCGGCGCCCGGCACCCCGTCGGCCGTCGCTTCCGAACCCACGCCGAAGAGCTTGTCCTGCAGCGAGGTGCCCGCCGCACCGGCAAGCGGTCCGACGCCGGCTCCGGCGGCCGGACCCGAAGCCTGCGGCGTCGGTGTCTGCCGTGCCGGGTTCGTCTCCTCGGCCGCCTCGGCGTGCGAGTCACCCACCCACTTCGAGATGGCGGCGGAGAAGTTCGGGGCATTCGTCGCCGTCGCCGTCGCGACCCCCAGCAGTGCCACCGCCGCGGCGACCGCACCTGCCCGGAGGCCCAGCTGCTTCTTCGGGGCCCTGGCTACCGGGCCGTGGCGGGGTGAGGGTGACGCCGCCCGGGCCGGTACTGCGAACCCCGCTGCGTTGACCCCGGAGCGGCGCCGCTCGGATGCCCCTGCCTCGGCGCCCCCGCCGGAGCCCGCCGCGGGGGCCACCTGCGCTGCGTCCTCCGTGTCCTCGAGGGCGGCCGTCGCGAAGGCGGCCCCCAGGGCGACGGACGCCTTCGGGTCCACGTCAATGGCCAGGGGGCGGTTGAATTCCGCGGACAGCAGCTGCGCCACCAGCGGGATGCGCGAGGACCCGCCGATCAGCAGGATCGCGGTGAGATCCTCGGCCCTGACGCCGGCACTCTCGAGCGCCGAGCGCATGGTCTCGACGGTCTCCTGCAGGGCGGGTTCCACCATGAGTTCGAACTCGGACCGCACCAGGCGCACCTGGGAGTGGGACCCGGGCACCATGACGGACACCGTCACCTCCGAGTCGGAGGACAGCGCCTCCTTGGCTTCGGCGCACTCGCGGCGCAGCCGGTTCAGTGCGGCCAGCACCTCGGGGGACGAGTTCTCCAGCTCCCCGAAGGACACGTTGGAGTCGTCGAGCACGCGGTCGAAGACGTCCTGGTCGAAGTCGGCGCCGCCGAGGCGTTCAATGCCCTGGGGCGTCCCGAGGATGGTGAACGTGTCGGCGTCGGCTTTCCGGACCACCGTCGCGTCGAACGTCCCGCCGCCGAGATCGTAGACGGCGAGGGTGCTGCCCTGGCTCACGCGCTCCCGCGCGGCGTACGACAGCGCGGCGGCCTCCGGCTCCGACATGAGGACGACGTCGTCGTGACCGGCTGCGGCGAGCGCGCCCCTCAACAGCGATGTGCGGTGCTCTCCCCACCCGGCGGGGTGCGTGAGGGTGATCGAGGCCGGGGATCCACCTTCCCTCTCCGTGGCGACACCCACCACCCAGCCGACGATCACGGCGAAGAGTTCCTCCGGGAGGATCGCGGTGCCGCCGAGGACGAGGGGCACGGAATCGCCCATGCGTCGCTTGAACTCCCTGGCGACGTTGCCCGGCTCCGCGAGCCCGCGCCGCTCGGCGACCTCGCCGACCAGGCGCGTGCCGTCGGAGCCGACGAAGACGACCGTCGGGATGCTGGTGCCACGGCCGCCCAGCGGCAGGATCCTCGGCTCCTCGGGCCCCTGCCCGTCGGTCCGCAGCACCGCTGCTGCGGTGAAGCTGGTGCCTACATCGATGCTGAGACCGTAACTCATAGCTTCCCCACGTGCCGCTCGTCCTTGACCATGTGGGCCTCAGCTAACAGGGCGCCCGGCCGGATTACGAGAGTGATCTACGCGCTCTGGTACCCGTCTTCAGCGGCGTACTACTCGGTCCGGCGGTGCTGGTTCGCGCAAGGAAGCTCCAGTGTTCCCGCAGAGCTTGCCCTTTTTCTCGCAAAGCAGGGGGTACGCCGTGGTGTCCCGGCCGAACCCTTCGTAGCCTCGGAGCCTCCGAACCGCGCACGCGGTAGGTCTCATAAGGAAAGAAGCAGATGAACCCGTACTTCTCCCTGCGCGCCGGCGGCAGGCTCGCGATGGTCGCCGCTGTCACCGCAGTTGCGACGTCCTCCCTCGCCCTCCCGGCGTCGGCCGCCACCCCGACCGTCCTCGGCGACGGCTCCCCCCTCGCCGGCACCGTGCAGTCCGACGGCGTCCTCACCGTCAGCGTCGATGCGCCGGCCGGCGCCAAGGTGAAGTTCAAGCTGGACGGCACCTACCTGGGGCAGGACACCACTGCCCCCTACTCGTGGCCCGTGACCGCGGGAGCGGGGTCGCATAAGCTCGATGTCCGATGGGAGACGCCCGCCGGACGGGAGGAGAGCACCGTGGTCTTCTCCGTAGCGAAGCCCGCACCCGCTTCGCCACCCTCCCCCGCTCCGGCGCCTGCCGTTGCGCCTGCCCCCGCAGCCGCACCCGCACCCGCTCCGGCGCCTGCCGTTGCGCCTGTCCCCGCAGCCGCACCCGCACCCGCCGGCGTCGTCCAGGTCTCCACGGCCGCCGGGCTCAGGTCGGCCCTCAGGACGGCGCGCCCGGGGTCGGTCATCCAGCTGGCCGACGGCCGGTACGTCGGGGCCTTCGTGGCCTCGGCGCAGGGATCCGCCGCGGCCCCGATCACCCTGCGCGGCTCGCGCAACGCCGTCCTCTCCTCCGGCTCCACGTCCAAGGGCTACGGCCTGCACGTGACCGGCTCCTACTGGCGCGTCGAGGGCCTCTCGGTCACGACGTCCGCGAAGGGGATCGTCCTCGACGGTTCGAAGAACACCGTCATCAGCGGCGTCGACGTCGGCAGCACCGGCGCCGAGGCGGTCCACTTCCGGACCGGCAGCACGGACGGCGCGCTCCTCGGCTCCTCCATCCACGACACCGGACTGAAGCAGCCCGGGTACGGCGAGGGCGTCTACGTGGGCAGCGCCAGGAGCAACTGGACCGGCGGCGTGCCGGACCGATCGGACCGCGTCACCATCCGCGGGAACCGCATCAGCAACACCACCGCCGAGGGCGTGGACATCAAGGAGGGGACCACGGGCGGCGTGGTCGCCGGCAACGTGTTCACCAACGCGGGCTTCTCCGGCGCCAACTCCGCCGACTCCTGGATCGACGTGAAGGGCAACGGCTACCGGATCGAGGGCAACTCCGGCTCCGGCACCAGGCTCGACGCCATCCAGGTGCATTCGGTCCTCGCCGGCTGGGGCAGGGGCAACGTGCTCACGGGCAACACCGTGCGCGGCGGCGTACCGGGACACGAGGTCTGGGTCCAGTCCGCGAGCCTCGGGACCTCCGTGTCCTGCAAGCCCAGCGGCGCCGTCCGCGGACTGAGCAACATCGCCTGCCGCTAGTTCCGACCGGACACGGCAGGGGCCGGGTGGGATTCTCCCCACCCGGCCCCTGCTGTGTCTGCCGCGTCTGCTGTGTCTGCTGTGTCAGCCCGACAGGCTAGAGCGCGAGCGTCGGCGTCTCGTCGCGCACGTCACTGGCGAGCTCCACGGTGGCTGCCTGTGCAGGCCGGCCGAGGGCCCGGTACTGCCAGCCCTTCGCCGTGTAGTCATTGGCGTTCAGCGCGTGGCGGCCGTCGAGGATCCGCCTGTGGGCCACCAGGGAGCCGAGCTCCTCGGGGTCCGCGTCGCGGAACTCGGACCACTCCGTGAGCAGGGCGACGACGTCGGCCCCTTCCACGGCCTCTGCCATGGACCCCACGTAGTTGAGGTCCGGGTAGGCGCGGTGCGCGTTGGCGTTGGCCTCGGGGTCGTAGACCGTGACGATGGCGCCCTCGAGGTAGAGCAGCCGGGCGACGTCGAGCGCCGGGGCGTCCCGGACGT
Source organism: Arthrobacter sp. TJ-240 (assembly GCF_058269195.1). NCBI lineage: Bacteria > Bacillati > Actinomycetota > Actinomycetes > Micrococcales > Micrococcaceae > Arthrobacter > Arthrobacter sp. TJ-240. The sequence continues at coordinate 86,101 of NZ_JBZCNG010000007.1, forward strand.
CGTCGGAGTTCGGCTTGAAAGCGGCGCCGAGGGCGGCGACGCGCTGGCCCTCCAGGTTCCCGCCGGCGAGCTCGCGGATGAGGTCCACGGTGCGCACGCGGCGGCGGTTGTTGATGGAGTCGACCTCGCCGAGGAAGCTCACGGCCTGGCCGACACCGAGCTCCTCGGCACGGTACTTGAACGCGCGGATGTCCTTGGGCAGGCACCCGCCGCCGAAGCCGAGCCCCGGCTTGAGGAACCGGCCGCCGATGCGGTCGTCCAGGCTGAGCGCCTGGGCGAGGTGGTTGACGTCCGCGCCCGTCGCCTCGCAGACCTCCGCCATCGCGTTGATGAACGAGATCTTCGTGGCGAGGAAGGAGTTCGCTGCCACCTTCACGAGCTCGGAGGTGGCGAGGTCGGCGACGATCACAGGGGTGTCGAGGTCGAGGATCGGAGCGAAGACCCGGCGCAGCTGCTGCTCGGCCCACGCGGAGCCGACGCCGAACACGAGGCGGTCGGGGAACAGGGTGTCCTGGACGGCGAATCCCTCGCGGAGGAACTCCGGGTTCCAGGCGAGCTCGAGCTCGGCGCCGAGGGGTGACACCGACTGCACCATCGTGGTGAGGCGCGCCGCGGTACCGATGGGGACGGTCGACTTGCCGACGAGCAGGGCCTTCCGGTCGATCCGGGTGGCCAGCGCGGTGAAGGCGGCGTCGACGTAGCGCATGTCCGCGGCCGCGGAGTCGGATGCCTGCGGCGTGCCGACACAGACGAAGTGCACGTCGCCGAAGGCGGCGGCCTCATCGAAGTCGGTGCTGAAGCGGAGGCGGCCGGAGGCGAGGGCCTCGCCGAGCTTCTCGGGCAGGCCCGGCTCGAAGAACGGCACCCTGCCGGCTGACAGCATGTCGATCTTGCGCTGGTCCACGTCGACGCCGAGGACGTCGAAGCCCATGATCGCCATGCAGACGGCGTGGGTGGCCCCGAGGTAACCGGTGCCGATGACGGTCACCCGGGGTGCTGGCTGGTCGTTCCGAGGTGGGATGCTCATGAGTCCTCTTTTGGGTAGGGGGTAGCACGGATTGTCATAAGGGGTGGTGCTGGCGGGTAGTAGTGGGGTCGGAGGTCTGGGACGGGTCAGCCGGAGGCGCAGGGCTCGTTGGACAGGCCTTCGCCGGCGTCGGAGGCCGTGTTGCTGCATTCGACGACGTTGTCGCGGACCGGTTTCAGGGAGTAGCCGAGGCCGGGCCCGTTGACCTGCGCGACGTTGTCACGGAAGACGTTGTCGGTACCCCAGCCGTCCACGATCTCGTGGGTCTGGAAGCCGTCCTGGGGCGAGTCGGCGCCGGTGTTCTCGGCGATGACCCAGCCGCGGCCCTTCACGTCCACCCAGGAGTCGGCCTCCACGATCCCGGATCCGTCGAAGCTGTTGGCCCGCAGGATGCCGTCGGAGGTGCCCTCCTTGATGTCGACGTTCTCCGAGGTGGTGCCGGAGATGGTGTTCCCGGCGATCTCGTTGCGGTCGCTGCGGTCCGGCTCGCAGTTGCTGATGTCGCACCAGTTGCTCTCGGCCGTGCCGATGTAGATGCCCTCGCCGAACTTGGGCTTCCGCAGGCCGGTGTCGCTGATGGTGTTCGCCAGCACCCGGTTGTCGGTGCTGAACTTCCGCAGGTGGATGGCCTCGTCACCGGTGGTGGTGACGGTGAGGCCCTGGATCACGGTGTTCGTGGTCTGGTCCACCATGACGCCCTTCTGGCCGTTGCGGACGGTGAACCCCTGCAGCACCCAGTACGAGGAGTCCTCCAGGTGGAACACGTAGCCGTCGTCGGTGGTGCCGCCGTCGAGGATGCTCTCCGCGGTCCCGCAGAGCGTGATGGGCTGCTCTGCCGTCCCTTCGGCCGACGCGGTGAAGTTCCCGGTGTACACGCCGGGTGCGAGGCCGATGACGTCGCCCGGCTTGGCGGCGTCGAGCGCGGTCATGAGGTCGGTCGGGTTGCTCACCGTCGCCGTCGCCTCGGGGCATTCGGCGGGTGTCTCGATCGGTGCGGGCGGCGGCGCGGCCTCCTGCGTGGTACCGGGCTGGGGGCTGCGCTCCTCCTCCGCGGACCCCTTGCCGTCGGTCCCGTTGAGACCCACCACCACGACGACGGCGGCCACGGCGAGCGCGACGACGGCGAGGACCAGGGCGATCAGGCCGCCCCGGCGCGTCATCGGGCACCCCGGACGTCATCGATGCGGACGATCCCGCGGCTGAGGGCCGTCAGCGGGACGCGCTCCTCGTAGGGGTTGCGGATGGTCCGCACGCGCAGGTGACGCTTGCGCGTGAAGGCCGTGGCGACGAGCAGCGCGCCCAGCATGAGCCACACGAAGGTGAGCGGCTGGAACACGGAGTTCACGACGCTCTGCACGGTCGGGGCGGGGTGCCAGTCCAGCAGCTCGTTCTCCTCGACCAGCGCGCCGGTGGACGTCTCGTCCCAGATGGCGGTGGTGCCGTAGCCGCCCACGTCGTTGCCGGTGACCCGGGTGTCCGGGACGTTCCCGCGGAGGGAGACGCCGTGCCCGGAGAGGGAGGACATGGTGTTGCCGGTGATCGCCGCGGTCGCGTCCCGGACGTACACGCCCGTGTCGCCGCCGGAGATGGCGTTCCTGCGGATGTCCGCCTGCGCACCGGTGTCGCGTACGGCGATGCCCTGCTGGTGCTGGTCGCGGATCTCGTTGTCGACGATGGTGACTCCCTTGGCTCCGTAGTTCACGACGACGCCGACCTCGTTGCCGCGGATGGTGTTGCCCGTCAGGCGGAGGTTCTCACCGCCGCTGACCTCCACGCCGTAGCGGCCGTTGTCGCTGACAGTGCTCCTGACCACGCGGTTGGCCCCGTAGGTGACCACGGCGGTACCGACGGCGTTCGGGCCGTCCGCGAGGGGCTGGCCGTCGAGGGAGATCCCGTTGCGTCCGTTGCCCCGCGCCGTGACGTCCTGCAGCTGCACGCGCATGCTGGAGCGGCCGACGGTGATGCCGTCCACCGCGTTGTCCGACGAGGTGGTGCCGGTGATGGTGGCGTCGGTGACGGAGCGGTGCAGCACCAGGCCGTCCACGAGGCTGCCCCTGATGGTGGTGTCGCGGATGGCGACGTCGCGGGCGTTGGTGACGAACAGGCCGAAGGCGTTGTCCCGCACCGTGAGGTTGTCGATGCCCGCGGTGACCACGCTGTAGTCGATCTCCGACTGGTCCGCGATGGACTGCAGGTCGGCGTCGGGCAGCAGGCGGGCGCCCGCCGGGGCCACGGGTTCCGGCGTGGCGGCGGCGTCCCGGAACGTGCCCGCGGTGTCCGTACCCGTGAGGGCGAGGCCTCCGGTGTTGCCGCTCCAGAAGCCCAGGGACGTGACGGCGGTGTGCGAGAACGCGGCATGGCCGCCGATCATCCGCACGTAGGCGCGCCCGTCCGAGGTGTCGGTGTCGACGCCCGTGCCGTCCCAGCTGGTGAGCGAGACGGCGTTCTCCGGCGTGCCGGCCATGGCGAGCGAGCCGCCGAGGGCCACGATCGAGACGAAGGCGTTCTCGTCGCTCTGCATGCGGACCGTGACGCCCTCCGCCCCGTTCAGGGACAGGGTGGCGCCGGGCAGCACCACGACGTTCTCGCTGAGCAGGAACGTCGAGGACGCCACCTTCCGGAAGGTGTCCGGTGCGAGCTGCAGGAGGTCGGCGGTGGTGTACGGCTCCGTGCGGGCCGGCAGCACGAGTGTGTTCGTGGCGCCCGTCTGGAGGCGGTAGGGCCCTTCGAGGCCGTCCACGCGCCAGCGGGCCGCGGAGGCGATGGTCCGCACGTAGACGAGCCGCTCCTCCTCGCTCTGCACGATGCGGGCCTCGCTGCGCGGGTCACCGGTGTAGAGCTCGCCCTGGACGTTGCCGTTGGCGGCGATCTCGTTGCGGCCCACGGCGTCGGCCTCGGACTTCTTCCACGCGTTGCCGGCCGCGAGGAAGCCCGCTCCGACGAGCGCGATGAAGACGACGGCGAGGACGCCGAGAAGAATCGGTTTGCGGCTGGTCATGCGACGGCCTCCCGGGTGTCCTGGCCCGAGAGCGTGTCGGCGGCGGTCCTGGAATCGAGGCTGCCGGCGTCCTGGCCGTCGCCACCGATCTGGTCCGCGTGCCGTGTCAGCCAGCCCTGCTTGTTCATGGTGGCGAAGGCGTAGAGCTTGATGGGCAGGGCCACGAGGATGACGGCGAAGGCGAGGACGGGCAGGATCAGGATGTCCTTGGGGTGGCGGCGGAGGTGGGAGGCGCCGCGGATGCCGCGGCCGAGGAGCAGCCAGCACAGGGCTGCGGCCACGCCGAGGGCGGTGAAGTCCAGGCGGTTGAAGAGCAGGTAGAACATGGTCAGGCCCATGGTGACCGGCGTCAGCAGGATCTGCAGGACGGTGACCTTGGTGATGAAGGGGACCCGCCACAGCCAGCCCGTGCCGATGGCCGTGAGGTAGCAGCGGTAGGAGTTGCGGCTCCAGCGCACGCGCTGCTTGACGAAGGCGCGGAAGCTGGCGGGGAACATCGACAGGGCCCGCGCCGTCGACTGGTGCACGGTCTTGTAGCCCGAGGCGAGGACCAGCCAGGTCAGCCGGCCGTCGTCGCCGGAGATGCAGCGCTTGCCGAGGAAGTACTCGTTCTCGAGGTGCTCGAGGACGGGCAGGACGGCGGAGCGGCGGTAGACGGCCGTCCGTCCGGACACGCACGGCACGGCCCCGGCGGCACCCATGGCGGGGACGTAGTCGAGGTAGCGGAGGTTCACGAGCCAGTCGGCGATGCGACGCCACACGCTGGTGTCGCGCTGGTAGACGTTCTGGTGGGTACCGACCGCGCCGACGAGCGGGTCGATGAACGGCATCTGGACGTTCTTCAGCAGGTCCGGCTGCCACCAGGTGTCGGAGTCCGTGAGCACGAGGATGTCGTACTGCGCGAGGCGGATGCCGGCGCCGAGCGCGGACCGCTTGCCCACGTGGTGGAACAGGATCGGCTTGATCGTCGGATCCCCGAGCGCCTCGATCCGGGCGTAGGCGTCGAGGTCCTCGACGTCGAGGACGATGATGATCTCGTCGGGGCCCTGGGAGCGCCACGACTCGAGCGCGCTCATGAGGATGTCCGGGTCCTCGTGGAAGGACGGCACCACCACCGAGGTCGTGGCGCGGTAGTCCGTCACGATCGGCTTGGCCCGGTGGGAGAGGATGAAGCGGTAGAGCCAGAGGCCCCACACGATGGCACCGGCGACCGCGATCGGGAAGTAGGGCGAGATCTCCGCCCAGAACGCACTGACGTCGGTCCAGTCGAGGGAGGCGGTCCAGGCGGACCACCGGTCGCCCAGGACCCGCACGCCGAGGTCGACGGCGGAGGCTGGGCTGGCGGCGAGCGCGATTGAATGCATCGATGTCCTTGGAAGATGAAATGGCTGTAGGGATGCACGTCAGCGGGCGTGGGGGCCGGTCACCGTCGCAGCTGTGCTGCGTCCGGTCCTGGCGAGTGGTCCGATGCGATGATCAGGACCCTTTCCTTGTTGAGACTAGGGGGACGCGCGAGCTCGTGTCCTACTCGAAAAATCACCGCTATTACTTGTTCCTACTTAAGGGCTCCGGCGGACGGGAAGCGGTCCGGCGACGGGGGGACGGCCGGTCGCAGCCGGGCGTGGGATGCCTGCGGGAGGCGCGGAAGAAGCACCTGTCGGCTACCCGCGGAGCTGTATCCCGAGGCGGTCGATCCGCCGCTGACCTGCGGTTTCGTCCTCATCGCCGGACGACGGCCGGCGCGGTGGGACGGGCGTCCGGGAGCGCTCGCGGCACTGTCCGGACCCTCTTGGGGGCCAGGGCCCGGAGGGTGGGTCCGACAGCTCTCCGGAGCGCGTTGTCGAGCATCCTCGGCGTGGCGCCTGTGAGCTTAAACATGCTTGACACGCGCCGGACACGCGAGGAAAAGCAGAATTTACTCCCCGAGCACCTCGGCGGCTTCCATCCACTGCGTCTCGAGGTCCTCGATCTCCGTCTGCAGCTCCTGCAGGCGCACATTGAGGCCCGCGATGTGCTCGAAGTCCGCGTCGGCCCTGGCGCCGGCATCGTTCATCTGCTGCTGGACCTTGCCCTTCTGGGCATCCACCTTGCTGATCTGCCGTTCGATGCGGGCGAGGTCCTTGCGCGCCTGCCGCAGCTCGGCCTCGGAGGAGCCGCCCGTGGAACCGCCGCTGATCGCCGGGGACGCCGCGCTGCCGGTGGCCGTCATGGGCCCCGCGGCGTTGCGCAGCTCGAGGTACTGGTCCACGCCGCCGGGCAGGTCCCGGAGCCTGCCGTCGCCGAGAAGCGCCATCTGGCTGTCGGTCACCCGCTCGAGCAGGTAGCGGTCGTGCGAGACGACCACGAGCGTGCCCGGCCAGCCGTCGAGCACGTCCTCGATGGCGGAGAGGGTGTCGGTGTCGAGGTCGTTGGTGGGCTCGTCGAGCATCAGGACGTTCGGCTCGCCGACCAGCAGGCGGAGCAGCTGGAGCCGTCGGCGCTCACCTCCGGAGAGCTCGCTGACGCGCGTCCACTGCTTCTCGTTGGTGAAGCCCAGCTGCTCCACAAGCTGGCTGGCCGAGACCTCCTTGCCGCCGACCGCGAAGACCCGCTTCTCGGACTCGATGACCTCGATGACCCGGCTGTCGCGGACGTCGTCGAGCTCACGGACCTCCTGGGACAGCACGGCGGTCTGGACGGTCTTGCCCTTCTTGACCTTGCCGGCATCCGGCTGGAGCTCGCCGTTGAGCAGGCGCAGCAGCGTGGTCTTGCCGGAGCCGTTGACCCCCACGAGGCCGAGGCGCTGGCCCGGCGCGAGCCGGAGCGTGATCCCGTCGAACAGCTGCCGGTCCGAGCCCTCGCCGTCGTCGATCCTCAGGCTGACGTCCTCGAGGTCGAGGACGTCCTTGCCGAGACGCGACATGGCCATCTTGCTGAGCGCGAGGGAGTCCCGCGGCTCGGGGACGTCGGCGATCAGCTCGTTCGCGGCCTCGATACGGAACTTCGGCTTGGCCGTGCGGGCGGGGGCGCCGCGCCGCAGCCAGGCCAGCTCCTTCTTGACGAGCTGCACGCGCTTGGACTCGACGACGGCGTTCATGCGGTCGCGCTCGGCGCGGGCGAGGACGTAGGCGGCGTACCCGCCGTCGAAGTCCTCCACGATGGCGTCGTGCACCTCCCACGTGTGGTTGCAGACCTCGTCGAGGAACCAGCGGTCGTGGGTGACCACCAGCATCCCGCCCTCGGTCGCACGCCAGCGCTGCTGCAGGTGGCGGGCGAGCCACGCGACGCCCTCGACATCGAGGTGGTTGGTGGGCTCGTCGAGCATGATGACGTCGTCGTCGCCGATGAGGAGCTTGGCCAGGGCCACACGCCGCTTCTGCCCGCCGGAGAGGGAGGACACCTTCGCGTGCCAGTCCACCTCGGAGACGAGCCCGCCCATGACATCGCGGATCTTCGGGTTGGACGCCCACTCGTGGTCGGCCTGGTCGCCCACGATGGCGCTCCCCACCTCGAGGTCGCCGTCGAGCACGTCCGACTGGTCGAGGTAGCCCACGGTGACGTCTCGCCGCTTCGTCACGCGGCCGGAGTCGGGCGTGCTCCGCTGCGCGAGAAGGCGCATGAGCGTGGACTTGCCGTCGCCGTTGCGGCCCACCACGCCGATGCGGTCACCGTCCTCGAGGCCGAGGGAGACGTTGTCGAGGATGGTGCGGGTGACGTAGGCGACGCTGAGGTTTTCCGCGCCGAGGAGGTGTGCCAAGGAGATGCTGCTTTCGGTTGGAGCTGGAGTGTCCGGTCAGGCGGCGATGCGGGCCCCGTGTGCCGGGCCGCGGACGGACGACGCCTGCAGCCCCTCCGTGCCGAGGAGGGACTCGAGTTCGGCCGCGTGGCCCGAGCTCGAGGTGAGGAAGGCGATCGTGGGACCGGACCCGGAGATGATCCCGGCCAGCGCGCCCGCCGCCTTGCCCGCCTCAAGGATATCGCCCAGTGCGGGGGCGAGTTCCAGCGAGGCCTGCTGCAGGTCGTTGTGCAGCAGCGGGGCGAGGCCCTGGGCATCACCGGCGCGCATGGCGCCGAGGATGGCCGGGTCGATCTGCGGCTGCGGGTCCGGTTCCACGCCGTCGCGCAGGCGGATCTCGTCGAGTCGGCGGTAGGCCTCGGGGGTGGAGAGACCGTAGTCGGAGGTGACGAGGACCCAGTGCAGGGGTGTCTTCGAGATGGCGGGGGTCAGCTGGTCGCCCACCCCGAGTCCGACGGCGGTGCCCCCGACGAGCGCGAAGGGCACGTCCGCGCCGAGGTCCACGGCGATCTTCGCCAGTTCGTCGCGGGAGAAGCCGCTGCCCCACAGGGCGTCGCAGGCCAGCAGGGCCGCTGCGGCGTCGGCCGATCCGCCGCCCATGCCGCCGGAGATGGGCACGCGCTTGGTGATGTCCAGGTGCACGCCGGTGCGGCCCGGGCTGACCTCCGCGAGGAGCTCGGCGGCCCGGACTGCAAGGTTGGTGCGGTCCAGCGGGATGGAGTCGTGCGGGAGGTTCAGGGTGCCCTGGCCGTTGACGGTCACGGTGATGGCGTCCCCGGGCGCGAGCGTGGCAGTGACCTCCTCGTAGAGGGACACGGCGAGGAACACGCTGGCGATCCCGTGGTACCCGTCCTCGCGCGGCGGGCCCACCTTGAGGGAGACGTTGATCTTCCCGGGTGCCCGGACGCGGACGGAGCGTGTGCCGGCGCGCATGTCGACTGTTCTGCCCGGGACCATACCCACCAACCTAGCCCACCGGCCGCGCCGGCGCCGGGGCGTCCCGCCGGGCCTCGGCGATGCGGGCGAAGGCCGCGATGTCGAGCACCTCGCCCCGCGCCGTGGGATCGACGCCCGCGTCCCGGAGGGCCTGCTCCGCGAGGACGGGGCTGCCCGCCCACCCCGCGAGCGCCGCGCGCAGGGTCTTCCGGCGCTGCGCGAACGCGGCATCGATGACGGCGAACACCTGCTCACGCGTGGCGGTCGTGGCCGGAGGTTCCCGGCGCGTGAAGCGGACGAGGCCGGAGGCGATCTTCGGGGCCGGCCAGAAGACGTTCATGCCCACCACACCGGCCTTGGTCATGCTCGAGTACCAGGCGGCCTTCACGGACGGGACGCCGTAGGTCTTCGAGCCGGGAGGGGCGGCGAGGCGGTCCGCCACCTCGTCCTGCACCATGACGAGCCCGTGCCGCAGGGAGGGGAAACGCTCGAGGAGGTTGAGGACCACGGGCACGGCGACGTTGTAGGGCAGGTTGGCAACGAGGGCGGTGGGCTCGTGCGGCAGGTCCGTCACGCGCAGCGCGTCCTCGAGGACGACGTCGAGGGCCGCGGTGCGCTCGGGCCGCCACTGCGCGACGGTGGCCGGCAGCCTCCCGGCGAGCACCGGGTCGATCTCGACGGCGACCACGCGCTCGGCGGCGTCGAGCAGGCCGAGCGTGAGGGACCCGAGGCCGGGGCCCACCTCGAGGACGGTCTCGTCAGCGCCGAGGTTCGCCGCGGCGACGATCCTGCGGATGGTGTTGCCGTCGATCACGAAGTTCTGCCCGAGGGTCTTGGTGGGCCGGATGTCGACGTCGGCCGCGAGGCGCCGGATGTCGGCGGCGCCGAGGAGGGGTGCGGGCGTGCCGGCGGCGGGGGGCGTAGTCACCCTGCCATGGTATCCGTCGCGCCGCGACGGGCAGGCGGCACTCCGCGTGCTGCACGTGCGTCGAGGGGCGGATCGGGAGTCGGCGACGCCTGGTGGGAGCCCTGGTCTCAGGAGGGCCCCCGGCGCCGCCGACCCGATCAGGGCAGCTCCCTGCTGGGAAGGAAAGCTGCCGGTCGCACCGCCGTCTTCCGGTCTCACGAGAAGGACGGTACGGGGAGGGCTACCGGCTTCGGCGCGATGACTCGTCGGCAGTGCCTCTCCTTGAAGAACAGTACGGAGGAAGAAAGGCACGGGCACGGGTGCTCCCTACCCGAATCCGGTCGACCGGTACTCGCACTCCGGTCCGGAGCTACGTGTGATCGGGGACACGCTCCTCGCAGGCCCGCGGGGGCCGGTTCCGGCCCCGTACGGAGCCTGGTCCTGCGACCGCCGGATCAGTTCCACGCGCCGTAGACGGCCTCCGTGTTCGCCGTCAGCCGGGCGCACAGGGCGTCGAGGTCGGTGTCCAGGATCCCCGCCATGGCGCGCACCGTATAGGGGACCAGGTAGGCGGCGTTGGGCCTGCCGCGGAAGGGGTGCGGTGTGAGGAAGGGGGCGTCCGTCTCGGTGAGCACGAGGGCGGGATCGGCGACGAGCAGGGCCTCGCGCAGGTTCTCGGCGTTGCGGAACGTCACGGTCCCGGCGAAGGACATGTACCACCCGTGCTCGTTGCAGATACGGGCCAGGCCGGCGTCGCCCGAGAAGCAGTGCAGCACCACGCGGTCGGGGGCACCGTCGGCCAGGAGGGTGGCCACCACGTCGTCGTGCGCGTCCCGGTCGTGGATCTGCAGCGCCTTGCCGAGCCGCTTCGCGATGTCGATGTGGCGGCGGAAGGAGGCGAGCTGGCTCCCCCGGCCGCCCTCCCCTGTGCGGAAGTAGTCGAGCCCCGTTTCCCCGAGCGCCCGGATACGGGGACCCGCGGCGAGGCGTTCGATCTCCTCGAGGGCGTCGTCGAGCGTCCCGGCCCCGGCGAGCAGCGGAGCATCGTTGGGGTGCAGCGCCACGGCGCCGAGCAGCCGGTGGTCCTGCTCCACGACCTCGGCCGTGAAGCGCGACGACGCGAGGTCGGTGCCCACCTGGACCGCGCCCCGCACCCCCGCCGCCTCGGCCGCGTCCAGGGCGTCCCCGATGGACACCGCCGGGCCCTCCCGGAAGTCGAAGTGCGTGTGGTTGTCGATCACGGGAACGGCCAGCGGCTCCGGCAGGGGCGGGTACCCGCCCTTGCGCCGCCGTCGGGCCGCCTCCGCGCCACCGTCCGCACCACCGTCCGCAGCACCGTCCCCTTCGATGTCCCCTTTTCCGGTGCCGGCTTCCGGCTCCCGGTAGGCCGGCGGGGTCTCCCCCACGGCGTAGGGATGGCGGACCGATGCTGCACTGTTACACATGGTGCAAGCCTATCGACGGCACGGAACTTATCTGCCGGTGATCAAGTTGACCTAGTAATCTGTTGAATCAGCCAGGCTGTCCTGCCCCGTGCCGGAGAGGCCGTGGCCGTTTCCTGCGTGTCGCCTGCACGGCCGCCCGGCCGACGCCTGCTCCCGCAGCCGCACGCATGGAAGGTACCCATGGACGTCCAGCACAACATCGCCGAGGCCGCAGCGGAACCGCGAAGGGCGGCACCAGCGGAGCCGGACGTCCCCGGTGCCCGTTTCCACGACATCAGTTCGCGCATCCTCGGCTCGATCAACACGGTGATCGACGGCAAGCCCGAGGCCGCGCGCCTCGCCCTCACCGTCCTGCTGGCCCAGGGCCACCTGCTCCTCGAGGACGTACCGGGCGTCGGCAAGACGCTGCTCGCGAAGACCCTCGCACGGACCATCGACTGCACTGTGAACCGCATCCAGTTCACCCCGGACCTGCTGCCGTCCGACGTCACCGGGGTCTCCATCTTCAGCCAGGAAACCCGGCGCTTCGAGTTCCGGCCCGGACCGGTCTTCGCGAACATCGTCATCGGCGACGAGATCAACAGGGCCTCGGCCAAGACGCAGTCCTCCCTCCTCGAGTGCATGGAGGAGCACCAGGTCACCGTGGACGGCACCACGCACGCGCTCGGCGACCCCTTCATGGTGGTCGCCACGCAGAACCCCATCGAGATGGAGGGCACCTACCCCCTGCCCGAGGCGCAGCGCGACCGCTTCATGGCCCGGATCTCCCTGGGCTACCCGGATTCCCGTGCCGAGGTGGACATGCTCGAGACGCACCAGTCCGTGTCCCCGCTCGAGGGGATCCGGCCCGTGGCGAGCGTGTCGGACATCGCCGCCATGATGCGCGAGGTGCGCGGCGTCTACGTCTCGCCCGCCGTCAAGGAGTACACCGTCGCCGTCGGGCACGCCACGCGCCAGCACCCGCGGCTGCGGCTCGGCGCGAGCCCCCGGTCCCTGCTGCAGCTGCTCCGTGCGGCGAAGGCGGGCTCGGCGCTCGAGGGCCGCGACTTCGTGCTGCCCGACGACGTCGCCGCCGTCGCCGACGCGGTGCTCGCGCACCGGCTCCTGCTGGACCGCAAGGCGACGAGTGCGGGTGAGACGGCGTCGAGCATCGTGCAGGACATCCTGTCGCGGGTTCCGGTGGCGCGCGGGATCCAGCGGCGATGACGGCCCGGGCGGGCACCTGATGGCCCTTCTCGACAGGCTCCCCTCGCGCGTCCTGACGGTACGCGGATGGGGCTTCGTCCTCACCGCGGTCGTCGCGCTCCTGTCCGCGCAGGTGCTCGGCCGCCGTGACCTGCTGTACGTGGGGATCCTGCTCGCGGCCCTGCCCGTCGCCTCGATCGTCGTCCTGAGGCTCGTCAAGCCCCGCTTCACGGTGGGTCGCCGGTTCCAGCCGCAGTCCATGGAGATCGGCTCGACGACGACCGTCACGCTATCCCTCACGGCCTCCGCGGCGGGAGGCGCGAGCATCGCGATGGAGGAGCAGCTGCCCGCGCGCTTCGGGCAGGCACCGCAGTTCACCTACCCCTCGCGCAACCCGACGCCGGACGGCACGTCCCTCTACGAGTACCGGCTCCGCTCCACCTCGCGGGGCGTCTACTTCATCGGCCCCGTCACCGCCGAGTTCACCGACCCGTTCGGTCTCGCGAAGTCCCGGCACGTCCTCGGCGGCGCGGACGGGCTCGTGGTCACCCCCGCCCCGCTCGAGCTGCTCGCCTCCACCCTGTCGGGCTCGCGCGGCAACGACGGCCTGGCCGCGACGCACCGCCAGGCGAACCCGAGCGACGACGACGTCATGACGCGCGAGTACCGGCACGGCGACTCCATGCGACGCGTCCACTGGGCGGCGACCGCCCGGCACAGCGAACTCATGGTGCGGCAGGAGGAGTCCGTGACCACGCCGCAGGCCACCCTGCTGATGGACCAGCGGCACGCGAGCTTCAGCGGCGGGTTCACGGCCGCCTTCGCGGGCGACGCCGCCGGCAACGGGCTCTCCACCTCGCCCACGTTCGAGTGGGCGGTCACGGCGGTGATGTCCGTGAGCGCCCACCTGCTGGAGCGCAACTACGCCCTGCGGTTCCTCGACCACCAGGGCGCGCCGGCGCTGCTGCGCTCCCCGTCGGCGCCGTTCCCGACCGACGAGGAACACCACGGCCAGGGCGCCGTCAACGGCATCGCCGAGGGCCTCGCGGCGCTCGAACTCGGACCCGAGGGCGGGCGCCGCGCCCACCCCGAGGAGGCGCCCGGCGTGTCGGCGCGGACGGGCGACGCGGTGCGCGGCGCCGCACGCCGGCTCCGCCGCGCGGCCACGGACGGCCCCCAGCACACGCCGCACGCCGCGTTCGGGGACGATCTGCTGGACAAGCTCGCGGCCACCCGCCACCGCGGCCCGCTGATCGCCGTCCTCGGTACCATCACCGGCGAGGAGGCGCGGGCCCTCGGGTCCGCCGCGGACTACGGCTCCGCGGCCTACGCCCTGATCGTGACGGAGCGGCCCGCCGATGCCCGGCGGCAGCTCGACATCCTCCGCGACGCGGGGTGGCAGGCCACGGCAGCCTCGCCCGCCGCCCACCTGCCCACGGTCTGGGCCGGCCTCGGGAGCGCCGGCACCACACCCGCCGGCGCCCTTCCGACCTCCTCCCCCGGGCCCGTCCGCACCCCACGACACACTCCAGGATCGGCATGACCACGACACTCTCCCGCCCCGCACCCGCCCCGGCCACCGGGTCCCCGGCGGCCCGGCGCGCGCCCTCCGCCGACCCCTGGCACTGGTCCGTCACCGGCGCGTCGCTGCTCGCCGTCCTCGCTGCCGCCACCGGCCTCAACGGCGTCCTCGAACCCTGGACGTGGCTGCTGCCCGTCCTCGGCACACTCGTCCCGGTGCTCCTGGCCATGACGCTGACCCGGACGCTGCGCCTGAACGGCGTCCTCACGGCCCTCGTGGGTCTGCTCGCCCTGATCGGGGCCCTGACCGCGCAGTTCTTCCCGCGGCAGAGCATTCTCGGCATCGTGCCCGGGCCCGGCACCTCGCTCGAGCTCCGGCGTCTCCTCGCGCAGGCCGAGGAGACGGTCGTCTCGCAGGTGGCCCCCGTGCTGCCGGGTGCCGGCATCGTCCTGATCGTGTGCGCGGCGCTGGGGCTCGTGGCCATCATCGTGGACATCCTCTCCACGGCCATGCGCATGCCCGCGGCGAGCGGACTCGGGCTCTTCACGATCCTGATCACCCCGGCCGTCGTGAAGCCCAATGGGGTGGGGATGGCTGCCTTCATCGCCACGGCGCTGGCGTTCCTGCTGCTCCTCGCCGTGGCGCAGTGGCGCGAGAACCGCCTGGCGTCCGGTGGGGCCAGGGCCTCGTCGGGCTTCGCCGGGCGCAGCGCCATCATCGGCTCGGCGGCCCTCGCCGTGACCGTGATCCTGCCGATGCTGGTGCCCGGCTTCAACTCCGGCGCCTTCCCGCAGGGCGCCCGCCTCAACGTGTGGGGCAACGCGACCGGCCTGAACCCGGCCGTGACGCTCGGCAACGACCTCCGCAATCCCACGGGCTTCGGCCGGATCGCGTACTCCACCAACTCCGACGTCCCCCTGTACCTGCGGGCCGTCACACTGGAGAACTTCGACGGCCGCCGCTGGGAACCCGACCAGAGGCTCGACGGCCGCGAGGACGGCGTCGCCGAGATCGGCGGCGAGGACGGCGCCCCCGCACCGGCGCCCGCCGGTTCCACCGTGTTCACGCGCGTCACGACGCAGAGCTACGCGAGCCCCTGGCTGCTCTCGCCCTACGCCCCGGTGGGCATCACCAACCTCACGGGCAACTGGTCGTGGGACCCGGCGAACCTGTCCGTCCTCGCGACCGACGGCGGATCCACCGCGCGCCAGGACTACCTCGTGCAGAGCAGGGCCGCCGAGCTCACACGGGAAGGGCTCGGGGCCATCGGACCGTCGGACGACGACGTCGTCCCGGAGGTCTTCACGCAGCTCCCGCAGGACACACCCGAGGTGGTCCGTACCCGGACCAGCGAGGTCGCGGACGAGTTCGTGAACCCCTACGACAAGGCCATCGCCATCCAGAACTATCTTCGCGGCCCCGACTTCACCTACTCGGTGGAGGCACCGGTGGACGGCGGGTACGACGGCAGCGGCATGGAGGTCATGGCGCGGTTCCTCGACGCGAAGTCCGGGTACTGCGTCCACTACGCCGGCACGATGGCCGTCATGGCCCGGGCTGCGGGCATTCCCAGCCGCGTGGCCATCGGCTACACGCCCGGCAGCCCCACGGGCGACACCACGGAGGGCCCCGGCGGCACGGAACTGCGCGAGTTCGTCGTCGACTCCCGCAACGCGCACGCCTGGCCCGAGCTGTACTTCGAGGGTGTGGGGTGGGTGCAGTTCGAACCGACGCCCTCACGCGGCGTGGTCCCCACCTACGCCCAGCAGTCCTCCACCCCGGTGGGGCCGCGTGCGGACGACACCGACGACCTGAACCCCGGCGCCCGCACCGACCCGGACGACCAGACGTCGTCGTCGGCCGAGCCCTCGGGCTCAGCCGACGAGTCCGGTACTGGGCCGCAGGAGGAGGCCACGCCGGCCGCCGGAGCGCTCGCCCTGGGGAGCATCGGGCTGCTGGCGCTCCTGCCGCTGCTGCTCCGGACATCGAGGACCCGGTCCCGGCGCCGCGCCGTGACGGTCGGCGAGGTCTTGCCGGGTGCGGCAGGGGCGGCGACCGCCGCCTGGGCCGAGACGACGGAGATCGCCGGCGACTACGGCTACCGGCTCGAACCCACCGATACCCCCCGCACCTTCGTCGGTCGCCTCGCCAAGGACGCCGGGCTGGCAGGCGAACCCGTCGCCTCGCTCGGCAGGCTGCAGTCGGCCTACGAGTACGAGGAGTACGCCGACCACGACCCCGCAGCCACCGCGGGCGGCGCGGGAGCTCCTGCCGTGGCGACGCTCGCACGGCCCGTGGCCGTGCCCCGCTGGGACGACGTCGACACCGTGACGCGTGCGCTCCGGCGCGGCAGTTCGTGGGGTCGGCGGGTCAGGGCGCGCCTGTTCCCGCAGTCGCTGCTCAACAGGTTCCGGAGCGGCATCCGACGCTGACCGGCCTCGAACCGTCGGGCACGCGCAGGGACACCGAAAGCAGGGACACCGAAAGCAGGCACCCGATCGGGTGCCGGCCTTCGGCTTCGGTGCCTAGGAGGCGTACGGATCGGCGATGCCGACGTACTGCGTGTACAGGTACTCCTCGATGCCTTCCGCGCCGCCCTCACGGCCGAGGCCGGACTGCTTGACCCCGCCGAAGGGTGCGGCCGCGTTGGACACCACGCCCGCATTGAGGCCCATCATGCCGGTGTCGAGGCGCTCGCCGATGCGGAGCCCGCGATTGAGGTCGCGGGTGAAGACGTACGCCACGAGGCCGTACTCGGTGTCGTTGGCCAGGTCCACGGCCTCGTCCTCGGTGTCGAACGTGATGATCGGGGCCACCGGGCCGAAGATCTCCTCCTGCATGATGCGCGCGGTCCGCGGGACGCCCGTCAGGACGGTGGCCTGGTAGAAGTAGCCGTCCCCCGTCACGGGGGCCCCTCCGGTGACGGTCTGCGCGCCGTCGCCGACGGCGGACGTCACGAGTTCGTGCACCTTGTCGCGGCTCTTCCGGTCGATCAGGGGGCCGAGCTTGGATTCGTCCTCGGTGCCGCGGGCCGGCGTCATGCCCTTCATGCGCTCCGCGAGCGCCGCGGCGAAGCGGTCGGCCACGGAGGCGTGCACGATGAACCGGTTGGCGGCCGTGCAGGCCTCCCCCATGTTGCGCAGCTTCGCGAGCATCGCGCCCTCCACGGCGGCGTCGAGGTCGGCGTCCTCGAAGACGATGAACGGGGCGTTGCCGCCGAGTTCCATGCTGGTCCTCAGCACGTTCTTGGATGCCGCGGCCAGGAGGCTGCGGCCCACGGGCGTGGAGCCCGTGAAGGAGAGCTTGCGCAGGCGTGGGTCCTCGATGAGCGGCCCGGTGACGTCGCCCGCCGTCGTCGTGTTGACGATGTTGAGGACGCCGGCCGGCAGGCCCGCCTCCTGCAGGACGGTCGCGAACAGCGAGGACGTCAGGGGCGTGAGATTCGCGGGCTTGAGCACCATGGTGCAGCCCGCGGCGATCGCGGGGGCGATTTTGCGGGTGGCCATGGCCAGCGGGAAGTTCCACGGCGTGATGAGCAGGCATGGGCCCACGGGCTTCTTGCTGACGAGCAGGCGGGACTTCCCGTCGGGGGACGTGGAGTAGCGGCCCGACGCGCGCACCGACTCCTCCGAGAACCACCGCAGGAACTCGGCACCGTACGTGACCTCGCCGCGCGCCTCCGCGAGCGGCTTGCCCATCTCGAGCGTCATGAGGAGTGCGAACTCGTCGGCGCGGGCGGTGACCAGGTCGAAGGCCCGCCGCAGGATCTCGCCCCGCTCCCGCGGGGCCGTTCGCGCCCAGTCGGCCTGCGCGGCGACCGCGGCGTCCAGTGCGGCCATGCCGTCCTCCGGAGTGGCGTCGGCGAGCGTCCGCAGGGTGCGGCCGGTCGCGGGGTCCTCGACGTCGAACGTGGCACCGGAGGACGACGCCCGCCATTGCCCGCCGATGAAGAGCCCGGTGGGCACCTTGTCGAGTACTGCCTTCTCCTGGTCGGCGGTGACGGCCATCTTGAGCTCCTTCGCGAAGATACTGCGGGTTCGGTACTGGGGTTCGGTACTGGGGTTCGGTACTGGGGTTCGGTACCGGCTTGCCGGTCGCCCCGCGCGGGGGCATCCCGCTCACGCTAGACCCGGCGGAGAAGGGGTGTCCAGTGAAGGCTGCACTCCGGAAGTGCTCGCGCATTGGGCGACTGCACAGGCCGGTCGCGGCTCGTCGCCGGTGGTTCAGCGCGCGGCGATCACCGCGGCGTACAGCTCCCGCTTGCTGACCCGGCTCTCCGCGGCCACGGCCGCCACGGCGTCCTTGAGCCGCATCCCGCCGGCGATCAGGGCATTGACGTCGACCACGTGGTCCTCCGGGCGGGACGGCGCGGACTCCGGCGCACCGCCGACGACGACGGCGATCTCGCCCCGGACCTCACCCTCCTGGGCCCACTGGAGGAGTTCGAGCAGCGTGCCGCGGATGACCTGCTCGTACACCTTCGTGAGCTCCCGTGCCACGGCGGCGGGCCGCTCGGAGCCGAAGGTCTGCTGCAGCGAGCGCAGCATCGCTTCGAGGCGGTGGGGGGCCTCGAAGAACACCATGGTGCGTCGCTCCGCCGCGAGGTCGATCAGGCGCGCCGTCCTGAGGCCCGACTTCCGCGGCAGGAACCCCTCGAAGCAGAACCGGTCGGTGGGGAGACCGGACAGCGCGAGCGCCGCGAGGACGGCCGAGGCGCCCGGCACCGCCGTCAGGTCGATCCCCTCGGCGACCGCCGCCTCCACCAGGCGGTAGCCCGGGTCCGACACCGACGGCATGCCGGCGTCGGTCACCATGAGCAGGGTTGCACCCTCCCGCACCAGGTCCAGGAGTTCGGGCGTCCGTTCGGTCTCGTTGTGCTCGTGGTAGCTGATCACGCGGCCCGCGACGGTCACGCCGAGCGCCTGCACGAGCCGGTGCAGGCGGCGCGTGTCCTCGGCCGCGATGACGTCCGCGGTCCGGAGCAGGCCGATCAGCCGCTCGGTCGCATCGCCCATGTTGCCGATCGGCGTCGCCGCCAGGACGATCCGCCCCCGGC
This sequence comes from Arthrobacter sp. TJ-240, assembly GCF_058269195.1. Classification (NCBI taxonomy): domain Bacteria; kingdom Bacillati; phylum Actinomycetota; class Actinomycetes; order Micrococcales; family Micrococcaceae; genus Arthrobacter; species Arthrobacter sp. TJ-240. The sequence continues at coordinate 104,952 of NZ_JBZCNG010000007.1, forward strand.
CGCTGCCGTCACCCGCGGTGCCGCGATAGGCCGTCCCGGGGACGCGGGCGTCCTGCTCCGGGTCGTCGTCGCCGGTTTCGGCGTCCGGCTCGCCGAGCGCGGTATCGGCGTCCGGCTCGCCGAGCCCGGTATCGGCGTCCGCAGCCGCGGGATCGCCGGGTCCGTCGTCGTTCCAGTCCCTGTCCTCCCGGGAGGTGTCACTGCTCGTGTCAGGGGTCGCGGCGTTGCGTGGCTGGTTCACCGGACCAGCCTAGCCGCCCCGGCCGCCGCGGTCCGGAGCCCGTGGACCCCTGGGCCGGCCACTCGTCCCGGCCTGCCGGGCGGGCGCTGGAACCGCCGGTAGCATGACAGGGTGAGCCACACCGCCGTCCAGCCCCGACCGGACAGTCCCCAGCCGGGCGGTTCCTGGATCGTCGCTCCGCTGCGCGCCTACACACGCGCCCACCTCACCACCCGGCTCCTCGGCGCCGCTGCTCCCGGCGGAGCGCTCCGCTGGATCCTGCCGCTCGCCATGGCGGTGCTCGGGGGGATCCTGCGCTTCGTGCGGCTCGACGAGCCCGGGTCGCTCGTGTTCGACGAGACGTACTACGTCAAGGACGCCTACTCGATGCTGCAGTCGGGCTACGAGCGCGAGTGGCCCGAGAACGCCAACGACTCCTTCAACGCGGGCAACCCCGGCGTGCTCCTCGACTCCCCCGACTACGTGGTGCATCCGCCGGTCGGCAAGTGGATGATCGCCGTCGGCATGCTGCTGCTCGGCTCCGACAATGCCTTCGGCTGGCGCTTCTCGGCGGCGGCGATCGGCACGCTCTCGGTCCTCCTGCTCGCGCTCGTGGCCCAGCGCATGTTCGGGTCCGCCCTGCTCGGCGCCGCCGCGGGTCTGCTGCTCGCCATCGACGGACACCACCTCGTCGAATCGCGGACGTCGCTGCTCGACATCTTCCTCAGCTTCTGGCTGCTCGCGGCCTTCGCGGCCCTGCTCCTCGACCGCGACGACGGCAGGCGCCGGCTGGCGCTACGGCTCTCCGCGAAGGCGGGCGACGACGGCGTCCCTCCGCCTTCCCGCCTGGCCTACGGGCCCTTCCTCGGGTTCCGCGCCTGGCGCCTCGTGGCCGGGATCTGCCTCGGCCTCGCCCTCGGGACCAAGTGGTCGGCCCTCCCGTTCATCGCCGCGTTCGGCCTCCTCACGCTCGCCTGGGACCTCAGCGCACGCCGCATCGCGGGGGTGCACCACTGGTTCCTTGCCGGCGTGCTGAAGGACGGTCCGCTCGCGTTCGCCTGTATCGTCCCCGTGGCCCTGCTGACCTACCTGGCCACCTGGACGGGCTGGTTCCTCTCCACGGACGCCTACGACCGCACCTGGGCGGAGCGCAACCCGTCGGAGCAGTGGGGCTGGCTCCCGGACGGGCTGCGCTCGCTGGCCGAGTACCACCGGAGTGCGTTCTCCTTCCACCAGGGGCTCGGCACCGACCACCCGTACGAGGCGAGTGCCTGGACGTGGCTGGTCATGGGACGGCCGACGTCGTTCTTCTACGAGAAGCCCTCGGGCTGCGGCGCGGACGCCTGCTCGCAGGCCGTGACGGGGCTCGGGAACCCGCTCATCTGGTGGGGTGCGGCGCTGTCCCTGCTCGTGCTGCTGTTCTACTGGGTGGGCCGCCGCGACTGGCGTGCCGCGGCCATCCTGACCGGCGTCGCCGCGGGCTACCTGCCGTGGTTCCTGTACCCGGAGCGCACCACCTTCTATTTCTACGCCGTGTCCTTCGAACCGTTCCTCGTGCTGGCCCTCGTGTACTGCCTGGGCCTCGTGCTCGGCGGACCGGACGCGGACGGGGCCCGCCGTCGGCGGGGTATCGTGCTGGTGGGGGTGTACCTGGCGGCCGCCGTCGCGCTGTCCGCCTATTTCCTGCCTATCTGGACGGCCGAGGTCATCCCGTACGACCAGTGGCGCATGCGCATGTGGCTGCGGAGCTGGATCTAGGGCGAGGCCCCACCCACTGGAACGAAAGCGAGCAATGGTGCGCGAAGCCATCACGGAACTCCTGGTCGACCTCCCGGCGACCGACAACACCACGGACCTCCTCCTGCGGACCCACGACGCCGACCCCGGGCGTGCCCTGTACGCGCTGCGGTCCCAGGGGCAGTGGCGGGACGTCTCGGCGGCGGAGTTCCTGCAGCAGGTGCGCGGCGTGGCCAGGGGCCTGATGGCGCTCGGCGTGCGGCCCGGCGACAGCATCGCCGTCATGTCGAAGACGCGGTACGAGTGGACACTCGCCGACGTCGCGATCTGGTTCGCCGGCGCGGTGACGGTGCCCATCTACGAGACCTCCTCCGCCCACCAGGTGGCGTGGATCCTCGAGGACGCCGAGCCCGCCGTCGTCTTCGTGGAGGACGAGGGGAAGGCCGGGATCGTGCTCGACGCCGCCGGTCGGTCGGGCCGCGCGGACACGACCACGGTGGTGTACCTGACCGGTGGAGCCGGCGGCACCTCCGGGTCCCCTGGTGCGGGGACGACGCTCCCCGCCCTCGTCGATGGCGGGGCCGGGGTGACCGACGCGGCACTCGAGGCGGCCCGGAGCTCGCGCGGCCTCGCCGACCCGGCGTCGATCGTCTACACCTCGGGCACCACGGGCCGGCCGAAGGGCTGCGTCATCACCCACGGCAACTTCGCGCTGTTCGCCGTGAACACCCTGGAGTTCCTGCCCGAGTTCCTGAAGCAGGAGAACGCGCGCACGCTCATGTTCCTCCCCCTCGCGCACGTGCTGGCGCGGGCCGTGCAGGTGGTCTGCTTCACCGGCGGCATCAAGCTCGCGCATTCCGGGTCTGCGGCGCAGTTGCTCGAGGACCTGACGACGTTCCGGCCCACGTTCCTCCTCGCCGTCCCCCGCATCTTCGAGAAGATCCACGCGTCGGCCGGGCAGAGGGCCGCCGAGGCCGGCAAGGGACGCCTGTTCGCGGCGGCCGAACGGACCGCCGTCGCCTACTCCCGGGCCGTGGACGCCCGCGGGCGCGGCGGTCGCGACCCCTCCCCCGTGCTGCGCGCGTCGCACGCCCTGTTCGACCGCCTCGTCTACCCCCGGCTGCGCGGCGTCTTCGGCGGCGAGGCGACCTACACCGTGTCCGGCGCCAGCCCGCTCAGCGAGCACCTCACCCACTTCTTCCGTGGCGCGGGCATCCTGGTGCAGGAAGGCTACGGCCTGACCGAGAGCACGGCCCCCTGCACCGTGAACACCGTGCCGCTCACGCGCGTCGGGTCCGTGGGCATCCCGATGCCCGGCATGAGCGTCCGGCTCGACGACGACGGCGAGGTGCAGGTGAAGGGGTCGGCCATCTTCGCGGGGTACCACCACAACGACGAGGCGACCGCTGCGGCGTTCACCGACGACGGGTACTTCCGCACGGGCGACCTCGGGTCCCTCGACGAGGACGGCTTCCTGACCATCACGGGCCGCAAGAAGGACCTGCTCGTGACGTCCGGCGGCAAGAACGTGGCGCCGGGTCCGCTCGAGGAGAAGCTCCGGGAGAACCCGCTCGTGGCGCAGGCCGTCGTGGTCGGCGAGGGCAGGCCGTTCATCGGCGCGCTCATCAGCCTGGACCGCGAGGCGCTGGAGCCGTGGGCTGCGGCGCGCGGGAAACAGGGCCTGACGGCCGACGACGCCGCCCGCGACCCCGAGGTCCTGGCCGAACTGCAGACCGCCGTCGACGCCGCGAACGCGACCGTCTCGCAGGCCGAGCAGATCCGGCGCTTCACGGTGCTGGACGTCGAGTTCACCGTGGAGTCCGGGCACCTGACCCCGACGCTGAAGCTGAAGCGCGCCGCCGTCGTCGCCGACCACGCGGCCGCGCTGGCGGAGCTGTACGGAGCGGTGAAGCGCTAGACCCGCCGCGCCCGCCGCGACGCCCCGGACGGGAGGGGTCAGGAAGCGTCCAGCGCCTCACGGTAGCGGGCCTGGGCTGCATCCTGGGCCAGCATCGAACGCTCCCGGCGGGCCTTCGTGGGCCACGTGAGGATCAGTGTGAGGAGCGTCGCGCCGAGGACCAGCACGGCGATGGTGATGGCCGAGTCCGTCCAGAACTGCTCGGGGAACAGCCGGATCAGGGTGTCGTCCACCCGGAACGTCCAGGTCCCGTCCGCGAAGAACAGGGCATGGACCTGCGTGAAGAAGGTCTGCCAGGCCAGTACCGCGAGCACCGTCAGGGCGGCGATGCCCACGAGGGTCAGGACCGCTCCGGCGAACAGCGCCCGCCGGATGCCGCCCTTGTAGCGCCGTGCGAGGTAGGCGCAGGCGAGCACCGACAGCACGAAGAGCACCAGGGCGATGAAGAAGGACAGGCCCAGCACGCCCTTCACGTCCGCCATGTGCCCGACCTCCGACTCGAGGAACAGCGGCTCGCCCTCCGGCGTCACCAGTCCTCCCAGGTATCGCGGGGGCGCGAGGTTCACGACGTAGTCGAGTGCGTAGGACCCGTAGGTCATGCGGTCGTCCAGGGAGAAGCCGAACCGGTCGGCGGGGAAACCGGGCCGGTGGTACTCCAGCCAGAGGAACGACGACGTCGCCACCGCTCGGACGGCCGCCGCGACCACGATGACGGGGAAGAACAGCGCGACGACGACCTGGAGGAAGCGCGCGAGGACGGGCTTGGCGGCCACGGCCTGGTCGCGCACGGCAGCACGCCGCGCGGCGTCCTTGTCGGGGGGCCGGATCGAGAGCGACGCCGTGTCGGTGGAGGGTTCCCGCCCGCCGGAGCCGGACGACGCGTGGCTCCCGCTGCCGACCGCAGCCACGGCGGCGGGCGCCGGGTCGCCCGCGGCCTCATCGGCGTCCGGGCTCTCCGCGGCACGGTCGGGGACCGCCGCGTGCGCCGTATCGGCGGCGTCGGTCGTCGTCGCCCGGGAAGCACCGGCAGGCTCGGCCGACGGTGCGTCAGGAGAAGAGGTCGTGGCAGCGGCGTCATCCTCACCGGACGCGGCCTCACGGGACGCGGCCTCACGGGACGCGGCCTCGCCGGACGCGGCCTCACGGGACGCATCACCGCGGGAGGCATGGACGGACCCGGCATCAGCGGATTCGGCATCAGCGGTGGCGTCGTCCTCGACCGGATCGGCAGGCGACCCGGCGGGATGCGACCCGGCGGAGGAGCGGCGGGAATCCACGGCGCCGTCGTCCGCGATGCCCGACAGGTCGGGCATCGTGCCGGCCTTCCGCCGTGGCAGGTCATGGCGCTGGGCGATGCCCGTCGTGCTCTGATCGTCCGGGGCCGCACTGTCGGTCCGCACGGCGGCCGACGGGTCGTGTTCCGGGTCCCGTGCGCCGGGAGGGGTCGAACGGGTGCTGTCCATCTGTGCCACTGCGTCTCCTCGATCGGTGCCCGCCGGCGCTACGTCCGACGTCCATCGACACTACCGGGCATTCGTGCGACCCGACGGGAGACTCCCCGCGCAGCAGCAGGGAGCCGGACGCCGTCGTCGGCGGTCAGGCGGTGATGACGGCCTCGCCGCGGTCGACGGCGCCGAGGTCCCCGCGGTGCCCGGCCGCGAACGCCCGCCGTCCGAGGACGAGGGTGTAGGTCCAGTAGGCCGCCAGCACCAGGATGCCGATGGTCAGGCGGAGCCACGGCGGCAGTCCGCTCGGCGTCACGAAGCCCTCCACGAGCCCGGAGACGAGCAGCACCAGCACCAGGCCGAGCGCCACCGTGATCAGCGACCGCCCCTCCTCCGCGAGGGCCACGGACCGCAGCCTGCGCCCCGGAGCCGCCCACGCCCAGAAGATGCGCAGCCCGGCGGCCGTGGCGACGAAGATCGCGGTCAGCTCCATGAAGCCGTGCGGGAGGATGTAGAGGAAGAACACGTCGAGCCGGTCGTAGGCCGCCATGGTGCCCGCGGCCATGCCGACGCCCTGCGCGTTCTGGTACAGGATGAAGGCGGGCCAGATGCCGGTGACCCCGAAGGCGACGGCCTGCAGCGCGATCCAGGCGTTGTTGGTCCACACCAGCCCGGCGAAGGACGCAGCGGGGTTCTCGGAGTAGTAGTCGGTGAAGTCCTCCTCCACGTACTGGCGCAGCGCCTCGTCCGGGCCGAGCGCCCCGATGACACCCGGCGTCGCGGCCACCCAGACCGCGTACAGCGCGGCGACCACGAGGAAGGCCGTACCGACCACGACCGTGAGCCACCGGATGCGGTAGAAGGCGGCGGGCAGCGACGCCACGAAGAACTGCGCCACGTCCTCCATAAAGTGGGACCGCGCACCCGTGAAGCGGGTCCGCGCGCGGGACAGGCGCGTGGACAGCGACCCGGAGAGGGCACTCTCCGGGTCGACGGAGCGGATGATGGACAGGTGGGTGGACACGCGCTGATAGAGCACCAGCAGTTCGTCCGCCTCCTCGCCGCGGAGCCTTCGCCGGCCGACGAGCTCGTCCAGTCGTTGCCAGTCGCTGCGGTGCACGGCGATGAATGCGTCCACGTCCATGGGCCCACCCTATAGTTCCGGCGCGGAACCATGGGCTGTGCCGCCGCCCACGCCCGCGGCCGTGCCGACGATAGGCTGGCCCCGTCGCATCCAGCCGATCCAGAGGGAACACATGAGTCCAGTCGTCACCGGCGAGGCCGTCGTCCTCGAACTCAAACCGGCCGGTTTCGCCGCCCGCGGACTGAGCGTCCTGATCGACATCATCGCGCAGGTCATCGCCGCGGTGCTGCTCGTACTGCTGGTCGGCAGGGTCTTCGGCGGGGCCCTCGACCCGGCGCTCACCACGGCGCTCCTGCTCGTCATGGTGGTCCTCCTCCTCGTCGTCGTGCCGGTGACCGTGGAGACCCTCACGCGCGGCAAGTCGCTCGGCCGTCTCGTCATGGGGCTGCGGATCGTGCGCGACGACGGCGGCGCCATCCGCTTCCGCCACGCCTTCATCCGCGGGATGCTCGCGGTCTTCGAGATCTACATGCTCGGCGGGTCGCTGGCGTTCCTCGTGTCCCTGTTCAACGAGCGGTCCAAGCGTCTCGGCGACCTGCTCGCGGGCACCTACGCGATGCGGGAGCGCGTGGTCGCCAGGCCGCGCGCACTCGCCGTCATGCCGCCGGCGCTGCAGCCGTGGGCCGCGACGGCGGACATCGGCCGCCTGCCCGACGCCCTCGCCCGACGCATGTCGCAGTTCCTCGCCCAGGCGCCGAGGCTGACCCCGCAGGCGCGGCACGCCCTGTCCCTGGACCTGGCCGCCGAGGCGAGCAATCACGTCTCTCCGCCGCCGCCCGGCTCGACGCACCCCGAGGAGTTCCTCCACGCCGTTATCGCCGCACGCCGCGACCGTGACTACACGGCGATGATGCGGCAGCGCGAGCGCACCGAGGCGACAGCGAAAAGGCTCCACACACTGCCCTTCGGCGAGCGTGCGGAGCCCTCGGACCTCGAACCTCCCAGGCAGCCCTAGGGCTGGCCGACCCACTCGGTCCAGGGCACGTTCCAGTCGCCGAAGCCGTCCCACACGTACATGGGGCCGTAGCCGGTGTTGAGGATCTGCACCACGTCGCCCGGGCCGAAGGTGTTGTAGAAGTACTCCGCGCCCTCGGGTGACATCCCGATGCAGCCGTGGGAGACGTTGATGTTGCCCAGTGCCACCTGCGCCGCAGGCAGCGCCTCGTGGACGAACGCCCCGCCGTTGCTCAGCCGGCTCGCGTGGTTCACGACCGTGGGCGGGTAGTAGGCCGGGTCGCCGGGCTTCAGCCCGATGGACTCCGCCGTGAACTTGGTGGTCTCGTAGTGCTCCATCACCACCATGTACCCCTCGGTGGACGGCCATTCCTCCGTGCCGAGGGTGATGGGGAACGTCCTGTCGAGCTTGCCGTCCAGGTACACGTTCATCATCTTGGTGGTGTTGTCGACGACGGCGAGGCGCGTGTTGTGCGTCTTCACGGTCATCGCCGTGTCGGCGTTGCCGATCATGCCGTTGCCGAAATCGACGCCGAAGAGGTTCGAGGCCACGGTGATGGTGCTGTTCGGGGCCCAGAACGTCTCCGGACGGTACCGGACCTTCGTGTCCGACAGCCAGTAGAAGGCACCCGCCTGGCCGCTGGTGCTCGTCACCGTGATGGCCTTCTCCACCGCGTCCCGGTTGGTGACGGGCTCGCTGAAAGTGAACTCGAGGGGCTGCCCCGTGCCCACGGTGCTCCCGTCGCGCGGGAACATCGAGGCGTCGGCCTCGTTGGCGGGTTCGACGGTCGTGAAGCCGGCGGTCTCCCGCTGCGGCCGGCCGGCGGAATCGAGGACGGTGTAGGAGAACGTGTACTCGGTGTCGAACGCGAGCCGCTCCGTGGCGGTCCAGCTGGTGCCGTCCTCCGAGAGCGTGCCCGGTACGGGTGTGCCGCCGGAACGCGGGGCCAGTTCGACGGCGTCGAGCGTGGCACCCTCGACCGTGATCGCGGCGGCGGTGGCCGGGTTGACGGCGTAGGCCTGGTCGGTGGGTGTCAGGCCCACTGTGTACTCGCCGGCAGGGGCAGCGGGCGCCGCCGGCGCCGGGTCTGCCTTCGGATCCTGGCTGGCCGCGGGCGACGACGACGGCGCGGATGACGGGGACGCTGCATCGTTCCAGGGCGATGCCGTGGCGATCCCCACGCCGGCTCCGACCACGACGACCGCAGCCGCGCCGACGGCCGCGATCTTCCAGCCCCTGCGGCGCGCCGCGTCCTTGCCCGACTCCTGCTTCATGCGCATGCGTCTGCCCTCCATGTAGCTTTCCCGTGCGATGCTACGCGACGGGTCCGACGACGCCGCGCAGGCAGCGGGCTGTTTCGGCAACGATCCGGCCGCTGCCTGCGGGAGACCGGCGGCGGCCGGCGAGGACCGGGACGGATCCCCTAGTAGCGGTACTGCTCGGGCTTGTACGGCCCGGCGACGTCGAGGTCGAGGTACTCCGCCTGGCCCTTGGTGAGTTCCGTGAGCTCCACGCCGAGGGCGTCGAGGTGCAGGCGCGCCACCTTCTCGTCGAGCATCTTCGGCAGCACGTAGACCTCGTCCTCGTACTCGCGGTTGCCCTCCGCGTCCTCCTGCTCGAACTTCGTGTAGAGCTCGATCTGGGCGATGGTCTGGTTCGCGAACGAGTTGCTCATGACGAAGGACGGGTGGCCGGTGGCGTTGCCGAGGTTCAGCAGGCGGCCCTCGGAGAGCATGATGATCGAGTGCTCCGCGACTCCCCCGGCCTCATCGGCGGGGATGACCCACTCGTGGACCTGCGGCTTGATCTCGATCTTCTCGACGCCGGGGATGCGGGCCAGACCGGCGATGTCGATCTCGTTGTCGAAGTGGCCGATGTTCCCGACGATCGCCTGGTGCTTCATGCCGGCCATGTGGCGGGCCATGATGACGTCCTTGTTGCCGGTGGTGGTGATGAAGATGTCACCCTGACCGAGGACCGTCTCGAGCCTGGCGACCTGGTACCCGTCCATGGCGGCCTGCAGCGCGCAGATCGGGTCGATCTCGGTGACGATCACGCGGGCGCCCTGACCGCGGAGGGCCTCGGCCGCGCCCTTGCCGACGTCGCCGTAGCCGCACACGACGGCCACCTTGCCGCCGATCAGGACGTCGGTGGCACGGTTCAGGCCGTCCGGCAGGGAGTGGCGGATGCCGTACTTGTTGTCGAACTTCGACTTCGTGACGGAGTCGTTGACGTTGATCGCCGGGAACAGGAGCTTGCCCTGGGCGGCGAGCTGGTACAGGCGGTGCACGCCCGTGGTCGTCTCCTCGGTGACGCCCCGGATGCCGGCGGCGATGGCGGTCCACTTCTGCGGCTCGGACCCGATGGTGGCCCGCAGCGTGTCGAGGAACACCGTGTACTCGTGCGAGTAGTCGGCGTCGCCCTCCTGCGGGTTCGCCGGCACCGCGCCGAGCGCCTCGAACTCGGCACCCTTGTGCACGAGCATGGTGGCGTCCCCGCCGTCGTCCAGGATCATGTTCGGACCGAGGCCCTCGGCCTGGCCGGGCCAGGTGAGGATCTGCGTGGCGGTCCACCAGTAGTCCTCGAGCGTCTCGTTCTTCCACGCGAACACGGGGACGCCGGCGGGCTCGTCGACGGTGCCGTTGCCGACGACGACGGCGGCGGCGGCCTCGTCCTGCGTGGAGAAGATGTTGCACGACGCCCAGCGGACCTCGGCGCCGAGGGCGGTGAGCGTCTCGATGAGGACGGCCGTCTGCACGGTCATGTGGAGGGATCCGGCGATCCGCGCTCCCGCGAGGGGCTGGGCCTCGGCGTACTCGCGGCGCAGGGCCATCAGCCCGGGCATCTCGTGCTCCGCGAGGCGGATCTGGTGGCGCCCCGCCTCGGCGAGGGAGAGGTCGGCGACTTTGTAGTCGAACATGGTGCTGTACCTGCCTGTAGGTCGGGGGGCGGGGAGCGGCCCTATCGGGTGGGGGCCGCGCCGTCGAGTAGTTCGGCGCGGAGGAGCACCGGGATGCCTTCGTCGAGTCCGTAGGTGGGCGTCTCGCCGTCGGGCCCGGCCGCCGTGGCGCGGAGGACGGCGCCCTCCTGCACGAGCTTCGACCCGGTGACGGGGCAGCGGAGGACGTCGAGCAGCCGTGCTGGGAGGTTGGCCATGGGACGCTTTCGCTCGGGAGGGACGGAATTGTGCACCCCAAGTCTACCGCGGGCGTGCTGCCGGGCCGCACCCGCGCGGGTGCATCAGGGTTCGCGGAGGATGCGCAGGTGTCCGCGCCGGGGGCCCGTGACGCCGGCCGGCGGTTCCATGGGGGCCTTGCTGCCGCGCTTGCCCGTGGGCTGCTCCACGGCCGGCTCCGCGGCCGCTTCCCGCACGGCGTCGGCGAGTGCGAGCAGGTCGTCCGAGTTGTGCTCGGGAACGACATCGGGGAGCGTCAGGCGGAGCACTTCCCAGCCGCGCGGCACGGTCAGGCGCTCCGCGTGCACCGCGCACAGGTCGTAGGTGTGGGGCTCCGCGTACATCGCGAGAGGGCCGAGGACCGCCGTCGAATCCGCGTAGACATAGGTGAGGGTGGCCACGGCCGGCCGCTGGCAGGCGGATCTGGAGCATTGACGGAGTGATCCCACGATCGGCAAGCCTACCGGGCTTCGGCCCCGGCCACCCGCAGGACGCGCACCGGCCACCCCTTTGCATCCCCCGGCTTCCTCCTGTCGTGTCCCCTTTCGCGCGTGCGGCGGAGAGGATCAAGGCTTAGAGTCTTTACATGCAGGATGCTTCCAGTTTTTCGGTCGAGCTGACCGATCCCTCGTCCACGGGAGGACGTCCGGCACGGTCCTTCTACGAACGACGGCGCAACCGCCGCGGTCGGGGCATGCGCGGCGAGCTCCTCCCGCAGCACCTGCCGGCATCCCGGTCCCGGTCCGAGCAGTTCGACGACTGGGTGATGGAGTCCGCGCAGCGGCTCGAGCGCCTCTGGGGCGAGCGCATCCAGGACCTCCAGATCGTGGTGCAGGAGATCCCCGACGGCCTCGAGGACATGACGCCCGAGACGCTCCGCGGCCTCCTCGGGTCCTGCTCCCCCGCCGCGCCGGGCAGGCCCGGCGTCATCACCATCTACCGCCACCCGGTGCTCATGGCCGCACGGTCCGTGCTCCCGGTCAACGAACTGGTGCACGACGTCGTGGTGGAGCAGACCGCCGAACTGATGGGTCTCGCACCGGAGGCCGTCGACCCGGCCTACGGACGCTCCCAGGCCTGAGCGGGATCCGAGGCGGGCGCCGCCCGTACCGGAATCAGTACCGGAGTTCCACCGGGATGGCCTGCGGGCCCGCGGCGCCGGGCGGGACGCTGGCCACCGCGATACCGGCGACCGCGCCGGGGAGGGTCATGACCTGCGCCCCGTAAACGGGGTCCCCCGTCGCATCGATGAGGACGCCGGCGGGAGCCCTGCCGAGGGCGGACGCCGGTACGGTGACCGAGGTGCCGCCCGCGATGCCGATCACCACCGGGTCACCGAGCGCGCCGTCCGCGGCGACGGGGGTCAGGGTGACCTCTCCCCTGCCGCTCGGTGCACCCAGCACGAGGGCCGCGTCCACGCCCTCGGCCAGGGCCATCGCATGATCGGTACCCAGACGGACGGCGGACGGTGCCCCTCCGAAGTCCACGGGCTTCCCGCCGCCGTCGATGCCGCGGGTGACGCGCGCCGACGCCACCACGGCGACGTCCGAGGTCACGGCGATCGTGTAGGTGCCTTCTGGCAGGTCGGTGAGGGGGACGCTCATCACCGAGCCTGCTGCGGCGGTCGCCACTCCTCCGCCGGGCAGGTCCACGACGCCGTCGGGCCCGTAGACCTTGATGTCCAGCACGGCGTCGCTGGACCCGGGGACGAGCACCTGCAGCGCGGGGGCCGCGGTGCCGTAGCCCTCATGCTCGCGGATGCGCCGTGCCGTCGCCGCGTCCTGCACGACGACGCCGGGCACCACCTGCGTGACGCCGGCGGCCGCCGTCGGGGAGAGCAGTTCCACGCCGCCCGGGGTGAGGCCGCGCAGCAGGCTCTGCTGGATCACGCCCGTGACGCGTCCGCCGTCGCTGCGGACGCGCACCGCCACCTGGTCCTGGTTGCCGGCGAGGCCCGCGAGGACGATCCGCCGGGTCTCGCCCGGCGCGACGAGCTGGCCCCGGGTCCCGACGGCCTCGAGGGGCCCGTCCTGGCCGAACAGCTCCAGGGTCACGGTGGCGGGCGTCCCGGTCGGGTTGGTCAGGGTGAGGACGGCGGAGGCCCCCACCGTGGTGGAGGCGCCGAGGAGCCAGAAGTCGTTCGACGGCGCCTGGCAGCCGGTGGCGGCGAGCCCCCGGAGATCGCCGTCGGTGGCGGTGTACGTGGAGGTCGCCGCGGCCACCGGGGTGAGTCCGCCCTGCGGCTGTGCACGGAAGAGCGACGGGGCGTCCACCGCGATGGTCCGGGTGACCCCGGCGACCCGGCTGGTCAGACCGTCCGCACCGCTACTGGCGGGGCCTTCTGCGGTGAGGGACGCCTCGGGCGCGAATTCCTTGATCATCGACAGCGGCGCGCCGGTGCCCACGGGCAGCAGCCCGCTGCCGGTCAGCGTGGCACTGAGGTCGCTCAGCACGAGCGCGGCGACTGTGGTCCTGGCCGTCGCGGACGCGGGGCCGAACTGAGGATCGGCACCCTCCGGGGCGGCCTCGAGCAGGCGGGGCGGGGCGGGGCAGACGGCCGTGTAGTCGCCGGCGGGCACGGCGGCGGCCGGTACCGGGAGGTCGGTCGCCACGGACCGGACCAGGGGGTCCGTCACGGTCCCGGAGGAGATGGCGGCAGTCGCCGCGAGGAGCACGACGCCCGTCGCGGCACCGACGGCACCACCCAGGCGCGCACGGCGGGCGCCGCCGGGCGCGGCCCTGTCACGGGCGACGGCGCGAGCGGCGACGGCCGCGTCGGCGTCACCGGTGTCACCGGTGTCACTGGCGGCGTCGGGAGCTGAAGCGCCGGCGTCCGGCGTCGGTTCGACGACGGGCTCGTCGATCTCCCGCGCGGCAGGCGCCGGCTCCATCATGGCCTCCGGGCCGACGGCGGTCTCCGGAGGAGTCCCCGCCTCGTGCTGCAGCGGCTTCCGCTTGCGTCCCCACATCACATCGGGCTACTTCCACTGGTCACGGGCTGCAGGTCGTCGTCGCGGGCGCCGTCGTCCGCGCGGGTCGTGGCGTCCTGCGACGGCCCGGGTGGGGGCGTCTGGGGGCGGCGGCCGTCCTTGGGCCGCACGACGCGCGGACGCGACGGCAGCGGGATGGCCAGGAGGACCGTGAGCGCGAGGAGCACCGCCTGGACTCCCTCGGCCCACGGCTGGAACGGGCTGACGAAGGACACCGTGACGTCGCCGCCGACTGCCGGCAGGTCGAACGCCTGCTGCCAGCCGTCGGATGCGGCGTCGAGCCGTTCTCCGCCGAGGTTCGCCTGCCACCCGGGGTCGGCCTCCTCGGCCAGGACGAGCTTCCTGCCCTCCGCGCCGGGAGGGACGGTGCCCTCGGCGAGGACCGCGGAGGACGGGACGATCGCCTCGGTCCGGCCGTCGGCGTCGACCACCCGCACGCGTGCCGTGCGGTCGCCCGCGTCCTCCGTCCCGTCGTCGAGGGTGGTCGCGGCCACGCGCCACAGGCGTCCGGCGTCGGTGTCGCCCACGGCGGTGAGGCCCGGAACGGAGTCGATCCGGCTGCCGAGGAAATCGCCGGCGGTACCGGACTGCTGCAGGACCACGAACCCGACGCCGAGATCACGGAGGTCGCTGCGCGGATCGGCGCCGCTCGCGCCGACGATCACAGCGACGGTGGTGCGCAGGGTCCGGGCGGAGGCGCTGTCGTCCGCGGGCGTGACGTCCTGCCCGCCCTGGAGGGTGCGCGCGGCGTAGACCGGGTTCAGCGCGTCGAGGGTGGTCCCGGATCCGCGCATGAGGGAGGCCCCCACGGTGTCGTCGTCGTCGACCGAGATGACGAGCGTGCGCGTCCGGTCCGGGCCGTTGCCGCGGTCCGCGGCTGTCGCCGGCAGCGGGCGTCGGGCCACGGGGTCGAGTCCCACGGCCGTGCCGAAGTCGGTGGTGCCCTGCCCGGCATCGGAGGCCTCCTCGACGGGAGTTCCGGGGATGACCACGGGTTCGGCGACCGCTGCGGGCGGGCCCGTGAGCTCGGGGGTGAGCCACAGGCCGAGGCTCAGGAGCGGGCCGACGGCGAGGACGAGTCCGCCGGCGAGGCAGAGGGAGCGGCGGCCGGCCCCGGGGCGCGGGGCGGGCGCCGTGTCGTCGCGCCCTGGCAGGCGCGACAGCGCGGCAGCCAGGAGGCAGAGGGCGACCACGGACACCAGCGGGCCCGGGAAGACCGGGATGAACGACCCGGTGCCGAGCGCCACGGGGAGGACGGGCGCCATGGCCACCACCGCGAGCGCCAGGACGGCGAGCAGCCAGGACCGGCGCACGACACGCCCGCGGCTGCAGCGGGAGAAGAGGGCTGTGGCGGCGAGCACGACGACGGGGCCGCCGATGAGGACGGCGGCGACGAGCGACCACGGCCCGGCGCCCAGGAAGCCGGCCGCGGCGGGTGGGAGGAGGGGGTCGAAGGACACGGGGAACCCGAGGAGGTGCTGCCAGGGAGCCGCAGGGTCGAAGGGCGTGGGCACCCCGGGATCGCCGAGGATCCCGCGGGGTGCGCGCACCGCGGACAGGGCGTACGGCAGGTGGAGCGCGACGACGGGCAGGAGCGTCCACCAGAGCGTACGGGCCCTGCGTCCGCCGACGATCAGCGCGACTCCGAGCGCTGCGACGACCACCACGAGGAGGGACGGCGCGCTGGCGGTGACGATCGCGAGGACGAGTCCTGCGGAGGCGCCCGCGGTCCAGCTGCGGCTGCCATTGACGCCCGGCGTGAGCACGCCGTCGGGCAGTGTCCGCGAGGGCAGGGCGGCACCGACCGCGCGGACCACCCCGAGCAGTGCCAGGGGCAGCAGGAGGTGGGCGATCAGCGCTCCCAGGCGACCGCTGCCGAGGGCCACCTGGAGGGCGGGTGCGGCGCCCCAGAAGAACGCGGCCCAGAGCCGGAGGCCGCGCGAGCGCGTCAGCGCGCCGGCCGCGATCCACGCGGACAGTCCCGCCAGCGGCAGCGCGCAGACCACCGTGATCACGATCATCGTGTTCGCCGAGCCGAACCCGAGGAGGGACAGGAGCCAGAGGACGTAGGAGAACGGGGAGCCGTGGGCGGCGAACCCGGTGCCGAGGCCCGTCCACCAGGTGGTCGCGTTCGCCCAGATCGCCTCCGGGGTCTCCGAGGCCGGCAGCAGCGCGCCGCCTGCCAGGGCACCGGCCCCGACGAGCCGGCGCAGGCCCGTGAGGGCGGCGGCGAGGAGGACGACGGCGGCGAGCACCGCCCCGGCGCCGACCCACAGGCGCGCGGGAGTGGCGAGGGCCGTGAAGTCGTCGTTGCTGTCCCCGGACGGGATGTACTCCTCCGCGTCCTGCAGCCCGTGGGAGCCGGCCTGCGCGCCGCGCGAGGTGAACGCGTCCACCACGGACCTGCGGTGGGACCAGACCTCGCGCCGTGACGTGACCAGGGAGCGGACGATCGAGCGCGGCAGCTGCCGGGTCCGCGCGGCGGAGCGGCGCGAGCGCCAGAGCTGCAGGGGGCGGCTGACCCCGGCGAGGCTGCCGAGCAGCTGGCCCGTGCCGTGCGCCGGGTCCTTCGCCAGCAGGCCGAGGAGGAGCCGACCCAGCCCTCCGAGGACGGCGCCGACCGCGAGGAACGGGACGTTCAGGGGCGCGGCGTGCTTGAGCCGGAGGTACACCTCGGCGGCGCGCGCGGCATGCGGCGTGGAGACGGGGTGGGGCCTGGCGGTGGCATGACGCATCACGGCGGCGGGCACCACCACCACGCGGTTCCCGGCGAGGCGGTTGCGCCAGCACAGGTCCACGTCGTCGCCCACACCGTGCAGGGCGGGGTCGAACCCTCCGAGGGCGTCCCAGACGTCGCGGCGCACGAGCATGCCGGCGGAGTTCACGGCGAACATGTCGCTGCGGGCCTCGTACTGCCCCTGGTCGTGCTCGCCGACGTCGATGAGCGTGAGCCGCTCGGCCCACCTGCTGATGGACAGGCCCACGTCCACCAGGGCGCGCCGGTCGTCCCAGCCCACCTGCTTGGCCCCGGCGATGGTCACCGAGGGTGCACGCTCGACGGCGAGGAGGAGTTCGGCGAGCGCCCCGGGCTCGGGCGCGGAGTCGTCGTGGAGGAGCCAGAGCCAGTCCGTCGTGTCCCCGGTGCCGCCCCGGCCGGGGATCTCCGCGACGGCGGTCCGCACCGCGGTGCCGAAGCCGGCCCGGGCGGGAGCCCCCACCACCGGGCTGCCCGTGGGCAGCTCGAGCTGGAGGATGGAGGCCGAGGAGTCGGTGGACCCGGTGTCGACGCCGACGCAGAAGTCAGCCCGGCGGGTCTGGCGTTCCAGTGCTTCCAGGGTGGTCGGAAGGTACGCGGCGCCGTTGTGGGCTACGACAACGGCGGTGACGCGGAGGGGCAGCGGAATCAGACCGCTCGCTTCCGCAACCTGCGCCGCTCGCGCTCCGAGAGTCCGCCCCAGATACCGAAGCGCTCGTCGTTCTCGAGTGCGTACTCGAGGCACTCGGATCGCACCATGCACGAGCCGCAGACCTTCTTGGCGTCGCGGGTCGAGCCGCCCTTCTCCGGGAAGAAGGCCTCGGGATCGGTCTGCGCGCACAGGGCGTCGGCCTGCCAGGAGAGTTCGCCGTCGTCGTCGACGTTCCCGGGGGCCATGGGCTGGCCGGGCCAGCCGGGCCGGCCGGCGGGAGCCGGGCGGGCGTCCTCGTGCACGCCGGGCAGGATGCCGTAGGAGCCGGGAGCCACGGTCGGGAGGACGAGGAGGCTGCTGGGGCCGTCCACGTCGGGGAGTGCTGCGAGCGCCTCCTGGGCGGCGAGGAAGACAGTGGCCTGATCTTCGAGAGGGGACCGGGTTTCCCGGTAGCGCTCGCCCGCCAGGGGATCGGCCGGGTCCAGGAACCAGTCGGCAGGAACGCCCCTCGATCCGTAGCGCGCTGATGCCTGCGCCGCGATATCTGGTCGTGCGTGAGTGCGTTCTGCCTGCCCCATGAGTAAGCCCTTCCGGTGTTTCCGTTCCAACATCAGCATGGGTCGACCCTCGCGCCCCGCTGCTGGAACCAATCCGATGTCTAATTACACGGGTGTAAGTCGATTTTCGTCAAGCGGTCGGGCGGATGATATAGATTCGCTACCGCAGAATCACGAGCGCCACGCCGACTCCACTACCTGTCTTCGTCGGCGCGTCCAAGTAGTCTCCGACCGAGCCGGAAGCCCATCATGCCACAGCCACCCTTACGCATCCTGTCCTCCATGAGGTCCGTCAACCCCTCCTCCCCCCGCCTGGTCTGGCACGGACAGGACGGCCGGATCGAGCTGTCCGGACGCGTGTTCGACAACTGGGTGGCGAAGAGCAGCAACCTCCTCGTCGACGAGCTCGACGCGACCGACACCAGCCGGATCGCCCTCGACCTGCCCCCGCACTGGAAGTCCCTCGCCCTCGCGTTCGCCTGCTGGCAGGTCGGCGCACTCGTGGTCCTGCCGGAGGAGACGGCCTCCCCGCCCTACGCGGACATCGTCCTGTCCTCGCGCCCCGATCCGGAGGCCGCGCCGTCGGGCCTGCTGGTCTGCGTGGCGCTCGGCTCACTCGCCCTGGGCTGGGACGGGCCGCTACCCCGGGGGGCCGTGGACTTCGCCGCGGAAGTGCGGTCGCACGGCGACGTCTACCAGGGGCAGTCCGTCGACGACGACGCCCCTCTGCTGCAGGCGGGCGTCCGGACCCTGACGGCGCAGGACCTGCTGGACACCGTCACACTGCCGGCGGCCCCGGGTGACACCGACACGGATGGGCCCACCCTGCTGCTGGAGCCGGGAGCCGGCCTCGAGCGGACCCTCGCCGCGGCGCTGGCCGTCTGGGCGCAGGGCGGCGTGCTCGTGCTCGTCGAGGACGGCCTACCGGTCACCGATCGCCTGCTGACCGGCGAGCGCGTCACGGGCCGGCTGGGGACTGCCTGACCGGCTCACCCGGTGCACCCGGTGCCGGCGTCTCCTTCGCCTCCGCCGGCGCCGTCGCGGCCTGCTGGCGCAGCGCGTCGGTCCGCGGGTGGAGGAGCTCCTGGTCGTGACTGAACTCGGGCTCGGCGTCGAGCTCGACGTTGAACACCCAGAAGCGGTAGGCCACGAAGCGCACGAGGGTGGCGAGCACCGTGCCGAAGATGCCGACGACGAACAGGGCGCCCGGCTCGGTGACGTCGAAGGCGTACTTCGCGACCCACACGCAGCCTGCGGCGATGCCCATGCCGATCACGTTGATGAAGACGAACATGGCGAGCTCGCGGGCCGCATTGGGCTGGCGGCGGTGGCGGAACGTCCAGTAGCGGTTCGCCACCCACGCGAAGACCGTGGCGACGCCCGCCGAGACGAAGCGCGCCTTGACCTCGCTGCCGCTCATGGGCCCGTGGATCAGGTACCAGTACAGCCCGTTGTCGATCACGAAGGCCACGCCTCCGACGGCGCCGAACTTCGCCACCTCCCGCCAGAAGAGGGATGCGAGGCCCCTGAGCCTGTCCATGAGTCCTGCCACTGCTTACCTCCGCGGTCGGGTCCGAACGCCGCCGCAGGGCGCATGTCTCCCGGCGACTGCAGGACGAACCGCGGGAGGAGCCGGCAGAGCAACCCACCCCGGCTGACCTTTGCATGGCGTGTTTCGACCCTATTTTACGGTGTCGGCCCCGCTGCCGCGTCGCCGATCCCCCGCCGGCACCCTGGGAGCTTCCCGGAAATGTGACCGGAAGGGCGGGGCCACGCCCGGCGGATGGCGGGCCGGGACGGCGCCGTGGGTACGCTGTAACGGTGACTTTTCCCGTGATAGGCGTGATCGGCGGCGGCCAGCTGGCCCGGATGATGGCCGGTCCCGCCGTCGAACTCGGCCTCGAACTCCGCGTCCTGGCCGAGGGCCCGGACGTCTCCGCGGTGGCTGCCGTGGCCCACGCCGAGGTCGGCGACTACCGTGACCTCGGCACGCTGCGCGCCTTCGCCGCGGGCGTCGACGTGGTGACCTTCGACCACGAGCACGTGCCCGGCGAACTGCTGGAGGAACTCGCCCGCGACGGCGTCGCCCTCCACCCCGCGCCGCAGGCCCTTCGCCACGCCCAGGACAAACTCGTGATGCGGCAGGCGGTCGAGGACCTCGGTCTGCCGAACCCCGCCTGGCGGGCCGTGCGGACGATCGCCGACGTCGAGGCCTTCGCGGATGCCGTCGGGTGGCCCGTGGTCCTGAAGACGCCGCGCGGCGGGTACGACGGCAAGGGCGTGCTCGTGGTGCGCGACCGCGGGGGCCTCACGGCCGCCGCGTCGTGGTTCACCGGCGGCGAGCTCCTCGTCGAGCAGTTCGTGCCCTTCAGCCGTGAACTCTCCGTACTCGTGGCGCGGCGCCCGTCCGGCGACGCCGTCACGTGGCCGGTCGTCGAATCCATCCAGGTGGACAGCGTGTGCGACGAGGTCCTCGCGCCCGCCCCGGATCTCCCCCGCGCGGTCGCCGACGCCGTCACGGCAGCCGCGCTGCGTCTCGCCGAACGCCTGGGAGTCACGGGTGTTATGGCGGTGGAGCTGTTCGAGACACCCGGTGCCGGAGCCGGGTACCTGATCAACGAGCTCGCCATGCGCCCGCACAACTCCGGGCACTGGACCATGGACGGTGCCGCCACGGGCCAGTTCGAGCAGCACCTCCGGGCGGTGCTCGACCTGCCGCTCGGTGCCACGCACGCCCTGGCCCGGCACGCGGTCATGAAGAACGTGCTCGGCGGGTCCAACACGGACATCTACTCGGCTTACCCGTCGGCCCTGTCCTCAGGTCCGTCCGCTAAGGTGCACTTCTACGGCAAGGGCGTACGTCCCGGCCGCAAGATCGGCCATGTGAACGCGCTGGCGGCTCCCGGGGAGCCGCTCGACGCCGTCCGCGCGAGGGCCTCGAGGGTTGCCGCGATCCTGCGTGACGGCATGGAGCCGCCCTCCTCCGAGAACACTCCACCGAAGGGAATGCAGTGACGAACGCCCAGGTAGGCCTCGTGATGGGGTCGGACTCGGACTGGCCCGTGATGGAGGCTGCAGCGGCCGCGCTGGCCGAGTTCTCGATCCCCTACGAGGCCGACGTCGTCTCCGCCCACCGCATGCCCGACACCATGATCGAGTACGGGCGGACGGCAGCCGACCGTGGCCTGCGTGTTCTCATCGCCGGTGCCGGCGGTGCGGCGCACCTCCCGGGGATGCTCGCCTCCGTGACGCCGCTACCCGTGATCGGCGTCCCCGTGCCCCTGCGCTACCTCGACGGCATGGACTCCCTGCTGTCGATCGTCCAGATGCCCGCCGGCGTGCCCGTCGCCACGGTGTCGATCGGGGGCGCCCGCAACGCCGGGCTGCTCGCCGTCCGCATCCTGGCCGCCGGGTCCGACGACCAGGCCTCGATGCTCCGCGCGCAGCTCGTCGAATTCGCCGGCGCCCTCCGGGCGACCGCGGAGGAGAAGGGCGCCGCCCTGCGGTCCCGCATCGCAGCCTCCACGGCGGACGACGAGTGATCACCGGCACCCGCGTGATCGGCACGGACTCCACCGGCTCCGCCGGACTCACCAACCCCGTCCGCTACCCGGAGGCGGCGCCGCCCGAGGTCCGCACGAAGCGGGCGTTCGTGCTGCTGGCCCTGACCCTCGTGCTGCCGGGCTCCGCGCAGATCGTCGCCGGCGACCGGCGGCTCGGCCGACGAGCCCTCAAGACCACGTTCACGTGCTGGGCACTGATCGTGCTCGGGCTCGTGCTCGCCCTCACCGACCGCACCCTCGCGGTGGGCCTCGTCACCCACCGCTGGTGGTCCCTCGCCTTGATCGTCGTGCTCCTCGGCGTCGCCATCGGCTGGGCGCTGCTGTTCGTCAACACGCTGCGGCTCATCCGGATGCCCCTGCTCGAGCGCCGCGTCCGGCCCCTCGTGGCCGGCGCCCTGGCGCTCCTCATGGTCCTCACCAGCGGATCGCTCGCCTACGGCGCCTACGTGCTCGGCGTCGGCCGGTCGACGGTGGGCTCGATCTTCCAGTCGGGCCCGGCCTTCGACCCCGTGGACGGCCGGTACAACTTCCTGCTCATGGGCGGCGATGCGGGCGAGGACCGCACGGGCCGGCGCCCGGACAGCATCTCCGTGATCAGCGTGGACGCCGAGACCGGCGCGACCGTGACGTTCAGCATCCCCCGCAACTTCCAGAACGCCCGGTTCTCCGAGGACTCCCCGCTCTGGGAGGTCTACCCCGACGGCTACAACTGCGGCGACCCCTGCATCATCAACAGCCTCTACACCGACGTCACGCAGAGCTACCCCGACCTGTACCCGGGGGCCGCGGACCCAGGAGCCGAGGCCATGATGGACGCCGCGAGCGGCGTGCTCGGGATCGAGGTGCAGTCCTACCTCCTCGTCGACATGAACGGTTTCGAGCAGCTCGTGGACGCCATGGGCGGCATCAGGATCGACGCCGGCGGCTGGGTGCCGATCACCGCCGCCGAGATCCCCGGCACCGACCCCATCCGCCATTACCCGCCCGACGGCTGGATCAAGCCGGGCGTGCAGACGCTCGACGGGTACCACGCCCTCTGGTACGCGAGGTCGCGGGAGTTCGTGACGGACTACGACCGCATCTCCCGCCAGCAGTGCGTCCAGCAGGCCATGATCGCGCAGCTCGACCCCGCGACCGTGCTCACCCGCTTCCAGTCGATCGCGGCCGCGGGCACGCAGATCGTCGAGACGGACATCCCCCAGGACCAGCTGGCCAGCTTCGTGGACCTCGGCCTCAAGGCCCAGGGACAGGACACCCGCCGCCTGATCATCGGCCCCCCGGACTTCGGCACCCCCGCGGACAACTTCGTGACCTACCCGGACTTCGACCTCATCCACGAGCGCGTGCAGGGCATGTTCGCGGAAGGTACGGCCGACCCCGCGGCCGACGCCCCGCTACAGCTCGAACGCGCGGGCGTCGTTATCCCGGCGCAGGTCCCGGCGCAGGTCCCGGCGCAGGTCCCGGACGACGGCATCACCGAGGAGTACCTGCAGGAGCTCGCCACCATCGGCGACGACGCGACCCTCGGTGACCTGCTGGCCGACAACGGGCAGTGCTCCCCCGCCTGACCCGCTGCCCGCACCACCCCGACCAGCCGAAGGACCGACCACGATGTACCTCCTCGACAACACCCTCCGCCCCTACGCGTGGGGATCGGAACGCGCCATCGCCGACCTGCTCGGCCGAGAGCCCTCCGGCGGCCCGGAGGCCGAACTGTGGATCGGGGCCCACCCCGACTCGCCGTCGCACGTGGTCCACCCCGACGGCGCCCGGGACAGCCTGCACGAGCTCATCGAGCGGGACCCCGCGGGGCTGCTCGGCGAGTCGGTGGCCGGGCGGTTCGGGAACCGCCTGCCGTTCCTGCTGAAGGTGCTCGCCGCCGGTTCCGCCCTGTCCCTGCAGGTGCACCCGAGCCTGGAGCAGGCGGCCGCGGGGTTCGACGCCGAGGAGGCTGCAGGCGTGCCCCGCGACGCGGCGCACCGCAACTACCGGGACCGGAACCACAAGCCCGAGATGATCTACGCCCTGACGCCGTTCGAGGCCCTCTGCGGGTTCCGGCCCCTGCCCGAGGCCGCCGGGGTGTTCACGGTGCTCGCCGCCGCCGTCCCGCCCGGCTCCCCGGCCCACGCCCTGCTCGAGGACGTCGCAGCGCACCTCGCCTCGGGGGACGACACGGCCCTGCGATCGTCCTTCACGCTGCTGCTCGAGGCCCCGCGCGGGGTCGTCGACGAGGTCGAGGCCGCAGCGCGCCGGGACGGGACGGGATCCGGAGACTCCGTCGCCGGCGACCTCGCCACCATCGCCGAGCTCTCGGGCCAGTACCCGGGCGATCCCGGCGTCCTCGTGGCCCTGCTGCTCAACCGTGTGTCGCTGCGCCCCGGGGAGGCCCTGTACCTGCCGGCCGGGAACATCCACGCGTACCTGAGCGGGCTCGGCATCGAGGTCATGGCATCCTCGGACAACGTCCTGCGGGGAGGCCTCACGCCCAAGCACGTGGACACCGGGGAGCTGCTCGCCACCGTGGTCTTCGAACCGCTCGGTCCCCCGGCGCTGACGCCCGACACCACGCTCCTCGACCAGGAGCTCTACCGGCCGCCGTTCGACGAGTTCCAGCTCCAGCGGATCGAGCTCTCGGACCCCGCGGCGGGTGCCGCGGGCGAGCCGGGCGAGAGCGCCGGCGGGGACGACGATCCGCGCGGGCCCCTCCCTGCGGGCGAGAGTCTCACCCCCGCGCACGTCCCCGTGGTGCAGAACGGGCCCGTGGTGGTCCTGGCCGTCAGCGGACCGATCCTGCTCGACACCCCGAACTCCACGCTCGTGGTGCCGCGCGGCGGCAGCGCCTTCGTGGGGGCGTCGGAGGCGCCGCTCGTCGTCCGCCCGGCAGCCGACGGGCACGGGGCGACGGACGGCCCCGTGCTGGCGTTCGCCGTCACGGTCGGCGGCGCGATGCCGTCGCTGTAGGAGCGGCCGCTAGCCGCGCACCCGCCGCACCGCGCCGACCGCGCGGCCGGCCTGCCGGCGCGCGAGCTGCATGCCGCGCTTGGCGAGGGGCAGGGCCCGGCTGAACACCGGGTAGAACGGGGAGAGCGGCAGGTCCCAGGTGCCGGCGAGCTGGTCCTCGTGCTGTGCCCAGCCCATCTTGAAGCGGGACACGCCGTCGTTGAGGAGGCCGTTGAAGTCGTAGCGGGTCACGCCGCGCGCCTTCATCTCCCGGATGGCGAACCACTTCAGCGCGTAGTTGGCGCGGAGCCGCTCGCCCTCCTCGGTCATCCCGCCGTAGAGCTCGAAGGAGGTCGTGTGCGTCGCGGAGATCCACAGGAACGCGACCACGTCGTCGCCCTGGAACGCCGCGTATACGGGCGAGGCGTCGCCGAGGTTGTCGAAGATGTCGAGGTAGTAGGAGTCCTCGTGGATGCCGAACCCGGCGCGCTCGGCGGTCAGCCGGTAGACGTCGAGGCAGGCGGGGATCTCGCTCCGCAGCACGCGGCGGATCGTGAGGTCCTCCCGGCCGGACTTCCGGATGTACTGGCGGTGCTTCTTCGTCATGTCGGCGAGCAGCTCATCCTCCGTGCGGCCCAGATCCAGGATGAGGGTCCGCCCGATGAGGATGGTGTTGGTGCTCCGCCTCCAGCCCGCGGCCGGCAGCGCCGTCACGACGTCGTCGGCGGCGTCCCAGTCCGGTTCGATCGAGAGCGCCACCGAGCCGTGGGCCTCGCGCACGTACCCGGCGACCGCCGCGAGGACCTCGACCTCCCGGCCCTCCGCGGCCTGGGGTCCGCGCGGGATGTATGCGAGGCTCCGCAGCGGCAGCGGGAGGGACCGCACCACGAGCTGGGCTGCGCCCACAACGACGCCGTCCTCGGCGACGAGCACGCGATCGGCGCTCCAGCCGTGCGCCGCCTTCGTCTGCCCCCACCCCCACAGCTGCTGGGGATGCCCGCCCAGCTCATCGACGGTGGTGTCCCACCGGGCGCGGTCGGAACAGGGCGACACGGAAAGACTCATCCGACCAGCCTATAGGGGTGGACGCCCTAGTCCTTGACGCGGGCGTAGGTCTCCCACTTGTGGGCCTGGTGCTCGCCGTCGACCACGCGGATGGTGCCCGACTTGGAGCGCATGACCATGGACTGGGTGAGGACCTTGTCCTTGCTGTACCGCACGCCGCGCAGCAGGTCGCCGTCGGTGATGCCGGTGGCGGCGAAGTAGCAGTTGTCGCTCGTGACGAGGTCGTCGGTCGAGAGCACGCGGTCGAGGTCGTGACCGGCGTCGAGGGCCTTCTGCTTCTCCTCGTCGCTGGTCGGCCACAGGCGGCCCTGGATGACACCGCCGAGGGACTTGATGGCGCAGGCCGCCACGATGCCCTCGGGGGTCCCGCCGATCCCCATGAGGGCGTCGACGTCGGTGCCCTCGCGGGCCGCGGCGATGGCTCCGGCGACGTCACCGTCCATGATGAACTTGGTGCGCGCCCCGGCGGCGCGGATCTCCTCGACGAGGGGCTTGTGCCGGTCGCGGTCGAGGATCATGACGTTGAGCTGGCTGACCTTCTTGCCGCTGGCCTTCGCGATGAGGTGCAGGTTCTGCTTCACGGGCAGACGCAGGTCCACCATGTCGGCCGCCTCGGGGCCGGTCACGAGCTTCTCCATGTAGAAGACGGCGGACGGGTCGAACATCGAGCCGCGCTCGGCGACGGCGAGCACCGCGAGCGCGTTGTTGATGCCCAGGGCCGTCAGGCGGGTTCCGTCGATGGGGTCGACGGCGACGTCGCACTCGGGGCCGCTGCCGTCGCCAACGCGTTCCCCGTTGAAGAGCATGGGCGCCTCGTCCTTCTCGCCCTCGCCGATCACCACCACGCCGTTGAAGTGGACGGTCTGCAGGAGCGAGCGCATGGCGTCCACGGCGGCGCCGTCGGCCAGGTTCTTGTCGCCGAAGCCCACCCAGTGGCCGCCGGCGATCGCCGCGGCCTCCGTGACGCGGACGAGTTCGAGGGCGAGGTTCCGGTCCGGCTCGTCGTCCCCGACGGCGAGCGCCGGTGAGAGGGTGGAGTACTGGGCGTTGCTGGCGTTCTGGGACACGTCGATCCTCATCGTCGAAGGTGGTCGGGTCCCCGCGGGCCCGATGGTGCCGTGCTGCCATCATAGGCGCGCCGCGCGCTGCTGTTCCTGTGATGCTGCCGACGCATCGGCCCGTACGGGCTGCTCCGGTTAGGCGGCACGGGCAGCATCAGCGAAAATGGAGGGGTGAGCGATCAGAGCGACGAGCGGACCCCCGGCCCCGAGGCGGAGCTGGACGACGACGCGCCACCCATCACCCTCACCCCCAACCAGGCCAAGCGCACCAGCGCGACAGCGCGCGGCATGCTGATCGCCACGGGCGCGACGATCGCCGTCGTGCTCCCCGTCTACTTCCTGAACCCCACGTACACGGCCGAGACCTACCGGCGCGACATCGACGTCTCGACCATCGCGCGCCAGGCGGCCGGCGACGCCGGCTACCTCCCCGCCTCACCGACCCTGCCCGAGGGCTGGTCCTCGAACTACGCGCGCTGGGTGACGGGCCGCAGCGACGGCGTGGACTTCTGGGAGGTCGGGTTCCTGACCTCGGACGCCGGTTTCATCCAGCTCACCCAGACCGACGACGCCAACCCCACCTGGGTGGCCCAGCGCATCGGTGATGCGCAGGTCTCCGGCACCCGTACCATCGGCGGCCTCGAGTGGGAGCTGCTCGATGCGTCGGACGGCGACACCGTGCTCACTGCCGACGTCGACGGCGCCACGGTGATCCTCGACGGGGAGGCGACGCTCTCCGAGTTCGACACCGCGGGGACCGCCGTCGTCGAGGATGTACGGCAGAACGCGGTCGAGGAGGCAGAGCGCCTCGCATCTGCCGGCGCGGACGGCGCCTGAGCTCCACGGCAGGTGCCGACCGGTCCGGATCCGCCCCGACACGTGCGGACCGGCGCCGGACCAGTACAGTGGGCGGCGTGACCCAGCAACTGACCCCGGCCGACGCGTGGCTCCGCCTCCAGGAGGGCAACGCGAGGTTCGTCGCCTCCGACGTCTCCCACCCCAACCAGGACGCCTCCCGCCGCACCGCCCTCGTGAACGACCAGAACCCGTTCGCCGTCATCTTCGGCTGCTCGGACTCGCGCCTGGCGGCGGAGATCATCTTCGATCTCGGCCTCGGGGACGTCTTCGTGGTGCGGACAGCCGGCCAGGTGATCGACGACGCCGTCCTCGGCTCGCTCGAGTACAGCGTCAGCGTCCTGGGCGTGCCGCTGATCGTGGTGCTCGGCCACGACAGCTGCGGCGCGGTCACGGCGACCATGAACGCCGTCGAGACCGGGGAGATGCCGGTCGGGTTCATCCGCGACCTCGTGGAGCGCATCACACCGTCGGTCCTCACGGCGCGCCGGGCCGGCGTGACCGATGTGAACGCGACCGTCGTCGAGCACACGCGGCAGACGGCGCACCGGCTGGTGGACAGTTCCCGCGTCATCGCGGATGCCGTCGCCGGCGGGGACACCGCCGTCATCGGCGTCTCCTACCGCCTGGACGAGGGCAGGGCCGTGCTCGTGTCGGGATTTGGCAGGCCGAAGGACTGAAGGCGAGAATTGCCGCATGACTTCCACGCCTGCAGCCGGCCCTGAGTACCGCATCGAACACGACACCATGGGCGAGGTGCGGGTTCCCGTCGACGCCCTGTACCGTGCGCAGACGCAGCGCGCCGTCGAGAACTTCCCGATCTCCGGCACCACCCTCGAGCGCGCGCACATCGAGGCGCTCGCCCGCATCAAGAAGGCCGCGGCCACCGCCAACGCAGAGCTCGGCGTGCTCGACGCGGAGCGCGCCCGGGCGATCGAGGCGGCGGCCGAGGACGTCGCGTCGGGGCGGTACGACGGCGACTTCCCCGTCGACATCTACCAGACCGGTTCCGGCACGTCCTCGAACATGAACGCCAACGAGGTCATCGCCACCCTCGCGAGCAGGGCGCTCGAGGCGGCCGGCAGCACCACCACGGTGCATCCCAACGACCACGTCAACGCGTCGCAGTCCTCCAACGATGTCTTCCCGACCTCCGTCCACGTCGCGGCGACCTCCGCCCTCGTGAAGGACCTCATCCCGTCGCTGGCGCACCTCGCCGAGGCGCTGGAGCGCAAGGCCGAGGAGTTCAGCACGGTGGTGAAGTCCGGCCGGACCCACCTCATGGATGCCACACCGGTGACCCTCGGCCAGGAGTTCGGCGGCTACGCGGCCCAGGTCCGCTACGGGATCGAGCGCATCGAGGCCTCCCTCCCGCGCGTGGCGGAGGTGCCTCTCGGCGGCACCGCCGTCGGGACCGGCATCAACACCCCGGCCGGCTTCTCCGCCCGCGTCATCGAGCTCCTCGCCGAGGACACGGGACTGCCCCTCACGGAGGCGCGGGACCACTTCGAGGCCCAGGCGAACCGCGACTCCCTCGTGGAGGTCTCCGGGATGCTCCGCACCATCGCCGTCTCGCTCACCAAGATCCACAACGACCTGCGCTGGCTCGGCTCCGGCCCCAACACGGGCCTCGGCGAGATCGCCCTCCCCGACCTGCAGCCCGGGTCCTCGATCATGCCGGGCAAGGTCAACCCCGTCATCGCCGAGGCCGTCATCATGGTGTGCGCCCAGGTGGTCGGCAACGACGCCACCGTGGCGTGGTCCGGCACCAACGGCGCGTTCGAGCTGAACGTCGGCATCCCCGTGATCGCCCGCAACGTGCTCGAATCCATCCGCCTGCTCAGCAACTCGACGCGCGTCTCCGCCGACCGCATGATCGACGGCATCACCGCCAACGTCGAGCGCGCACGCTTCCTCGCCGAGGCCTCCCCGTCGATCGTCACGCCGCTCAACAAGCACATCGGCTACGAGAACGCGGCAAAGATCGCGAAGAAGGCCGTCGCCGAGGGGCTCACGGTGCGTGAAGCCGTGATCGCGCTCGGCTTCGTGGAGCGTGGCGAACTGACCGAGGAGCAGCTGGACTCCGCCCTCGACGTGCTCTCGATGACGCGTCCTCCGCAGGCCTGACACCCGCACCTCCCGCCGTTCCGGAAGGGCGTACCCGTACCGGGTACGCCCTTCTTCCGTCCCCGGGAGAACTTGCACTCACGAGCTCATAGTGCAAATATGTACTCCGTGCAGAACAGTGCAAAAAACGACGACCTGGGGCTGCGGGAGCGCAAGCGCCGCCAGACACGCTCGTCCCTCGTGGCGGCGGCCCGCCGGCTGACGCTCGGGCACGGCATCGGCGGATTCACCGTCGAGCAGCTCTGCGACGAGATCGGCATCTCGCGCCGCACCTTCTTCAACTACTTCCCCTCCAAGGAGGACGCCGTCCTCGGCTCCACCGACGAGGAGCTGACGCAGCCGGTCCTCGACGCCTTCGTCCTGTCGGGACGCACCGATCCACCCATCCCGCTGATCGACGCGCTCACCGACCTCTTCGCGGAGTTCGGCGACCGGCTGGCCATCTCCCGCGAGGAGTACGAGCTGATGTCCGCCGTCCTGCACCGGGAGCCGCAGCTCATGCACCGCCTCTTCGCCCGCGCAGAGGCGAAGTCCCAGCTGCTGGTCGACCTCATCATCGCGAGGGAGGGCCTGCCCGCGGACCATCCTCTGCCCCGTGTGGCCACGTTCGTGCTGGGCGGTCTCGCCCGCCGGTCCCTCGACGAGTTCTTCGCCGAGGAGAACGAACTGAGCTACCCCGAGGTCATCCGCCGCAACATCGACGCGCTCCGCCTTCTCTTCCCATCGTCCCCGGAGGCCCCCCGCGACCTCCCCGCATCCCAGAACCAGGAACCGGCATGAGTACAACGACGGCGCCGGAGGGCCCGCTCCTCCTGACGCAGAAGCGCATCTGGATCATCTTCTCGGCACTCATCGCCGGGATGCTGCTCTCCAGCCTCGACCAGACCATCGTCTCGACCGCCATGCCCACCATCGTGGGCCAGCTCGGCGGCGTCGAGCACCAGACGTGGATCACCACGGCGTACCTGCTCGCCACTACCATCGTGATGCCGATCTACGGCAAGTTCGGTGACGTGCTCGGGCGCCGCAACCTCTTCCTCTTCGCCATCGCACTGTTCACCGTCGCGTCCATCGGCTGCGCCTTCGCCACCGACTTCTGGGCCTTCGTGGTGTTCCGTGCCATCCAGGGCTTCGGCGGCGGCGGCCTGATGATCCTGTCCCAGGCGATCATCGCGGACATCGTGCCCGCCAACGAGCGCGGCAAGTACATGGGCCCCCTCGGCGGCATCTTCGGCCTCAGCGCCGTCGCGGGCCCGCTGCTCGGCGGCTACTTCGTGGACCACCTGACCTGGAACTGGGCGTTCTACATCAACATCCCGGTCGGCATCGCGGCGTTCGCCATCGCCTGGTTCACCCTGCGCCTGCCGTCCAAGAAGGCGACCAAACGCATCGACATCCCCGGCGTCGTCCTGCTGTCGATCGCCACGACCTGCCTCATCTTCTTCACGGACTTCGGCGGTGACGCCGCCGAGGGCTGGACCTCGCCGCTCACCTGGAGCTTCGGCGCCGGCATGGTCCTCGCGGCGGTCGCCTTCATCATGGTGGAGCGCCGGGCGGAGGACCCCATCATCCCGCTCGAGCTCTTCCGCAACCGCACCTTCGTCACCAGCACCGGCATCGGCCTGACGCTCGGCCTCGGCATGTTCGCCGCGCTCGCCTTCATGCCGACCTTCCTCCAGATGGCCTCCGGCACCTCGGCAGCCGTCTCCGGCCTGCTGCTCGTCCCCATGATCGTGGGGCTCATGGGCACGTCGATCTTCTCGGGCATCGCGATCTCCCGCACGGGCCGGTACCGGAAGTACCCGATCATCGGTGTCTCGCTGACGCTGGCCACGCTGCTCTGGATGTCCACGCTCACCGCCGACACCCCCATCTGGGTCATCTGCACCATGCTGTTCTTCTTCGGCGCGGGGCTCGGCCTCATCATGCAGGTCATCGTCCTCGTGGTGCAGAACTCGGTCGCACCGACCATGGTCGGTGTCGCGACGAGCACCAACAACTACTTCCGCGAGGTCGGTGCGTCGCTCGGCGTCGCCGTGTTCGGGGCGATCTTCACCAGCCGCCTCTCCGAGCGGCTGCGGGAGACGTTCGCGGCATCCGGTGCGAGCCCCGAGGCAGCAGGCCAGGCGACCTCGACCCTCGACCCCGCGGCACTGAACGCACTGCCCGACCAGCTGCGGGAGGCCGTCGTGAGTGACTACGCCGAGTCACTGGCTCCCGTGTTCCTCTACCTCGTGCCGTTCCTCGTGATCGCCCTGGTCCTCGCGCTCCTGCTGCGGGAGATCCCGCTGTCCGACACCTCGGGCATGGTGGCGCGTGGCGAGGCGATCGGCGGGGAGGAGGCGGACCGCCTGGAGCGGGAGCAGACCGCAGCAGCGTCCGCTGCACGGCAGTCCGGAGTGGCCGTCGCCGCCGCGCCGTCCGACACGCGGTCCGCGGGGCCGCGCGACGGGTCCTCGGAGCGACCCGGGCCCTGACCTCGCGCGCTCCCCGAGCCCATCACCGGCCCGGCAGCCCCTCGGACGGAGGGCTGCCGGGCCGGCGGCGTCAGCGGCGTCAGCGTTCGAAGCGGGTCACGCCGTCGGACGTCCCCGCCTGCCGGATCAGCGCGAGGTGCCGTGGCTTGAGGGGCGGCAGCGCGTCCGGCGGGAACCAGCGGACGTCGAGGGACTCGTCGTCGTTGACGCGCGCGGTGCCGCTCACCCACCGGCACCGGAAGTCGAGGGTCAGGAAGGTGCACACGTCGCCGTTGGGGAAGGTCATGGGACCGTCGACGCCGGTGGCGAGCAGGTACTCCACCTCGACGACGACGCCGGTCTCCTCCTCCACCTCCCGGCGCAGCGCGACGGCCGGCTGCTCGCCCGGATCGACGATGCCCGTGATGATGGCCCAGCGGCCGTTGTCCGCGCGCTGCCCGAGGAGCACGCGCCCGTCGTCGTCGAGGACCACGCCCCCGACGCCGGGCAGCCACAGCGGGTCGTGGCCGATCTTCTCGCGCAGCGCGACGACGAACTCGGGTGTAGGCACGCTCCTCAGGCTAGTGCAGCGAGCGCCAGGGCCGCCCCGCCGATGAGGAACGGCCCGAACGCCACCGAGGAGGCGGGCGTGGCCCGGCCGGTCAGGACGAGCGCGAGGCTCCAAAGACCGCCGAGCACGACGGCGAGGAAGGGACCCCACCACAGCGCGGCACCTCCCGCGAAGCCCAGGTAGAGCCCCAGGAGTCCCGCGAGCTTGACGTCCCCGAAGCCGAGCCCCCGCCGGGACAGCAGGTGCAGCGCCCCGAACCCCAGCCAGAGCACGGCCCCGCCGGCGAGCATCCCGAGGATCCGGTGCCACTCGCCCGCGACCCCGGCCGCGAGCCCGAGCAGGAGCACGGCCCCCGGATAGGCGGGCAGGACGATACGGTCGGGCAGCCGGTGCGTGCGCCAGTCGACCACGCCGAGCCACCCGCCCACCGTCACGAAGCCCAGCAGGGCGGCCGCGAGCAGGGCGAAGGCGAGGGGCTCCTGCGCCAGGTAGTCGGCGAGCACGGCGGTCACGCCCCCACGCTACGCCCGTGGCCCTGACCGGCCGACGGGGCGCCGGTTACACTGTGGAAATGTCGGGCCAGCGCAGCACCAGTTCCGCGTCCATGCCGGAGGAAACCTTCCGCTCCCTCTGCCGCTCCTCCCCCTGGCGCTGGGAGACCCTGCGCTTCACGATCGCCTGGCGGGCACCGTCCGACCAGGGCCTCGACACCTCACCGCCCCTGAGCGCCTGGCTCCGCCGCCCGGCCGCGCTGCGCGTCGAGGCCGCGGACGGCACGCTGCTGCACTCCACCACGGGCAACGAACGATCCCGCGACGCGCTGTACGTCAGCGCCACGCGGAAGTCGTGGCTCGTGGCGCCCCGCCTCGTCACGCCCGTGTACGACGGCGCCGGGCTCGTGCGCCGCCGGCCCGAGGCCGCCTACGGCGAGGCCGTGTTCGGTGATCCGCGCTGGTCGTCCATGCTGGACCCGGTCGAGCTGGCAGGCAACGCGCCGGTGTCCATGGCCCCGGGCGCGAACCGCGTGGAGCTGGAGGACATCGCGGAGGAGTCGTTCGCGGGCCGCCCGGTCCTCGCCGCCACGGTCACCCCGAACGCCTCCTACGAGCCCGCCGCGCCCGGCCGTCCCCTGATCGGCGAGGGCCGGACGCGCGTACTCGTCGACGTCGGCACGGCGGTCTGCGTGTCCACGACGGCCCTCGACGGCGCCGTCCGGGGCGCCGGCCACGACCTCGCGATCCTCGGCGTGGACGAGTACCTGACCGACGACTACTTCCGTGCCGCTCCCCCGGAGCTCAGCGACGTGAGCCGGCACGTCCCCTGGATCGTGGGGTAGCCGGCACGCCTAGCCGTCCGACCCCTCCAGCAGCTCGGTGACGAGCGCCGCGATCGGCGAGCGCTCCGAACGCGTCAGCGTGACGTGGCCGAACAACGGATGGCCCTTGAGCGTCTCGACGACGGCCGCGATGCCGTCGTGCCGGCCCACCCGGAGGTTGTCGCGCTGCGCGACGTCGTGCGTGAGGACGATCTTCGAGTTCTGCCCGATGCGGCTCATCACCGTGAGGAGCACGTTCTTCTCGAGCGACTGCGCCTCGTCGACGATCACGAACGAGTCGTGCAGGCTGCGGCCGCGGATGTGCGTCAGCGGCAGCACTTCGAGCATGCCGCGGTCCAGCACCTCCTCGACGACCTCGGGCGAGACGATCGCGCCGAGCGTGTCGAAGACGGCCTGCGCCCACGGATTCATCTTGTCGTTCTCGCTCCCGGGCAGGTAGCCGAGCTCCTGCCCGCCCACCGCGTACAGGGGCCGGAACACGACGACCTTGCGGTGCTCGTGTCGCTCCAGGACCGCCTCGAGGCCCGCGCAGAGCGCGAGGGCCGACTTGCCCGTCCCTGCGCGCCCGCCCAGGGAGACGATCCCCACCTCGGGGTCCAGCAGGAGGTCGATCGCCAGGCGCTGTTCCGCGGACCGCCCGTGCAGGCCGAAGACGTCGCGGTCGCCCCGGACCAGCCGGATGTGCTTGTCCGCCCCGACGCGCCCGAGCGCCGAGCCGCGCGGCGAGAGCAGGATGACGCCCGTGTTCACCGGCTGCTCCGCGCCGCCGGGTGTCAGGACGGCCTCGTGGTCGTAGAGGGCGTTGACCTCCTCGACCGTGGCGTCGAGCTCGGCGACGCCCGTCCAGCCGGAGTCCTTCACGAACTCGTTGCGGTACTCGTCGGCCTGCAGGCCCATCGCGGACGCCTTCACGCGCATCGGCAGGTCCTTGGACACCACGATCACGTCGCGCCCGGCGACGGCGAGGTTCTTGGCGACGGCGAGGACCCGGGAGTCGTTGTCGCCGCTGCGGAACCCGACCGGCAGTACCTCGGGCGAGACGTGGTTCAGTTCCACGCGCAGCGTCCCGCCCTCGTCCCCGAGCGGGACGTCGGTGTCGAGCCCGCCGTTGTCCACCCGCAGGTCGTCCAGCAGCCTCAGGGCCTTCCGCGCGAAGTACCCCAGCTCCGGGTCGTGGCGCTTACCCTCGAGCTCGGTGATGACGACGATGGGGAGGATGACCTCGTGTTCCGCGAACCGCAGGATGGCGCGGGGATCGGACAGGAGCACCGAGGTGTCGATGACGTAGCTGCGCCGCGGATCGACCGCGTCCTGCTCCGGGGTGTTGGTTGTAGCCACATGGACTCCGCTCCGGGGTGGGCACCCCGAATTCGTAGGGGTGGGGTGGGCGTTCCGGCCAGGAGGCCGGGCGGCCTCCCCGACTCGTACGAGATGCCTGGCACCATCGACGTCATCAGCGGCCTTCCGTCGGCGGATCCGATGTCCGTCGATGGGTAGACCCTACGCCGTCGACCCCCGCAGCGCAGCGCCCCCCATCGTGTCGTTCATGAAGCGCCGGTGAACACTCGGGACGGCTGCTCAGGACCCGAAGCGGCGCTGCCTGCGGCCGTAGTCGCGGAGGGCGCGGAGGAAGTCCACGCGCCGGAAATCAGGCCACAGGGCCTCGCAGAAGTAGAACTCGCTGTAGGCGCTCTGCCACATGAGGAACCCGGAGAGCCTCTGCTCCCCCGAGGTGCGGATGACCAGGTCCGGGTCCTGCTGCCCGCGCGTGTAGAGGAAGGAGGAGATGTGCTGGTCCGTCAGTTCCTCGGCGAGGGTCTCGAGGGACATGCCGCGGGCTGCGGCATCCCGCATCAGTTCCTTGACGGCGTCGACGATCTCGCGCCGCCCCCCGTACCCGACGGCCACGTTCACGTGGAGTCCGTCGATCCGCTCCGTCGACGCGGCGAGGTCCACGAGCTTCCCGGCCAGGTCGTCGGGCAGGAGGTCGAGGGCGCCGACGGGCTGGACCCGCACACGGTTGCTCTCCCCGAGGCGGTCGAGGGTGTTGGCGATGATGTCGAGGAGCTGGTCGATCTCCTCCTGGGGCCGGCCCATGTTGTCCGTGGACAGCATGTAGAGGGTCACCACGTCGACACCGAGCTCCTCGCACCAGCCGAGGAACTCGTGGATCTTGTCCGCGCCCGCCTGGTGCCCGTGGCTCGTGGGCGCGCCCGCGAGCTTCGCCCACCGCCGGTTGCCGTCCACCATGACGCCGATGTGGTGCGGGATGCGTTCGGGCGCGAGGTTCCGCTGCAGCCTGCGCTCGTAGAAGCTGTAGCCGACTTCGGGGAACTTCAAGCTCACGCCCGGCCGCCCTCCCCTGGTTCCCGCTCCGGCCGGGGCCGGAGGCATGCTCGACACGGGGCGCCTGACCCCGGATACCTCCTCCTACCGTACCGGCAGTTGCCCGGCAAAGGCCTGCATGCAGGGCGGGACCGCCTGCGGCGACCATCTCCTCGACAGGCGGCCGTCGGAAGGGCGGGCAGGAGCCTGGGCTAGAATTCCGGCATGACCCCGCGCTATCCGACCCCTGTCCCGGGCCCTTCGGATCCCGCGGCCGGCCACGACAGCTCGTTCGAGGACGCGGTGTCCTCGGTGGCGGGACCGCTCGCGGATGCGATGGCGGCCAAGCCGCTGTGGCGGGGATGGATCCACGCGGTCGCGACGCCCCTCGCCGTCGCCGCGGGTGTCGTCCTCGTGGCAGTGGCCCCGACGCCGGGGCTCCGGGTCGCCTCCGCCATCTACGCCCTCACGGGCGTGCTGCTGTTCGGCGTGAGCGCGGTGTACCACCGGGGCAACTGGAGTCCGGGCGTGAAGGTGGTCCTGAAGCGCCTGGACCACACCAACATCATGCTGGTCATCGCCGGGTCCTACACGCCGCTCGCCTGGGCCCTGCTGGACCGGGGCAAGGCGGAGACGCTCCTGTGGATCATCTGGGGAGGCGCCGTCGCCGGCGTGCTCTTCCGGAATCTGTGGGTGCAAGCGCCGCGGTGGCTGTATGTGCCCATCTACGTGGCGCTCGGCCTCGGCTCCGTGTTCTACATGCCCGACTTCTTCGCGGCCAATGTGCCCGCCGCGCTGCTGATCTGCGTGGGCGGCGTGCTGTACATCGCCGGCGCCGTGTTCTACGGGATCAAGCGGCCCAACTTCTCACCGCGCGTGTTCGGCTTCCACGAGCTCTTCCATGCGTTCACGGTGGCGGCCTTCGCGGCGCACTTCGTCGCGATCATGCTCGCCGTCCTGCACCCGATCGGGGTCTGACCCGGCCGGGTACCGACCGGGTCCGGGACGGACCCTGCGATCAGCGGTTGTCCGGGCCGTGCTTCCCGCCCGGCTGGGGGCGACCGCCGTCGGCCGTGCCGTCCCTGCCGCGGGACAGGCCCGGCCCGTCGTCCACTCCTGCCGTCGGCACGCCACCGGCGGCACGCTGGGCCCGCGCCTGCTCCACCTCGGCGGTGTACCGGACGCGGCGGATGCGCTTGACCATGTCGCGGATCAGGAAGATGACGAGCACGACGACGAAGAGGGTCGCCAGGAAGCCGAGCGTCCCG
Organism: Arthrobacter sp. TJ-240; assembly: GCF_058269195.1. Lineage (NCBI taxonomy): Bacteria > Bacillati > Actinomycetota > Actinomycetes > Micrococcales > Micrococcaceae > Arthrobacter > Arthrobacter sp. TJ-240. Next base: position 142,067 of record NZ_JBZCNG010000007.1, read on the forward strand.
GGCGTGACCGACGCCGGGTCGAGGCCCGGCTTGAGCGTCGGGTCCCCCGACGGCGTCACGGTCGCAGCCAGGCTGAGGGGAAGGAACACGCAGGCACCACTTTCGAAGCTCGCGGCAGGTCGGGGTTGCCCGCCACCCATAATTCTACGCGGGATAGAAATGCGGCGCGGACCTAGCCGCCCGGCGTGATACCGGCGAAGAAGTCGTCCTCGGGCACGGCGGACTCCACGCGCGAGGTGATGAGGGAGTAGTCCTCCCAGGGCCACACCTCCTGCTGCAGGTCCACCGAGACGGCGAAGAAGAACCCCTCCGGGTCCACCTGCGTGCGGTGCGCGAGCAGCGCGCGCTCGCGGTGCCCGAAGAAGTCGCCGCAGCGGATCTGCGTGGTGGTGGGGTGCGTCGGGGCGGGCGGCTGGTGGCCCTCCGCGTCCGCCTCGAGCCACTGCGCGATGCGCTCCGCGTAGGGCGACTGGAGGCCGGCCTCCTCGAGGGCCGTGTGCAGTGCGCGGAAGCGTTCCGGGTTGAAGGCGCGGTCGTAGTAGAGCTTGGACACGCTCCAGGCCTCGCCCGTGCCCGGGTAGCGCTCCGGGTCGGCCGCCGCCTCGAACGCCTCCACAGCCACACGGTGCGCCATGATGTGGTCGGGGTGGGGGTAGCCGCCGTTCTCGTCGTAACTGAGGATCACGTGCGGGCGGAACTCGCGCACGAGCTTCACGAGGGGTGCGGCCGCACGTTCGAGGGGCTGGAGCGCGAAGCAGCCGAAGGGCAGGTCCGGGAGCGGATCACCCTCGGGCAGGCCGGAGTCGGTGAAGCCCAGCCACCGCTGCTGCACGCCGAGCTCGGCGACGGCGCGCGCCATCTCGACGCGCCGCAGGCCCGGCAGGTCGCGGCCGGCATGCGCGTCCCCGTCCATGGCCGCGTTGAGGATGTCGCCGCGCTCGCCTCCCGTGCAGGTGGCCACCATGACCTCGGCACCCGCAGCGACGTAGGCGGCCATGGTGGCCGCTCCCTTGCTCGACTCGTCGTCGGGGTGGGCGTGGACCGCGAGGAGGCGGAGGCCCGCACCGGACGCGCGGGGAAGATCCTGGCTTGGCAACACGAGCTCCTGGCTCTGCGGGGACGGACGTCCGCGAGGGGGACGGCCGGCGGACGGTAAAATGGGACGGTGAGCTCCGCCCCTACGCCCTCAAGAGTAGCCAATCGCTACGGCACCCCCAAGCCGGCCAGGCGCATGAGCCGTGTGCGGAGCCTGCTCCTCGCGGCGCTCGTCGTCGCCGTCGCGATGGTGGGCCTGGTGGCCCTGACCTCCGGCAGCCCCGACGTCTCGTCGAAGGACGTGGGGTTCGCCCTGGCGTCGGACGGGCGGGCGAGCGTCGATTTCGAGGTGACGAAGGACCGCTCGGCCACGGCGCAGTGCGCCGTGCAGGTACTCAGCGAGAACTATGCGGTGGTCGGCTGGAGGGTGGTCACCATCGGGCCCACCAGCGCCGAGGACGGTGTGAACGGCGGTGGGACGACGGCGCACCGCACGGACATCCGGACCGATTCGCCCGGCGTCTCCGGTGGTGTCAACGCCTGCTGGATCGTCGAGGACTGAGCGGTTCCCTCCAGCATCTCTTGGGTTCTGGCCCGCACCCCTCTAGACTGGATGGAAACCTAGCGCCCCGCCTCACCGGCGTACCGGTCCCCCGGTCCCACGAGGCGGGGTGTTTGCTTGCCGCGGACGGTGGCTCCACGACCGTCCGTCCGATCACAAGCCCCTCCGTCCGCGGAGGCGGCCGTACCGAAGGAGTAATCCCGTGTCCACTAACAGCGCCTCCGTCGCCTGGCTCACGCAGGAGTCCTACGATCGACTCAAGAGCGAGCTCGAGCACCTCTCCGGTCCCGGTCGCACGGAGATCGTCGCCCGTATCGAGCAGGCCCGCTCGGAGGGTGACCTGAAGGAGAACGGCGGCTACCACGCCGCCAAGGAGGAGCAGGGCAAGGCCGAGGCACGCATCCGGCAGCTCACCCACCTGCTCGAGAACGCGCACGTCGGCGAGGCCGCGGCCGACGACGGCGTCGTCGAACCGGGCAAGATGGTGTCCGCGCGGATCGCCGGTGACGTGGAGAACTTCCTGCTCGGCAGCCGCGAGGTCGCCGGCGACACGGACGTGGACGTCTACAGCGAGAAGTCGCCCCTCGGCGCTGCGATCCAGGGCAAGAAGGCCGGTGACACGGTCACGTACGCCGCCCCCAACGGCAAGCAGATCACCGTCGAGATCCTCTCGGCAACGCCGTACGTCGGCTGACGACGCCCCTCAGCCGGGCCGAGCGGTCCGGCCGCGCACCACTAGACGCCGAAGCGGTCCGTCCCCCCGGGGGCGGGCCGCTTCCGTTTGAGCAGGTAGGCCGCGAGGATGCCGCCGAGCACCCCGAAGAGGTGGGCCTGCCAGGAGATGTCGGAGCCCAGCCGCGGCAGGATGCCCCACAGGATGGACCCGTAGACGAGGAACAGCACCCCGGCGAGGAGGATCTGCTTCCAGTCGCGGTTGTAGAACCCGCGGGTGATCAGGTAGGCGAACAGGCCGAACACGACCCCGGAGGCGCCGATGGTCAGTCCGCCGCCGAACAGCCAGGTACCGAGGCCGGAGGCCAGCCAGCTGATGCCCACAGCGACGGCGAAGCGCCGCGCACCCTCGAGGAAGGCCAGGAACCCGAGCACCAGCAGGGGCAGGGTGTTGCCGGCCAGGTGCTCCACGCCGCCGTGCAGCAGCGGCGCGAACACCACGCCGTCGAGCCCGTCGAGCCGGCGGGGTGCGATGCCGAGGGTCCGGACCAGGAGGTTCCCGAGGAGCAGGTTCAGCACGAACACCGCCCACATCACGGCCACGAGGCCGCCGACGGTGATGAGGCCCGCCTGGGCCCGGTGCGCGAGGGGATGCACGGCGTCCTCAGCCCTTGATGACGACGGGCTGGAAGCCCTCGGCGCGCAGGTTGCTGAGGACCTGCTCGCAGTGCTCCTCGCCCTTGGTCTCCATGTTGATGGTGATGGCGACGTCGCCCATGCTGATCGACCCGCCCACGCGCGTGTGGTCGACGCCGGTCACGTTCGCATCCGACTCGGCGATGATGCGCGAGATGGTGGCCAGCGAGCCGGGCCGGTCGTCGAGCAGCATGCGCACCACGAGGTAGCGGCCCGCCGCGGCCAGGCCGCGCTGGATGACCTTCAGCATGAGCATGGGATCGATATTGCCGCCCGAGAGGACGACGACGGTGTTGCCGGGCTGCGCCCCGCCCTCCGTGAGCTTGCCGTCCAGCAGGGCCGCCACGCCCACGGCACCGGCAGGTTCGACCACCATCTTCGACCGTTCCAGCAGGAAGATGAGTGCGCGGGCGAGGGAGTCCTCGCTGACGGTCACGACGTCGTCGACGAGTTCGCGGATGATCGAGAAGGGCAGCTGGCCGGGGCGTCCGACGGCGATACCGTCGGCGATGGTCGAGACCTTCGTCAGGGGGACGAGGGCGTCCGCGGCGAGGGACGGCGGGTACGCGGCGGCGTTCTCGGCCTGGACCCCGATGATCCGGATGGTGCGGCCGAGCTCCTTCGCCCGCGCCTTGACCGCGACGGCCACGCCGGCGAGGAGTCCGCCGCCGCCGACGCCCATGAGGATCGTGTCGACGTCGGGCACCTGCTCGAGGATCTCGAGACCGAGCGTGCCCTGGCCCGCGACCACGTCCACGTTGTCGAACGGGTGGACGAACACGGCGCCGGTCTCGTCGGCGTACTTCCGGGCCTCGGTGAGCGCCTCGTCCACGTTGTGGCCGTGCAGCACCACCTCGGCGCCGTGGCCGCGGGTCGCCGCCAGTTTCGGCAGGGCCACGCCGAGGGGCATGTAGATGCGGGCGGCGATCCCGAGGCGGGCGGCGGCGACGGCGACGCCCTGCGCGTGGTTGCCGGCCGACGCCGCGACCACGCCGCGGGCCCGCTCGGCCGCGCTGAGTTTCGCCATACGGTTGTACGCGCCGCGCACCTTGAAGGACCCGGCCCGCTGGAGGTTCTCGCACTTGAAGGACACGGTCGAACCGGTGAGGCGGCCGAGGGCGCGGGACTGTTCGATCGGCGTGCGGGCGATGACGCCCTCGAGGGTCCGGTGGGCGGCCTCGACGTCGGCGAGGGTCACCGGGAGATCGGCGCCTGCGGGGATGTCGAGCACCGCCGTCGGGCCGGTGCTGTCACTGGCGGTGGTGCGGGTGTTCGTCACGGTCTGCTCGGTCACTGTGAGGTCTCTCTCTGGAGGGCTGGCGCCGCTGCTGCGGCGGGAGGTCCCGGGGTGCTGGCCGGCGGTGCCGGAGCTCCTCGCTCCTCCGCCGGCCCGCTAATGACTCCCCCTCCGGGCCAGCCCTCCCGTGCCACGACCGGATCGTACTCCCAGGCCCGCTGCGCGATGTAGCGCACCGAGGTGTTGAGGACCGCCAGGAGCGGGACGGAGAACAGGGCGCCCGGGATCCCGGCGAGCAGCGTGCCGCCCGCGACCGCGAGGACGACGGCGAGCGGGTGCAGCGCGACGGCAGGGCCCATGATGAGCGGCTGGAGGATGTGCCCCTCCACCTGCTGCACCAGCAGCACGATCGCGAGCATCACCAGGGCGTTGACCCACCCGTTGGCCACGAGGGCCAGCAGCACGGCGACGCAGCCCGTGGCGAGGGCTCCGACGATGGGGATGAAGGACCCGAGGAACACGAGCACGCCGAGCGGCAGGGCCAGCGGCACACCGATGACGGCGGCCCCCACCCCGATGCCCACCGCGTCGACGGCCGCGACGACCATCTGCACCCGCACGTAGCTGGCCATGGACATCCAGCCGCGCCGCCCCGCGCCGTCGACCGCCGCCCGCGCCCGGCGGGGCGTGAGGCCCACGAGGAAGCGCCAGATGCGGCCGCCGTCGAGCAGGAAGAAGATCAGGGCGAATACCGTCAGGAGCGTGCCCGCGGCCACGTGGCCCGCCGTCGTTCCGAAGGAGAGTGCCCCGCTGAGGATCGAGGCGCTGTTGTTCTGGACGGCGTTGCCGATGTCGGTCAGGTACTGGTCGATCTGCGACGTCGTGAGCTGGAGGGGGCCCTGCGACAGCCAGGCCAGCACCTGCTGGACGCCGTCCTGCGCCTCGCCGCCGAGGCTCGTGATCCCGAGGGCGAGCTGGCGGCCGACGAGGAGCAGCGCGCCCGTGATGAGGCCGAAGAAGCCGACGAGCGTGATGGCGACGGCCGCCCCGTTGGGGACCCTGCGTCGTCGGAGGGCGTCCTTCAGCGGCATGAGCAGCGCGGCCACCAAGCCCGCGATCATGAGCGGGATGACGAGGAGCGAGATGCGGCTGAGCAGGTAGACGAGCACACCGCTGACGAGGATGACGAGCGCGAGCCGCCAGGACCAGGACGCGGCGATCCGGAGGGCGACGGGGACGTCCGAGCGGTCGGCGCTCCGGTCGTGGCGCTGGTCCGTGCGCACGGGGTCCCGCGGGTCGGCGGGCTGCCGGGGCAGCGGGTCGGGCAGTGCCGCGGCTCCACGGCTCACCGCACGCTGGAGGGCGCGCTGGGGTTTCGCTCCGGGGAGACGCTGCATGGCCCAATCCTTCCATAGAAGGCCCGGGCGCCCGCTATCCGAGACCCGGCAGTATCCCCCATTTCGCGGAGAAGGACGCACCCGGCTCGAGCCACGCCAGGCCCTCCCCGGAATTGAACGCATTCGCGGGCGCGGTCATCGGCTCGACCGCCACCGCCTTGCTGACGCCGGGGTAGATCGTGCTGATGAACACGTGGGCGTAGGCGAAGGAGGCGTCGGCCCACAGCGTCACGCGCCGCCCGTCCGGGGCGGACAGCACGTGCTCGTGGCGTCCGTCCACGAGCGCGAGGCCCGTGAAGGCGGTATCGAACGCGATGTCCCCGATCCGCTGCCCCTGCCGCAGGTCGTGCTGCCCCGACACGGGTGCCCGCCCGGTCGGGATGGACTGGTCGTCGGCCTCGAACATCTCCTCCGCGCGCAGGGTGAGGACGAGCTGCTCGGTGGGGACGTCCGAGATCTTCAGGTAGGGGTGCGCGCCGAGGGCGAAGGGCGCGGGCGCCGCCGAGAGGTTCGAGAGCTCCTGTGTCACCGTCAGCTGCTCCTCCGTGAGCTCGTACGTGGCCCGGTGGATCAGGTGGAAGGGATAGCCGTGCTGCGGGAAGATCTCGGCGTCGAGGACCAGCCGGGCGTCGCCGACCTCCACCGCCTGGTAGCCGGTGTTGCGCAGCAGCCCGTGGATCGCGTTGCCCTTCGACGGCTCCGTGATGTCGAGGCGCTGCTCCTCGCCGTGCAGCGTCCAGCGGCCGTCGGCCACGCGGTTGGGCCAGGGTGCCAGCAGGATGCCGCCGCCACCCGCCGGGATGGCGTCGTCCCCCCAGGTCTCGGTCAGCGCCACGCCGTCGTACCGGTAGGACCTGAGCGCGGCGGCGAGACTCGCGACGACGGCGGTCGCCCGGCCCGCCGTCAGCGTGTAGTTGGTACCGCTGGCCGGTCGGGTTCCCGAAGTCATGGTGCGATGCTACCGCCGCCCTGTCACGCACCGGTTCTCCGCACCCGCGGTGGCACGGACGCCTATGATAGGTTTTGTTCGTTTTGGTGCGGTCCAGTGCGATTCCGTGTTCTGCCCCGCTGCCGCCGACAGGAGGACCATGCTCGCAGCCGAACGCCATGCAGCGATCATCGACCGCCTCACCCACCAGCCCGCGGTACGCGTGAGCGGCCTCGCCCTGGCGCTCGGCGTCTCCGAGATGACCGTCCGCCGCGACATCGACACGCTCGAGGCCAGGGGCGCGCTCGTGAGGGTGCACGGCGGTGCCGTCCGCCCCGGCAGCCTCAGCTCGGTGGAGGCCGGCTTCGACGCCAACAGGACCCGCGGGGGCGAGGCGAAGCGGAGGATCGCTGCCGCCGCCGTCTCCCTCCTCGCACCCGGCATGACGGTGTCCATCACGGGCGGCACCACCACCTACGCCCTGGCCCCCCTCCTCGCGCGCATCCAGGGACTGACCATCATCACCAACTCGCTCCCCCTCGCGGACGAGCTGCACCGGCTGCACGCCGTGTCCCCCGGTGACGCCGCACCGCAGGTCCTCCTCTCGGGCGGCCAGCTGACGCCGTCGAAGGCCCTCGTCGGCCCGCTGGCCACCGGCACCATCGCCTCGCTCCGCGCCGACCTGTGCTTCATGGGAGCGCACGGCGTGGACGCGGACGCCGGCATCACCACCCCCAATCTGGCCGAGGCCGAGACGAACCAGGCGTTCGCCCGGACCTGCGGGCAGCTCGTCGTGCTCGCCGACGCGAGCAAGATCGGCGTCGTGAGCCTCGCCCGCGTGGCACCCCTCGACACCGCCGGCACCCTGGTGACCGACCTCCGGCCCGGCGACGAGTACGCCGCCCGCACCCAGATCCTCTGCGACCCCGTTCCCGACCCCCTCCTGGAAGAGCGACCATGACCCACATCACCCCCACGCGCCTGTCCGACGGACGCGAGCTGATCTACTTCGACGCCCGCGAGGAGAGCGCCGCGCTGCACCGGGATGCCGCCGCGACCCGTGACACCCGCGGCCTTCCCCCGCGCGGCCCGGCCGGCACGGCCCGCTACGACGCCCTGACCGGCGAGTGGATCGCGGTGGCCGCGCACCGCCAGTCGCGGACGCACCTGCCGCCCGCCGACCAGTGCCCCCTGTGCCCTACGACCGCCGCGAACCTCTCGGAGATCCCGGCCGACTACGAGGTCGTCGTCTTCGAGAACCGCTTCTCGTCCTTCGGCCCCGACCTCGGCGACCTCCCGGCCGCCCCGGAATGGGGTACGACGGCGACGGCGTACGGGCGGTGCGAGGTGGTCGCGTTCGACTCGGCGCACGAGGGGTCCTTCGGCTCGCTGAGCCCCGAGCGCGCCCGGACCGTCATCGACGCGTGGGCGCAGCGCACGCAGGCCCTGTCCGCGATGCCCGGCATCAAGCAGGTGTTCTGCTTCGAGAACCGCGGAGCGGACATCGGCGTGACCCTGCTGCACCCGCACGGGCAGATCTACGCCTACCCGTTCATCCCGCCGCGCGCCGCGACGCTCGCGGCCCGGGCCGCCGAGTTCTTCGAGTCCTCCGGCGGCACGCAGACCCTCATGGGGCACGCGCTCGCCTCCGAGCGCGCGTCCGGGGACCGCATGGTGATCGAGGGGAAGCACTTCAGCGCGTTCGTGCCCTTCGCCGCCCGCTGGCCCCTGGAGGTGCACCTGGTCCCCCACCGCCAGGTCGCCGACTTCACGGGCCTCACCGGCGAGGAGCGCGACGAGCTGACCACGGTCTACCTCGACCTCCTCGGCAGGCTCGACGCCCTGTACCCCACGCCCACCCCGTACATCGCGGCCTGGCAGCAGGCCCCGATCGACGACGTCCTCCGGCCCGCCGGGTACCTGCACCTCCAGCTGACCTCTCCCCGCCGTGCCGCCGACAAGCTGAAGTTCCTGGCCGGCTCGGAGGCCGCGATGGGCGCCTTCATCAACGACACCACCCCGGAGAAGGTCGCTGAGGCACTCCGCAGCGCCACTCCCGCTCCAGCACGGAAGGACCAGGCATGAACTCCGCACCCCTCGATCTCGCGGCGGCCTTCACCGAGCGCTTCGGCACGGAACCGGACGGCCTCTGGTCGGCTCCGGGGCGCGTCAACGTGATCGGCGAGCACACCGACTACAACGACGGCTTCGTGCTGCCCTTCGCCATCAAGCACTCGACGACGGTCGCGGCCGCCGTCCGCCCGGACCGCACCGTCCGGGTCGCGTCCACCTTCGCGCCCGACGACGCCCCGGTGACGGTCGACCTCGATGCTCTCGAGGAGGGCGGTGTGGAGGGGTGGGCTGCGTACCCGCTCGGCGTCCTGTGGGCCATGGAGCAGTCGGGCTACCGCTGCCCGGGCATGGACCTCCTCGTCGACTCCTCCGTCCCCGTCGGTGCGGGGCTGTCGTCCTCCGCGGCCCTGGAGTGCTCCGTGGCCGTCGCGGCCAACGACCTCTCGCAGGCCGGCGTCTCCCGGCGCGAGCTGGCGGCGATCGGCCAGCTCGCCGAGAACCGGATGGTCGGTGCCCCCACGGGCATCATGGACCAGTCCGCATCCCTGCTGGGCGAGGTGGGCCACGCCGTCTTCCTCGACTGCCGCTCCGGCGACTCCCGGCTCGTCCCCCTCGACCTCGAGGGTGCCGGACTCGAACTCATGGTCATCGACACGCGGGTCAGCCACTCGCACTCGACCGGCGGCTACGCCGCTCGGCGCCGCTCGTGCGAACTCGGTGCCGAACTGATGGGCGTCCCGGCCCTCAGGGACCTCTCCGTGAAGGACCTCGCGGAGGCTGCGGGCGTGCTCGACGAGGAGACCTTCCGGCGGGTCCGCCACATCGTCACGGAGAACGCGCGCGTCGAGGACGCCGTGAAGGTGCTGACCAGTGCCGGGCCGACGGACCTCGGCCCGCTGCTCGTCGCCAGCCACGCCTCGATGCGCGACGACTTCGAGATCTCCTGCGCCGAACTCGACACCGCGGTGGACGCGTCCCTCGAGGCCGGCGCCCTCGGGGCCCGCATGACCGGAGGCGGTTTCGGCGGTGCGGCGATCGCCCTCGCGCGGGTCGACGACGTCCCGGCCATCCGCACCGCCGTGGAGCGGGCCTTCGCGGCGGCGGACTTCCGCGCCCCGGTCATCTTCAGCGTCCTGCCGGGCGCCGGAGCGGCGCGCGTGGCCTGATAAGGGCCCGACGACAGGAGAGGCCCGCACCCTGACGGGTGCGGGCCTCTCCTCATGGAGCGGGACGCCGAAGCGCCCGGGGAGTGCTAGTCGTCGCCGCGCAGGATCGCGAGGAGACGCAGGATCTCGACGTACAGCCACACGAGGGTGACGGTCAGGCCGAAGGCCGCCGTCCAGGAGTAGCGCTGGGGCGCGCCCTGGCGGACGCCCTCGCTGATCGAGGTGAAGTCGATGATGAGCGAGAAGGCTGCGAGGCCGATCGCGACGATGCCGATCAGGACGCCGACGGGAATGCCGAAGATCTCGTAGTCACGCATCCCGAACATGCTGTCCGTCGCACCGAAGAGCATCATTCCGAGGTTCACCAGGGAGAACGCCGCGTAGCTGATGAGGGCGATCATGAAGAACTTCATGGCCTTCGGGGTGGCCCGCACCTTGCCGCTCTTGAACAGGGCCAGCGTGACACCGAAGACGATGAGCGTTCCGAGCAGCGCCTGCACCGCGATGCCCGGCCACATGGCCTCGAAGAACATCGTCAGTCCACCGAGGAACAGGCCCTCGAGCCCGGCGTAGGCCAGGATCAGCGCGGGCGAGGGCTCGCGCTTGAACGCGTTGACCAGTCCCAGGACGAAACCGCCGAGTGCGCCGACCACCATCAGGGGAAGGGCGAGGCCGGGGACGAGGAATGCCGGAACGGCGGCACCGATGAGCACGAAGCCCAGGCAGAGCAGCGTCTTGACGATGACGTCGTCGAACGTCATGCGCCCGGTCTGCGCCGGACCGGCCGACGGCTGGTTGTACATGTGCTCCAGCTGCTGCTGGTTCGCCATGGCCGTGCCGCCGTACGTCATGGTGCCGAGGCCTGCGCTTTCCTTGCCTCGGGTCGCGGAACGGAAGTTCTTCCCGTTGAAGACCGGATTACCGCCAAGTGCCATTGTGAGTTAGTCCTCCAGTAGGGGGCTGCATGTTCGTCAAAGCCTACCAATTACAACGTTTTCGGCGCCCATTTGTTCCCGGACGGACAGCGCGCCGCAGGGGGTCCCGGAGCCGGAAATTCAACTGGGAAGGGCCCTTAGGGAAACATTCGTTACCGAATCGCTACCTCGACGGCATGCTTTTGTGAAAAGCGGAAACATGCCGCTAGTAACATGATCCCCACGCCAGTGACACTCGTCACAACTCTTGATCCCGGCGGCTGCCGCCGGGCCTGCCCCCACCGTGGAGGTTCCCATCTTGATCACCTTATCGACGCCTGCACGGATCAGGAGGTCGCTCCTGATGGTGCTCGGTTTCCTGGCTCTCGTGCTGCTCGGCGCCCCCGCGGCGCAGGCGTCCCCCGAGCTGCCCGACCCGCCCCAGTACCGCATAGTGCTCCAGGCCCAGACCGCCGGGACCCTGCAGGCCGCCGAGTTCGACAACCGCATCGGCGGTGTCCTCCGTGGCGCCGACGGTCCGATCGCCGACGTCACGGTCACGGCGACGGGCAACGGCTTCGAGGGTGAGACGACGTCCGGACCGAACGGCGCCTGGAGCATCGGGGTGCCCGAGCAGGGCACCTACGAGGTGGAGGTCGACGAGGACACCCTCCCCGAGGGCATCACGCTCGCCGAGGGGCAGGAGAACCCCCGCCAGGTCACCTTCGCCAACACCACCAGCGCCACGACGCTATTCCTGTTCGGCGAGGGCATCGTCGCGCAGCAGACCTCGTTCCTGGAGACCCTGGCCGAGCGGGCCGTCGCAGGCTTCAGTTTCGGGCTCCTGCTCGCGCTCAGCGCCGTCGGGCTATCACTGATCTTCGGCACCACCGGCCTCACCAACTTCGCCCACGGCGAGATGGTCACCCTGGGCGCCGTCCTCGCGTTCGCCTTCTCCGCCGCGGGGCTCCCGATCGCCGTCGCGGTCGTCCTCGCGGTTCTCGGAGGCGGGCTCCTCGGCTACGTCCAGGACGCGGGGCTGTGGAAGCCCCTCCGGCGGCGCGGCACGGGCCTCGTCCCGATGATGATCGTCAGCATCGGCTTCGCCCTCGCGCTTCGCTACATCATCCAGTTCTTCTTCGGCGGCGCTACGCAGCAGCTGCCGGGTTCGCAGAGCGAGATCATCGATTTCGGCTCCATCTCGATCTCGCGCAACAACCTGACCTCGCTCATCGTGAGCCTCGTGGTCATCCTCCTGGTCGCCTTCCTGCTCCTGCGCACGCGTATCGGCAAGGCCACCCGCGCCGTTGCGGACAATCCTGCCCTCGCTGCGGCCTCCGGCATCGACGTCGACCGCGTCATCCGGATCGTCTGGGTGCTCGGCGGCATGCTCGCAGCCCTCGGCGGCATCCTCTGGGCCTACTACCGGCCCGGCGTCTCCTACAACATGGGCCAGCAGATCCTGCTGCTCATCTTCGCCGGCGTCACCCTCGGCGGGCTCGGCACCGTGTTCGGCGCGCTCGTCGGTTCCATCATCGTCGGGCTGTTCGTGGAGATCTCCACGATCTGGCTCGAGGCAGACCTCAAATACGTGGGTGCGCTGCTGATCATGATTCTCGTGCTCCTGTTCCGGCCGCAGGGTATCCTCGGCCGCCGTGAGCGCATAGGTTAGGGGCCCCCATGGACTTCGGAAACATCCTCGTCAACGCCTTCGGTGAACTGATCAGCCCGACGACCGCGGCCTACGCGCTCGCCGCGCTCGGCCTCGCCGTCCACTTCGGCTACTCCGGCCTGCTGAACTTCGGCCAGGCCGGCTTCATGGCGGTCGGCGCCTACGGGTTCGCCATCTCCACGCTCAGCTTCAATGCCCCCCTGCCGGTGGCGGTTCTCGTCGCGCTCCTGGCCTCGGTCATCTTCGCGATCGTGCTCGGCGTCCCGACGCTCCGGCTCCGGGCCGACTACCTCGCCATCGTGACGATCGCCGCGGCGGAGATCATCCGCTACATCGTGACCACGAACGGGCTCACGGACATCACGGGGTCCGCCAACGGACTCGCGGCGTTCGAGGGCGGCTTCTACGCCCTCAACCCGTTCCCGCCCGGCACCTACAACATCGGCCCACTCGGCATGAACGAGCGCGACCTCTGGATCCGCATCGTCGGCTGGACCGTCGTCGTCATCGCCTGCCTCGTGGTCTGGCTCCTCATGCGCAGCCCCTGGGGCCGCGTACTGAAGGGCATCCGGGAGGACGAGAACGCCGTGCGCTCACTCGGCAAGAACGTCTACGCCTACAAGATGCAGGCCCTCGTGATCGGTGGAGTCCTCGGCTCGCTCGCGGGCATCATCTTCACACTCCCCCGCGGGGCCGTGCAGCCCGCGAACTACGCGACCGAGCTGACCTTCTTCCTCTACACCTGCCTCCTCCTCGGAGGAATGGCCACTGTCCTCGGACCGGTGATCGGGGCGATGATCTTCTGGGTAGTGCTCTCGTTGACGCAGGGAATCCTGTACGGGCTGATCGAGGTCGGCGCCATCACATTCCTGTCCAACTCACAGGCGGGTCAGCTCCGCTACATCCTCGTGGGTGTGGCACTGATGCTGCTCATGGTCTTCAGGCCGCAGGGCGTCCTGGGTAACAAGAAGGAGTTGGCGTTCGCATGACCGGCAGCCACAGCACCAGCAATCCCGACGACGCCGCGGCGGTACCCGGCGACGACGCCACGACCGGCGGCTCGCACGCCGCCGGCGGAAGCGCGTCCGGTCACGACCACATGACCGACACCGCGCCGATCACCGCCGGCGGGACGGGGCCGGGGTGCCGCAAACGGGATCCGATCGTGATCGCCCAGAACGTGACGCGCACCTTCGGCGGCATCAACGCCGTCGACGTGGAGCACCTCGAGATCCCGCGGCACAAGATCACCGCGCTGATCGGTCCCAACGGTGCCGGCAAGACGACCCTGTTCAACCTGCTGACGGGCTTCGACACCCCGAACAGCGGCGACTGGGAGTTCGACGGCAAGCCCCTGGCCAAGGTCGCCTCGCACAAGGTGGCCCGCATGGGCATGGTGCGGACGTTCCAGCTGACCAAGGTGATGGGCAAGCTCACCGTCATGGAGAACATGCGCCTCGGGGCGACGGACCAGCCGGGCGAGAGCCTCGCGCGGGCGCTGTTCAAGGGCATCTGGGGCGGCCGCGAACGCGAGATCACGCAGCAGGCGGAGGTGCTGCTGGCGAAGTTCAAGCTCGACACGAAGCGTGACGACTACGCTGCATCCCTCTCCGGCGGCCAGCGCAAGCTCCTCGAGATGGCACGCGCCCTCATGGTGCGGCCGCGCCTGGTGATGCTCGACGAGCCGATGGCGGGCGTCAACCCGGCGCTCACGCAATCGCTTCTCGACCACATCAAGAACCTGAAGGCCGAGGGCATGACCGTGTTGTTCGTCGAGCACGACATGCACATGGTCCGACACATCGCCGACTGGGTGGTGGTCATGGCCGAGGGCAAGGTCGTGGCGGAAGGACCGCCGGAGATCGTGATGAAGGACCAGGCCGTCATCGACGCCTACCTGGGCGCTCACCACGACGTCGACCTCGGCGACTCCACGGGCATCGAGCGCCTCGAGGAGGAACTGGCCCACGACGAGGAATCGGTGGTCGGCACGGAGAACGAGGGCATCCTCGGGCACGGCGTCACCGAGATCGGGGGCGGCGGGGCCTACGCCGCCGGCACCGCGCACAAGGACGAGGAGACGAAGTAATGGATGAGTTCGAGGGCGACTCCGTCGTCAAGGTCACGGACCTCGTCGCCGGCTACCTGCCGGGCGTGAACATCCTGAACGGCTGCAGCATCGAGGCGCGCCGCGGCGAGCTGATCGGCATCATCGGCCCCAACGGGGCGGGCAAGTCCACGCTCCTGAAGGCGATGTTCGGCCTGGTGAAGGTCCACTCGGGCACCGTCGTGGTGCGCGGGCAGGACATCACGGGGCTGAAGGCCAACAAGCTGGTCAGCCGGGGCGTCGGGTTCGTGCCGCAGAACAACAACGTCTTCGGCACCCTGACCATCGAGGAGAACCTCCAGATGGGCATGTACCAGCGGCCCAAGGACTTCAAGGAACGCTTCGACTTCGTGGCGAGCCTCTTCCCCGAACTGGGCAAGCGGAAGGCGCAGCGCGCCGGCTCCCTGTCGGGCGGCGAGCGGCAGATGGTCGCCATGGGCCGGGCGCTCATGATGGACCCCGCGGTGCTGCTCCTCGACGAGCCGTCGGCGGGCCTCTCCCCCGTGAAGCAGGACGAGACGTTCCTGCGCGTCCACGAGATCAACCGCGCCGGCGTGTCCGTGATCATGGTGGAGCAGAACGCCCGCCGCTGCCTGCAGATCTGCGACCGCGCGTATGTGCTGGACCAGGGCAAGGACGCCTACACGGGAACGGGCCGTGAGCTGATGAAGGACCCGAAGGTGATCCAGCTCTACCTCGGGACGCTGGCGGACACCGCCTGAGGCCCAGCGCACAGGACCGTGAAGTGCAAGGGATGGGCGGGACCGGCAGCGGTCCCGCCCATCGCCGTGTCGGGGCCGCTACGTTGGCAGGAGGGGTGCCGGACGTGTGCTCCGAGGAAGGACGACTCATGGCAGCACTGGTCAGCAGCGCGATCGGGAAGGGCTTCGAGGTGCTGTTCCGCGGCATCAAGCACGTCCGCCGGCACCGCCCCATCCACTCGCGTGGCCTGAGGCTCGACGGGACCGTCGTCGTGCACCGCCACGGCCTGTCCAGCGGGATCTCCTGGATCGACCGGCCGGGTGAGGGCGCCGCCACGGCACGGATCTCCCGGTCCGTGGGGACTCCGGACGGACTGCCCGACGTCGTCGGGCTCGCCGTGCGGTTCCACCACCAGGACTCAGGTCCCACGCCGTCCACGTTCTCCGACATCCTGCTGTCCTCGACGGGCTGGTCCTTCCCCGGCCGCTTCATGCTGGTCCCCAGGCTCAGCGTCTCGAAGGCCCCTCTGGGCACCATGATGCCCTACCGGGGCGAGGCCGGGCCCGTGATCCTCGGCGCCCGGACGCTCAGCCCTGCAGGTCTCCCGTCGTCGCTCCGCGGCTTCGCACGGTCGCTCGGCTCCTCCCCCTGGCAGCTCGGCCTCTACTTCGCCACGCCACGCGGTGCGTGGCAGCACTTCGGCACGCTCACGCTGCAGCTGAACCCCGACGCCGAGGAGAAGGACCTGCGGTTCGACGCGGTCCTCCACCCGCTCGCGGGCGCCGGGACGTACGAGTGGGCGCGGAAGGTGCGGGAGCCCTCCTACGCCATCTCCCGGCGCGCGCCGGGCGACTCCTGACCACCGGCGGCAGCAGGAAGGCCCCGGCCGCACCTCCGGGGGGAGGGCGGACGGGGCCTTCTGCTGTGCCGCTACTGCCGGCCCGGAGGCCGGAGGGAAGCCCTAGAGCTTTCCGACCTCGGAGCGGCTCGGCTGGTGCACGTTGTTCTCGTCGAACTCGTAGATGCCGATGATAGCCTCCGTGGGATCGCCGTTCTCGTCGAAGGAGACAGGACCGGAGATACCGTCGTAGTCGATGTCCTCACCGTTGCGCAGGAGCGTGACGCAGCCTGCGAAGTCGAAGCACTTGGTGCCGTCCTTCGACACTCCTGCGAGCTCCTTGCCGATGGCGGTTCCCTCGACGCTTCCGGCCGCCTCGGAGGCGAGCGCGATGAGGTTCACGGCGTCGTAGCTCTCGCCCGAGTAGGCGAAGTTCTCCAGGTTCGGATCGACCGCGGCAAGCGCTTCCTTGAATCCTGTTCCGACGAACGGGCCGGGGATGGTGCCGTGGGCGCCCGCGAGGGTGCCCGGGTCGAAGTCCGCGCTGTAGTCGGCGACGTTGCCGTCGACCATGAAGATCGAGCCGGCGTCGATGCCCTTCGCCACGAGCAGCGGGATGATGCTCTTGGCCTCGTCGAAGCTGATCAGGACGATCGCATCCGGCTTCGCGGCGGCGATGGCGTCCACCTGGCTGGAGAACTGCGAGTCACCCGTGTTGAACATCTCGTTGCCGACGACCTGGCCACCGGCCCCCTCGACGACCTCCTGGATGGTGCTCTGCAGGCCGGTGCCGTACGCGTCGTTCAGGGTGATCATGCCGACGGACTGCGCGCCGCACTCCATGATGTAGTTGCCGAGGATGCGTCCCTGGATCACGTCCGAGGGAGCGGTGCGGAAGTACAGTCCCTTGTCGTCCCACGTCGTGAATTCGGCTGCCGTGTTGGCGGGCGAGAACTGGACGACGCCGGCGCCCGTGATCTGGTTGATGACGGTCTTCGAGACACCCGAGGACGCGGCACCGATGATGGCGCTGACGTCCTGCGAGAGGAGGTCGGTCACGGACTGCGTGGCGATGTCGGTGGTGGTGTCACCGGAATCGCGGTGCGTGATCGAGATCTCCTGGCCCAGCACGCCGCCGGCCTCATTGACCTCGTTGACGGCGACGTTGACACCCGCGATCTCGGGCGGGCCGAGGAACGCGAGGGTGCCGGTGGTCGGCAGGATGGAACCGAGCTTCAGGGGCTGGGGGCTCGTGGTCTTGCTGGCGGGCACGGCGGCGGGGTCGCCCTTCTCGCCCTGTTCCTCGTCTGCTCCACCCTCGCTCTCGGGGCATGCCACCGCCGAGGTGGCAGCGGTCTCCGTCGCGGTTCCGCTCTCGGTCTCGGTGGTCTCGCCTTCAGTGCCCGAGGAACCGCCGCAGCCGGAGGCGAAGAGCGCGATGCCAAGGCCCAGGGCGGCGACCTTTGCCGCTCGCGGGGCACTCTCCCCGATGCCGAAACGCATCGGGTTGCGTGTTGCAGTCATGAATTATTCTCCTCGACCGAAAGGCTCTTGCCGCCTTTGATGCTGGGTGCCAGGTGTTCCTGGCTTGTAGGAAAAGCTAATCCAAAAATGTGTCTGAGATAAGGGAATCCGGTTACATCCTTGTAACGCTCGTCACAGGCGTCGCATCCGACCCTTGACAGCGGGCACTGCACAGTCCACTGCCTATCTGCCCCGATGCTCGGGGAAGTGTGCCCCAGCAGGGACTCGAACCCTGACTGAACAGATTTTAAGTCTGGTGCCTCTGCCATTGGGCTACTGGGGCGCTGTCGCCGGATCAGCCTACCCCGCGTGGCAGGGACACCCGGCGCCGGCCAGGGAGGATCGGCGGCGGAAGATCGGCGGTGGAACGAGGAACGACGGCGACCCCGGGCAGGGATCGCCGTCGTCCGTCATGCTGTGGTGCCGAGCGTCAGGCGGAGGCCTTCGCGGATGCGGCCTGGCCGGCCGGCGTGGGCGGCTGGCTCTGCAGGGCCGTGTCCTTCTTCGGCGGCGGGGTGGCCGCTTCGCGGAACTGGCGCTGCGGGGTCTGCAGGTCGGACAGCGGGGCGAGGTCGCGACCGAACAGGAAGCTCATGCTCCAGTTGATGATCACGCGGGCCTTGCGCTCGTACATCGGCATCGCGAAGCCGTGGTATCCGCGGTGGGCCAGCCAGGCCGGGAAGCCCTTCATGCCGAAGCCCATGATGTTCGCGACACCCTTGAACTGGCCGAAGCCGGCAACGGCGCCGAGGTTGGTGTGGCGGTACTCCTTGACCTCCCCCACGCCGTAGTTCTCGGCGAGGAGGTTGGCGGCCAGGAGCTTGGCCTGGCGGACGGCGTGCTGGGCGTTGGGGACGCAGAAGCCTCCCACTCCGCCGCCGGTCAGGTCGGGCACGGCCGCGACGTCGCCGGCGGTCCATGCATGGGCGATGGGTCCGTCGTCGCCCGTGATGCGGAGTTCGGGGGTGGCGCGGACGCGGCCGCGCTCGTCGACCGGGAAATCGGTGGAGCGGACGACCGGGTTGGCCTGGACGCCTGCGGTCCACAGGAGCGTGTCCGTCTCGAACTCGTCGGCCGCGCTCTTGTCCGGCATGTTGATCAGCTTGAGGGTGCCGTCCTTGGCGCTGGAGAGCGACGTGTTCAGCAGGACCTCGATCTCACGGGAGCGGAGGTGCTCCACGACCCACTCGGCCTGCTCGGCCGTGACCTCGGGCATGATGCGTCCCATGGCCTCGACGAGGACGAAGCGGAGGTCCGAGCGGCTGAGGCGGGCGTTGGCCTTGACGGCGTCGCGGGCCGCGTCCTCCATCTCCGTGATGGCCTCGATGCCGGCGAAGCCGCCGCCGACGACGACGAAGGTCAGGGCGCGGTCGCGCTCCGGGCCGGCGGGCATGACGGAGCCGGTCTCGATGCGCTCGAGCATCCTGTCGCGCAGGGCGACGGCCTCCTCGATGGTCTTGAGGCCGATGCCCTGGTCCTTCAGGCCGTCGATCGGGAAGGTCCGTGTGATGGAGCCTGCGGCGACGACGACGTCGGTGTAGCCGAGCTCGAAGGACTCACCGCCGCCCGTGGGCTCGATGGTGGCCGTGCGGCCGGCGTGATTGATCGAGGTGACCTTGCCGGAGATCAGTTCCGTCTTCCGCAGGTGCTTGCGGTGGGACACGATCGCGTGGCGAGGCTCGATGCTGCCGGCAGCCACCTCGGGGAGGAAGGGCTGGTAGGTCATGTAGGGCAGGGGGTCGACCAGCGTGACGATGCCGCCGTGGTCCTTGACCTGTTTCTGCAGCCGGTGCGCGACGTAGAGGCCGACGTAACCGCCGCCGACGACGAGGATGCGCGGGCGGTCGGAGAAGTGTGGGTTCGATGCCATGCCCCGATGCTACCGGAGTTTGTGAAAATCTTCACTAGCTCCGGGAGCGCTCCGGAACCTCCCACGGGGTCCGCTCGTTCAGGCCGCCGGTGGCCCTGGACGGTCCGGTCCCGAGGGTCCGTTCGCCGCAGCGCGCCGGTGCACGCGGGTCACGTGCACGGCCCCGCCGAGCAGCACCGCGAGCAGGAGCCCGCCGAAGCCGAGCACCACCAGCGCAGGTACGTCGTGCACCGGGGTGAGGGGGTCCTCGGCCTGCGGGGCGGCGGGTGCCGGGAGGACCTCCGCCGGTGGCTCCTCCGCGGGAACCGGCGGAGGAGCGGGTGTCTGCCCGCCGCGCCGGTAGAGCTGGATCCACTCGGCCATGCTGCCGAGCCGGTTCTCCTGGGGTACGGCCACGTCCCGGTCGACGGCGGAGGCGACGTCGAGGATCCCGTAGCCGTAGAGGGTGTCGAAGCCCGGGGCCCCGGCGTCCTTGGCCGTGCCGACGATGCGGTTGACCACCTGGCCCGCGGAGAGCTCGGGGTATCGGGCGCGGATGAGTGCGGCGACGCCCGAGACGAGGGGCGCGGCGCCCGACGTCCCGGACCAGTCGGCGTAGAACCCGCCGGGCAGTCCGCCGACGAGGTCCTCGGACGGCGCGGCGATGGCGATGCTGATGCCCTCGCTCGAGGCCTCGTCGCTGGCGGCCCCGGACCGGTCCAGGCCTGCGACGGCGAGGACGCCGGGGATGGTCGCGGGAGCGCCGACCTGCGTGAGGCCGCCGGCGCGGTTGCCGGCCGCCGCGACGACGACGACGTCGTTCTGCTCCGCGTAGAGGAAGGCGTTGTCCCAGCTCTCGGGCCAGGCGGTGCTGGTGCTGCCGAGCGACATGTTGATGACGTCCGCGCCGTTGTCCACCGCCCAGCGGACTGCGTCGGGCACCTGCTGGTCCACCGGGATGCCCGCGGGATTGGGGCCGCTGTTCTGGCCCTCGATGAAGAGGGAGACGGCGAGCAGGTCGGCCTTCGGCGCGACGCCGACGATGCCGTCGGGGCCCTCGCCGTACTGCCCGAGCGGGCCGGTGTCGGTGTCGGCAGGGGGGCCTGCGGGGGGCTCCGCCCCGCCCGTGCCTCCGGTGCCGCCGGAGGGGGCGGGTGCGGGCTGCGCGGGTGCGGGGGCGGTGTGCCCGCGCCCGGCGAGGAGGGTACCCACGAGGGTGCCGTGGCCCGCGACCTCCCCGATGCCGCGCAGACCTCCGGGGTCGCCCGCGCCGGAGGCGTCGGTGCCGCCCACCACGGCGCCGACGAGGTCGGGGTGGGTGGCGTCGATCCCGCTGTCGATCACGGCCACCGTGACGCCCTCGCCCTGCGTGCTCTTCCACGCCTCCGTGATGCCGTAGTCCTCGAGCCAGTACTCCTTGTCGCGGACCTCGTCCGCGGCGGCGGGCACCGCTCCGGGCAGCAGGACGGCGGTGGCGAGGGCGACGGACGCGCCCGCCCTGATCGGCCGGAGGGCGGCGTGCTGCCGGGTGCGCATCAGCTCACCCGACCCGGTCCGCGACGCTCAGGGCGATCCCGTCCAGGATGTCGTGCTCGCTGGAGACTGCGGTCGTGACCCGCCCGCCGGTCGCCGCGGCGACGCGCTCGATGACGGTCGCCCAGATGAGCGCGCCCGCTCCGATGACGTCGACGCGGCCCGGGTGCATATAGGGCAGCGCGGCCCGTGCCGCGCGGGGCATGTGCAGGAGGTCCGACGCCGCCGCCGAGATCGCGGGGATGGGGAGCTCGGCGCCGTGGATGCGCTCGGGCTGGTAGGTCGGCAGCTCGAGGGCGTGGGCGGTGACCGTCGTGACGCTGCCCGCGACGCCGACGATCCTCGTGACGCGGTCGAGGGGCACCTCGGCGGCCGCCTCGTCGATGAGGCGCCCGACCTCCGCCGTCATCGCGGTGATCTGCGTGTCGGTGGGCGGATCGTCGGCCAGGAAGCGCTCGGTGTACCGGACGCACCCCATGTTCGTGCTGAGCGAGGCGACCAGCCCGGCCTCCGTGCCCGCGACGAACTCGGTGCTGCCGCCGCCGACGTCGATCACCAGGACCGTCTCGTCCGCGGCGGCGGCGAGCACGCTGATGGCCCCGCCGAAGGAGAGCCGGGCCTCCTCGTCGCCGGTGATGACCTCGGGTTCCACGCCGAGGCGCTCCCGGATGCCGTCGACGAAATCCTGGCGGTTCTCGGCGTCGCGGGACGCGGAGGTGGCGACGAACCGCACGGGCGGGGCGCCGTGCTCCTCCAGGAGGGCCGCGTACTCCTCCGCCGCTGCGAAGGTGCGGGCGAGCGCGGCCTCGGACAGGCGCCCGGTGGCATCAACGCCTTCACCGAGGCGCACGACGCGCATGAGACGGACCACGTCGGTCAGGACGCCGTCCTCGCTGTCGGCGATGAGCAGGCGGATGGAGTTGGTCCCGCAGTCGATGGCGGCTGTACGCATCAGGTCTCCTCGGTGGGTCCGGCGGATGGGGTCGGGCTCGCCGGGCCGGCGGTGTCGTCCGTCGTCGGTGGTTCGGCAACCCTGCGACGCGCCTCGCGCTTGGCGTCGAGTTCCTCGGCGCTGAGGCCCTGCGTCCTCGTGTGCCTGCTGAGATCGGCGTGGGGCGCCTGGCCCGTCGTGTCCCACGCACCCTCGCAGGAGCACTGCCCGGGGGTCCACCACTGGGCGATGCGGGCGATGGCCTCGTCGCCGAGCGGATTGACGCCGGGTCCCGCTGCCAGGGCGTGCCCCACGAGCACGTGGAGGCATTTGACGCGGGTCGGCATCCCGCCGGCGGACACGCCGTCGATCTCGGGGACGGGTCCCGTACCCGCGCGTTCGCCGACGGCCGCACGGGCGGCCAGGTAGGCCTCGTGCGCGCCGCGGTACCGGTCGGCGAGGTCGGCGTCGTCCGCGAGCCGTTCGCTCATCTCCGTCATGACGCCCTCGGCCTCCAACCGCGAGACCGCCGCCGTGATGACAGGGTGGGTGAGGTAGTACGTGGTGGGGAATGGGATCCCGTTGGACAGTCGCGGGGCGGTGGTGGCGACGAGCGGGTTGCCGCAGACGCACC
The DNA here is from genome assembly GCF_058269195.1 of Arthrobacter sp. TJ-240. Lineage (NCBI taxonomy): Bacteria > Bacillati > Actinomycetota > Actinomycetes > Micrococcales > Micrococcaceae > Arthrobacter > Arthrobacter sp. TJ-240. Next base: position 164,537 of record NZ_JBZCNG010000007.1, read on the forward strand.
GGGCACCGATCTCGACGACGTCCCGCACGGGACGGCCGAGCTGGCGGCTGAGAACATCGAGGTCCCGCGCGCTCGGGGTCCGCCGATCCGCCGACCGGTCGTGCTGCCGGTGCTCGTCGTCGTGCCCGCCGTGCTGCTGCTCGTGCTGGTCCTGCTGGTCCTGCTGATCCTGCTGGGTCACGCTGTTCCTTCCTGGGACACCGCGTCCGGGTGTCCTGGTGGCGGCCGACCGGTCTCGGGGACCGGCCGCCGCTCTCAATCCGTTGCCGCGCGCTCGACCGAGCTCCAGAGGGAGTCGACCCAGGGCAGGTCGGCGGGCTCGGCGGCCGAACCCTCGCCCGTGCCCTCCTCGATGCCCTCGCCGCCCTTCACGAGGTAGCGGGTCTCCCCCGGCATGACGAGGAAGATGCGCTCGCGCGCCTGCTGCCGGACGAAGGCCGGATCGTCCCAGCGTGCGAGCTCGGACTCGTAGTCCGCCTGCTGCTGCTGCTGGCGGGCGATGTCCGCGCGCAGGGCGTCGAGTTCGCTCTGCTGCTGCAGGTACCGGCTGACCGACGGCGCGAGGAGCACGATCACGGCGACGAGGACGACGGCGAGGGCCAGCAGCCTCCCGGAGAAGGTCTTCGCCGGGATGGGGGTGGCTTCCTCGGCGGGCTGGATCGGGGATTCGACCCGCTTCGAACCGAGCTGTCCCCGGCGGATGTTCCCCGCCAGCTGCGAGCGCTCGGCGGCACGGGCCTCCGACGGGGAGGACGTCTTCGCCGCGGTCCGGGCCGGTGTCCCGTCCGCTCCGGCAGTGCGTGACCGGCCCGCGGCGGGGGCCGCCCCAGCCCGGGGATCCTTCGTGGCGGACGGACCGACGACCCGGGGCGTGGCCGGCTTCCGCTGGGAGGCAGCGGCAGGCCGCGCCGGCTGGTGCCCGGCGCCACGGGAACCGTGGTCGATGGTCGGGCCCTTGGCCGTGCCGGGGGCCGGCCGTTCCTCCGCCACAGGCGTCGGACGGCCGGCTCGCGGCACGTTAGGGCGGCGGGCAGTCATGGAGCTCCTCGTCGACGCTTTCGCGTATGGTCGCGTCGGGTCCCTCGCGGGACCCGTCTAACGAGGGTAGCCGCCCTCCTGATCAACTGCCGAGTTTCTACGCGGTGAAACGCGGGAAGGCACTGCGTCCGGCGTAGCGTGCGGCGTCGTCGAGCTCCTCCTCGATGCGCAGCAGCTGGTTGTACTTGGCCACACGCTCGCTGCGGGCGGGCGCGCCGGTCTTGATCTGGCCGGCGTTGGTGGCCACGCAGATGTCGGCGATCGTGGTGTCCTCGGTCTCGCCGGAGCGGTGCGAGGTGATCGTCGTGTAGCCCGCGCGCTGCGCCATCGAGATGGCGTCGAGGGTCTCGGTGAGGGTGCCGATCTGGTTGACCTTGACCAGCAGCGAGTTGGCGGTCTGGTTCTGGATGCCCTTGGCCAGGCGGACGGGGTTGGTGACGAAGAGGTCGTCGCCGACCAGCTGCACCTTGTCGCCGATGGAATCGGTCAGGTGCTTCCAGCCCTCCCAGTCGTCCTCGTCGAGGGGATCCTCGATGGAGACCAGCGGGTAGTCGCGGACGAGCTCCACGTAGTAGGCGCTCATCTCCTCGGTGCTGAGCGCCTTGCCCTCGAACTGGTACGCGCCGTCCTTGTAGAACTCGGAGGCGGCGACGTCGAGGGCGAACGCGATGTCGGTACCCGGGGTGTAGCCGGCCCGCTCGACGGCGGTGGTGATGAGGTCGAGTGCGTCGCGGTTGGACGGCAGGTTCGGGGCGAAGCCGCCCTCGTCGCCGAGGCCCGTGGCGAGGCCCTTCTCCTTCAGCACGGCCTTGAGCTCGTGGTAGACCTCGACGCCCCAGCGGAGGCCCTCGGAGTAGGACTGCGCGCCGAGCGGCACGATCATGAACTCCTGGATGTCGACGTCGGAGTCGGCGTGCGAGCCGCCGTTGAGGATGTTCATGAGGGGAACGGGCAGCACATGCGCGTTCGGGCCGCCGAGGTAGCGGTAGAGGGGCAGGGCCGAGGACTCGGCGGCGGCGCGGGCGATCGCGAGGGAAACGCCGAGCATCGCGTTGGCGCCCAGGCTGGACTTGTTCTCGGTGCCGTCGAGGTCGATCATCGCCTGGTCGATGGCGCGCTGGTCCGCGGCGTCGAAACCGAGGAGAGCCGGCTGGATCTGCTCGATGACGGCTTCGACGGCCTGCAGGACGCCCTTGCCGAGGTAGCGGTCCTTGTCGCCGTCGCGGCGCTCGTTGGCCTCGAACGCGCCGGTGGAGGCGCCGGAGGGGACGGCCGCGCGGCCGAAGGTGTCGTCGTCGAGCAGTACCTCGACCTCGACGGTCGGGTTGCCACGGGAATCGAGGATTTCCCTCGCGTGGATGGCATCGATGATGGCCATGGATTAGCTCCTCTTCGTTGGAGTGTAGAAGTTCACATCGTGTTGGGACGTCTTTGTCAGAGCAACGGAGGTGGTGCTCCCAGCCTAGTTCACGCGCGTCCCGGCGTGGGCTGGATCACCGCCGGAGGAGCGGCCGGGCGCTCACGGCCCGCCGGCGGCGCCGTCCCGCTGGTAGTCGAGCACGGCACGCCGCAGGGCACGCTCCGGGTCGATGCCCGCCGCGAGCGCCCGCCGGGTGAGGCCCAGCAGCTCCCGGCCGAGCTCCTCCTCCGTCGGCGTTTCCCCTGTCGCGGTTTCCCCGGTCGTCCCGACGGTCGCCCGGTCGACGGTGCCGACGGGCTCCCCCGCCCGCCGGAGGGTCTTCGCCGCGAGGGCGAGGGCGGGGAGATGGTGCGGGATGCCGTCGAAGGGCGAGGTGCGGGCGGGCCGCTCCTGCTGCTTGACGGACTGCCAGGTCGCCACGATCTCGTCCACGGTCGCCGGGAAGCTGTCGCGCAGGGACCCGTCGGGCGCGAAGACGTGCGGGTTGCGGCGCACGAGCTTGGCCGTCAGCCCGCCCGCCACCTCCGCGAACCCGAAGGCGCCCTCCTCGGCCTGCAGCTGCGCGTGGAGGACCACCTGGAACAGGACGTCGCCGAGTTCACCGCGCAGTTCGTCCCGCAGCCCGGCCGGCACCGCCGGTGACCGGCCCTGCGCGCGGGCGACGTCGTCGACGGCCTCGTAGAGCTCGTACGTCTCCTCCACCAGGTACTCGAGCAGCGACGCGTGGTCCAGTGCGGCCGTCCACGGGCAGTGGCGGCGGAGCAGGTCCACGACCTCCACGAGCCGCTCGACCGCCGCGCCCGGACCCGCGTGCGTCACGGGGTCGGTCAGGCCGAGGCCTGCCGGGCGGCGGTGTCGAAGCTCTCGGCGACGAACTGGGCCAGCGCCTCGCGATCCTCGAGGGGCAGGAACGCGGCGTCGACGGCGTTGAGCGTGAGCTCGAGCAGGTCCCCGAGGTCGTAGCCGAAGGTGTCGACGAGCAGCTCGAACTCACCCGTCAGGGTGACCCCGCTCATGAGGCGGTTGTCGGTGTTCACTGTGACCTTGAAGCCGAGCTGGTAGAGCAGGTCGAAGGGGTGCGCGTCGATGGTGTCGCCGAAAGCCGCGATGGCGCCGGTCTGCAGGTTGGAGGACGGGCACAGCTCGAGCGGGATGCCGCGGTCGCGGACCCAGGAGGCGATGCGGCCGAGGTTGGCGATGCCGACCTCCTCGCCGTCGGCGGCGTGCTCGCCCTCGGACTCCTCGATCTCGATGTCCTCGGCGATGCGGACGCCGTGGCCGAGGCGCAGCGCGCGCCCTGCGACGAGCGCGTCCTGGATGCTCTCGAGGCCTGCCGCCTCGCCGGCATGGATGGTCGCCGGGAACTGCTCGGAGGCGAGGAACGTGAATGCGTCGGCGAAGCGTGAGGGCAGGAAGCCGTTCTCGGCGCCGGCGATGTCGAAGCCGACGGCGCCCCGGTCGCGGTGGCGGACGGCGAGCTCGGCGATCTCCTGGCCGCGGTCGGCGTGGCGCATCGCGGTGATGAGCTGGCCGACCTGGATGACCCGGCCCGCGGCGACGGCCGCGGCGGCACCCGCCTCGAGGCCCTCCTGCACGGCCTCGACGGCCTCGTCGAGCGTGAGGCCCTTCCGGGTGTGCTGCTCGGGGGCCCAGCGGACCTCCCCGTAGACGACGCCGTCGAGCGAGAGGTCCTCGACGAACTCGCGGGCCACCCGGATGAGGCCCTCGCGGGTCTGCATGACGGCGATGGTGTGGTCGAAGGTCTCCAGGTACCGCTCGAGTGAGCCGGAGTCCGCCGATTCCCTGAACCAGGTGCCGAGCGACGCGGCGTCGGAGGCAGGCAGTTCGTGCCCGATCCCGGCGGCGAGCTCGAGGATGGTGGCCGGCCGCAGGCCGCCGTCGAGATGGTCGTGGAGGGAGATCTTCGGCAGGGTCTGGATGTCGATGGCAGCGTCGGGGACGGCGTCGTTCTGGGTCTGGGTCACGCTGCCAAGCCTACGCGATCACCCTCACGGCGGGCTGGTCTCACGGGCCGGCTCCGGCCGGTGCAGGGCCTGCGCGGACGACGCGGTGGGCGCTCCGTCGGGTGATTCGTCGGGCGCTCCGTCGAGGGGTGCCCGGAGCGGGGTGGAGCCCCGGACGAGGGCGATCACGCGGTCGACGACGAACCCGATGACGACGGCGATCGCGATGGCCACCGCCACGCCGAGCAGGTGGTTCTCCTGGAACCAGGTCCCGGCGAGCGCGCCGATCCCCACGGAGTACCCGCCCCAGACCACGCCGGAGAGGGCGGTGAGGGCCACGAAGCGCCGGTGCGAGAAGCCCGTGGCGCCGGCGGTGAGGTTCACGGCCACGCGGCCGATGGGGATGAAGCGCGCCACGAGGATCAGCGAGGCGGCGCGCTTGGCCAGTTCCGTGCCCGCCCACGTGAACGATCGCTGCATCCGCGGGCGGCGCATCCAGCGGAAGCGCGTGGTGCCGATCCCCCGGCCCAGGAGGTAGGCGATGTTGTCGCCGAGGAACGCCCCGAGCGCGGCGACCAGGATGAGCAGCCATGGGTTGGGCACGCCCTGCGTGATGATGAGGGACGCGAGGCCCACGACGACGGACTCGCTGGGGAACGGCGGGAAGAAGCCGTCCACGATGCAGCACACCAGCACGAGGACGTACACCCACGGCTGCTCGGCGGCCGCCAGCACGAAGTCGCTGATGCCGCCGAGTGCACTGGTGATCGCATCCATCGGGTTCCTCCCGCTCGTCCGTCCCGCGTCGGCCCGCCGGAACCGGAGGTGGGGGCGGGCGCGGGACCCGACGTGCGGGGGCGGTCCGTCCGGACCATGCGTCGCCGCGCGTCTGACTCCGACGCTACCGGTGGGAACCCTCGTGGGTCGTCGCCCTTCCGGGCGACATGCTTCGGCGGCCGGCTCACCCTCAGGGATGAGGCGTGCCGTGCCCTTCCCTAGGGCGGACACTGAGGACCCCGTCAGGGCGTGCCCGCCCGTCCCCACCATGACGGGGCCGGAGCGGTTCCGCAATTGGCGGGTGCGGCTGCCGGTAGGGCCTGGCGTCGGAACCGCGTCGGCGAACCGCAGGGGGTAGGCCGGCGCCTCCGCTCCCCGCCCTCGATGTCCCGTCATCACGGGCAGGTCTTCGACGTCGGTCGTGCCGGACGCCCAGGAGGACCCGCGGTTCGCAGGCCTGCCGGATGTCGCCGGCGTCTGCGTGCCCTACCGGCAGGTGGGCGGCGACGTTCCATCCCGCATGCAGCATCACCGCCGATCCTGTGTCAACCGGTGGATCAGAAGGGGAGCCGGCCGCACAATGAAGAGGACGGACCCATCGTGCCCGTCTTGGAGCCGGGGCGGCGGGGGTGGGATGAAGAGCCGACGACTGATGGCATGCCTCCTGGTGCTGCTGACCCTGCTCGCTGCCGCCCCGGTCCCGGCCGCGGTGCCCTCCGGCGCGTCGATCAGCATCCGTCCCTCCGCCGATCCGGCCGGGACGTCGGTCACGGTCACCGGAACCGGATTCCCGCAGAGGAGGACCGCGACCGTCACCGGCGGCGCCGATCCCATGGTCTTCCGGACGAGCGCGTCGGGTCGCTTCGACATCAGGCTGTCCATCCCCGACACGACCGGACCCGTGGTGGTCGTCCGAGCCCTCTCGGGGGACGTGAGTGCCTCTGCTACGTTCAGGGTCCGTCACCCCTCGCGGCCGCCCGGCACCGCCGCCCTGCGCTTCGGAGTCGGGACACCCGGGGGTTCGCTGGCCACCGCCGAACTCGACGAGGTCACAGCCCTGGCCGGGGAATCACCCACGATCGTCCTCGCCTACAAGGACTTCCATCAGGCCCCGCCGATCGCCGAACTCGATGCGGCACGTATCCGGGGAGCCGACACCCTGCTGACCTGGGAACCCTGGGCATGGGGAGGCGGCACGGAACAGCCCGCCTATGCGCTCGACCGGATCACAGCGGGAGATTTCGATCCCTACCTGCGCTGGTGGGGCCACTCCCTCGCGGACTGGGGTCACCCGGTCCTGCTGCGATTCGGCCATGAGATGAACGGCGACTGGTATCCGTGGTCCGCAGGGGTCAATGGCAACACCTCCAGGGATTACGTCGCGGCCTGGCGGCACGTCCACGAGACGCTCGCATCGACGGGCGCATCGAACATCACCTGGGTGTGGAACCCGAACGTCCCGTACAGTGGATCCACGCCGCTGAGAGGCCTCTACCCCGGTGACTCCTACGTCGATGCCGTCGCCCTCGACGGATACAACTGGGGCAGCTCCGTGCCGTGGGGCACCTGGCAGGTGCCGTCCGAGGTCTTCGGCCGGGGACTGTCCGAACTCCGGGCCCTCGCACCGGGCAAGGAGATCCTGATTGCTGAGACGTCCTCCGCCGAACACGGTGGCTCCAAGGCCGAATGGACCACGGAGCTGGTCGGCTACCTGGCGGCGCAGGACGACGTCACCGCGGTGGTCTGGTTCCACCTGGACAAGGAGACGGACTGGAGGATCGACAGCAGCAGCTCATCGGCGGCCGCGCTGGCAGAAGCCCTGGCCACACGCAGGAAGGGACCGGCGAGCCCGTCGGAGTCCCCCGGCGAGTGCACGGGGGTCCCGGCTACGGCGGTGGCCGCACCCCGGAGTCCGCCCGGCTGTCCGGTAGGAGACGTTCCCGGGAGTAGCCACGCGACAGGACCCATGTGTTCGTGCCGTCCTGTCGTTCGAAGATCACCGTGGTCACCAGCGCCTGGATGAGTGCCAGTCCCCTGCCCGACTCGGCGTCGTCCTCGGGCATGCGCGGGATCATCTCGCCGTAGGGCGGCTTGGCGTGCAGCGCACTGACGCGGGCCTCGAGCACCGTGGGCCGAACCGTGATGACGACGCCGAGCTTCACCGGCTCCTCCCCGACGGGCTCGGCGTGCTGGACGACGTTCGACGCGGATTCGATCACCGCCGTCGTGAAGGTCATGCGGTCGATGTCCTGGGTGAGGGGAACCTCCGACCACAGACCGTCCAGCATGTCGTGGACGGACTCGATGGCCTCCTCCCCGGCGGGCTCGAGGAAACTGCGCGCAGCCAGCGCATCATTCATCGCCGAAGGCCTCCTCCACGGTGTCGTAGGACGTGAGCACCCTGTCCATACTGGTCAGCTGCAGCACCATCTTGACCTGCGGATGCACGGCTGCGATACGGAGGTCGCCGCCGGCCTGCCGGGTGGCCTTCAGACAGCCGATGAGCGCGCCGAGCCCGGAGGAGTCCATGAACGAGGTCTCCTCGAGGTTCACGACGATGTGGTTGGAGCCCTTGAGGATCACGTCACCCACGAATTCGCGCAGCCTCGGCGCGGACACCATGTTCAGGCGACCGCTGACCTTGACCTCCGTGTAGGAATCCCTGAGCTCATAACTGAAATCCATCGGCATACACCTATCCAACGTCGGGTCCTGCCGATCGACGGCGTGCGCGAAGAGCAGGAGGGGCGGGTCACTCGTGAATACTCACCCAAAACTAACCCACGTCGCCGACGATCACCCGGCGCGCCGTCGTCAGGGCGCGCCGGTCAGCGGTTCACCGCGTGCGACCCGTCCTCCTCGGGGACGTACCCGTCGTAACGCACCGCCTTGAAGAGGACACTCAGGACGACGAGGTCGTAGACCACCCAGGCGACGTTCACGAGCGTACCCAGTGGCTCGTTGAGTCCGACCGCCAGCCGGAACACCCCGACTACTGCCGCTACGGCGAGCAGGGCCATGGCGACGAGTTGCGGACGGATCAGGTGCCAGTCACGGCTGTTGCCCTCCTTGACCTTCGGCGTCACGGCGAAACCCAGGGGCCTGCCGAACCACACGTTGCGAGCGGCCGTGGTGCAGGCCTTGATCCAGGTGGGGAACAGCGCCAGGCTGTACTGCTGCCCCCGCCATGTCTTCGCCCCCCGTCCGGCGACTGCGAAGAGGATCTGGTTGACCACCATGAAGGGGATGAAGCGGATGAAGAAGTCCGTGCTGAGGCTGGTCACGGGCAGGATGCCGAGGATCAGGTAGATGATGGGCGCAGCGATGTAGACGACCGCGGCGAAGCCTGACAGGTAGCTCCACATGGTGGCGAAGTACATCAACCGCTGGGTCCACTTCATCCCCCGCTTGGTGAGGGGGTTCTCCCGGAGCAGCACCTGGATCGTGCCCTGGGCCCAGCGCAGCCGCTGGGTCAGCATGGTCTTCAGATCCTCGGGGGCGAGGCCGATGGCGAGGATCTCGTGATGGTAGACGCTCTTCCATCCCATGGCGTGCAGTCGCATGGACGTGGCCATGTCCTCGGTGACGGAGATCGTGGCCAGAGGCATGACCGGCTGCGCCTCCTCACCGCGCTCGATGGAGATCGCCTCCAGCACGGCCTGCACCGACTCAAGCGCACCGAGCGGGGACCATTGCCGGGAGGACAGTCCTGCCACGGCGACCTCGACTTCTTCGGGGCTGAGCGCGCCGGAGCCGGGTCCGAGACCCATGGCCTCGATCTCCGCCAGATCGGCCTGCAGCGCATGGACATCGGCAGCGACGAGCTTCTGGACAGCGGCATCGACCGTGCGGCGCAGGGTGTAGGTGATCTCGCTGTAGGACCGCCCCTCCTTGAGTCCGGCTGCCGCCCCGGCCATTGCCCGTTCCACCTCGTCGAGCAGCTGGGCGACCATGGGGTCACGGGCCTGCTCCGACCTACGGGCGCGACGGATCGCGGAGCGGGATCCCTTCAGGGCGGTGCGGATGTTCTTCTCGACCTCGTCGACATACCCGACCAGGCCGAGCTGCATGAGCGCCTCCCTGCGCAGCAGTGCGTTGGAGCCGCAGAAGAACGCCGCGTTCCAGCCATCCTTGCCCTGCTGCAGCGGGCCGTAGAACAGGGGCGCCTGGCTCCCCAGAGGGTCGTCGTCGGGGACATTGACGAACCACTGCGGCGTCTGTACCAGAGCCACCTTCCGGTTGTTGAAGTAACCCAGGGTCCGGTCGAGGATCTCGGGCTTAGGGATCTGGTCCGCATCGAGGATCATCATGAACTCGCCGTCGGTTGCCATGAGGGCGTTGTTGAGGTTGCCCGCCTTGGCATGTCGGGGACGGTCCGCCCAGTCGGCGCTGCGGGTCAGGTAGCCGATGCCGTGCTGCTCCGCGGCCTCCCGCAGCTCGGTCCGGGTGCCGTCGTCGAGGATCCACGTCCTGTGCGGATACCGGATGCGTTGCGCCGCGAGTGCCGTCTCGAGGACCATCTCGATCGGTTCGTTGTACGTGGTGATGAACACGTCCACGCCCAGGCCGGGGGGTGCCGGCGGAGGCGTGCGCTCCCTGGTCCGCCACACCGTCAGCCCGAAGAGGCATACGTCGACGAGGCTGTAGGTCTCTGCCAGCACCAGCGGCACCGCGATCCACCATGCCGACCAGTTCAGCGACTCCAGCCAGCGCCACCCCACGTAGTTCACGCCGAAGATCACGGTGAGCAGGACCAGCAGGCGGAGCAGGAATTGATGCACGTCGTTCCTCCAGGTGTACGTCCGGTCCGGACGCGGGGACAGCTGTTCAGGCCCCATGAGGCGTGTGTTGCAGGTGTGGTTCGGGAATCACCCTAGTTCAGCCCGGCGCTCACCCGCACGGGCCATCAGCAGGCGCGCCTTCGGCGATGCGGTCGATGATGAGCTGCTGCGCGGGGCGGGAGCCCTCGGGGGCGATCACGACGGCGTCGGCCAGCGCCTCGCGGGCGCGGTCGAACTTGTCCGGGGTGTCGGTGAGCAGTGTCATGAGCGGCTCGCCGGCGCGGACGGTGGCGCCGGGCTTCGCGTGCAGGCGGACACCCGCCCCGGCCTGCACCTGATCCTCCTTGCGGGCACGGCCGGCCCCGAGGCGCCAGGCGGCCACCCCCACGGAGAGCGCGTCGAGGCCCACGAGGACGCCGTCGGCCGGGGCGAGGATCACCTCGGACTCCTTCGCGACCGGCAGGGCAGCCCGGGGATCCCCGCCCTGTGCCTCGATCATCCGGTTCCAGACGTCCATGGCGCGTCCGTCCTTCAGGGCGGCCGCCGGGTCGGCGTCGTGCACTCCCGCGCAGGCGAGCATCTCCTCGGCGAGGCGGACGGTGAGCTCGACGACGTCGGACGGCCCGCCGCCGGCGAGGACCTCCACCGACTCCTCGACCTCGATGGCGTTGCCGGCCGTCAGGCCGAGCGGCGTGCTCATGTCGGTCAGGAGCGCGACGGTGTTCACGCCGGCGTCCTTGCCGAGCGCGACCATGGTCTCGGCGAGCTCGCGGGCCTGGTCGACGTCCTTCATGAACGCGCCGCTGCCCACCTTCACGTCGAGCACCAGGGAGCCGGTGCCCTCGGCGATCTTCTTGCTCATGATCGAGGACGCGATGAGCGGGATGGCCTCGACGGTCCCGGTGACGTCGCGCAGGGCGTAGAGCTTCTTGTCCGCGGGGGCGAGGCCCGTGCCGGCGGCGCAGATGACCGCGCCGACGTCGGCGAGCTGCCGCAGCATGTCCTCGTTGCTGAGGTGCGCCCGCCACCCGGGGATGGACTCGAGCTTGTCCAGCGTGCCGCCGGTGTGGCCGAGGCCGCGGCCGGAGAGCTGGGGCACGGCCACGCCGAACACTGCGACGAGCGGGGCCAGGGGCAGGGTGATCTTGTCCCCCACGCCGCCGGTCGAGTGCTTGTCGCTGGTGGGGCGCCCGAGGGAGGAGAAGTCCATGCGCTCGCCCGAGGCGATCATGGCGGCGGTCCAGCGGGAGATCTCGGCACGGTCCATGCCGTTGAGCAGGATCGCCATGTTGAGGGCGGCCATCTGCTCGTCGGCGATGACGCCGCGCGTGTAGGCGTCGATGGTCCAGTCGATCTGCTCGGGCGTGAGGGTGCCGCGGTCGCGCTTGGTGCGGATGATGTCGACGGCGTCGAAGGCTTCGGTCATGGGGAGTCCTCGGGTTGTTCGGCTGATGGAAGCTGCTGGGAGCTGCTGGGAGCTGCTGGAGAAGAGAGGGGCGCGGCCGCTCGGGCCGCGCCCCTCTCTTCGGTGGTCAGGCGAGGTGCTGCGGCCCGAAGGCGTCCGGCAGGACCTCGTCCATGGTCCGGATACCGCTGACGGTCATGAGCACCATGTCGGGTGCCCGGAATTCGTACAGCAGCTGGCGGCAGCGCCCGCACGGCATGAGCGTGGTGCCCTCGCTGTCCACGCAGCTGAAGGCGCGGATGCGGCCGCCGCCGCTCATGGCGAGCGCGCTGACGAGGGCGCACTCGGCGCACAGCGTCAGCCCGTAGGACGCGTTCTCCACGTTGCAGCCGGAGATGATCCGGCCGTCGTCGAGGAGGGCCGCAGCCCCCACCGGGAACTTCGAGTACGGCACGTAGGCGCGCCGCATGGCCTCCGTGGCCGTGGCGGCGAGGGTGTCCCAGGGGATCTCGGTCCCCGTCGTCTGCTGATCGGTCATGGTGGGTACTCCTAGCCCTTGATGTAGGGGATGCCGCTGGCGCCCGGTGCCCGCGAGCGGCCTACGAGGCCGGCGACGGCGAAGACCGTCACCACGTAGGGCAGCATGCGCAGGAACTGGTCCGGCACCGGGGTGCCGAGCAGGCTCAGGACGTTGGACAGATTGGTTGCGAAGCCGAACAGCAGGGCCGCGAAGAACGCGCCGATCGGGTTCCAGCGGCCGAAGATGAGCGCCGCCAGTGCGATGTAGCCCTGGCCCGCCGTCATGTCGCGGCCGAAGCCCGACACGGCCACGAGCGTGAAGAAGGACCCGCCGATCCCGGCGACCACACCGGCGAGCAGGACGTTCATGAAGCGCATCCGGTTGACGTTGACGCCGAGGGTGTCGGCGGCCTTCGGGTGCTCACCGACCGCGCGCGTGCGCAGGCCCCAGCGGGAGTGGTACAGGGCCACGTAGACCACGGCGACCGCGACGTACATGAGGTAGCCCACGATGGTCTGCTGGAAGAGGATCGGGCCGATCACAGGGATGTCGGCGAGCAGCGGGATCTCGATGACGGGCAGGCGCGGCGGGGAGTTCCACCGCTCCGAGTCCTCGCTGAGGACGGCGGAGAACAGGAACCCCGTGAGGCCGGAGACGAGCACGTTCAGCACCACGCCGACGATGACCTGGTTGACCACGTAGCGGATGCTGAAGACGGCCAGGACGAGCGAGACGAGGACACCGGCGACGGCCGCCGCGAGGAGGCCGACGAACGCGCTGCCGGAGAGCGACGCCGCGACGGCCGCCGCGAAGGCGCCGAACAGCAGCTGCCCCTCGATGGCGATGTTCACGACGCCGGAACGCTCGCAGAGCACGCCCGAGAGCGAACCGAAGATCAGCGGCACCGCGAGGGTCACGGACCCGGCGAGGAGCCCGTAGAGGGCCACGTTCGGGGTGCGGGCGCTGCCCACCACCCACGTCAGGAAGGCCACGAGGAACAGCGCCGCGAACACGGCGAGCACCCACGTGGGGACCTTCTGCCCGGCCCGGGTGCGGAGGATCGCGAGGACCGCGAGGGCGAGCATCGCGAAGGCCGCGATCCAGCCGATCACGGGTGCGGACACGACGATCGACGGGAGCACGATCGGGTCGTTGTCCTCCGAGAGCCGGAACGTGACGTCGTTGTCCGGCGCGCCCAGGGCGAAGACCAGGAGCGCGAAGAGGGCGACGACGGACAGGATGATCGGGTTCTTCCAGCTGCGCACGCCGGCGTCGCCGGCACCGCGGGCGGGGTTCTTGCTCTTGTCGCTCTCATGGCGTGCGGTCGCTGTGCTCATGCTGCTGCTCCGGTCGAGGCTGGCGTGCGGGTCGTGGCGCCGCCCTTGCCGGCGCGGGAGGCGCCGGGTGCGGGGAGGCGGAACAGCGCGCGGACGAGCGGCGGCGCTGCGATGAAGAGGACGATGAGCGACTGCACCACGAGGACGATGTCGATGCTGGTCCCCGTGGAGGCCTGCATGGCCACTCCCCCGGCCCTGAACGCGCCGAAGAGGATCCCGGCGGCGAAGGTGCCCCACGGCGAGGAGCGTCCGAGGAGCGCCACGGTGATCGCGTCGAAGCCGAAGCTCGCGGCGACGCCCGAGGTCAGGACCTTCTCGGTGCCCGACACCTGCGCCACGCCGGCCAGGCCCGCGAGGGCTCCGGCGATGGCCATGGCGAGGATGTAGCCCTTGCTGACGTTGACGCCTGCCGTGCGGGCGGCGCTCGGGTTCGCGCCGACGGACCGGAGTTCGAAGCCGACGGTCGAGCGGTTCAGCAGCCACCAGACGAAGACGGTGGCGAGCACGGCGACCACGAAGCCCCAGTGGAGGCGGAAGGCCGGTCCGAGCAGCGGCGGGTAGAGCGCCGTCGCGTCGAGCTGGGGACTGATGGGGTTCGTGGACCCCGGCCGCTGGAACGCCGGGGTGCTCAGGAAGTAGAGCACCAGGTTCGTCGCGATGTAGTTGAACATGATGGTGAGGATGACCTCGTGGGCGCCGGTTCGGGCCTTGAGGAGTCCCACGAGTCCGGCCCAGATGGCGCCGCCGACCATGCCCGCGAGGATCACGAGCAGCAGGTGGATCCCGGCCGGCAGGTCCAGGGTGAAACCGACCCAGCCGGCGAACGTCGCGCCGATGAGGATCTGCCCCTGGGCGCCGATGTTGAACAGGCCCGCCCGGAACGCGAGGGCCACGCCGAGACCGGCGCAGATGAGCGGCGTCGCGACGGTCAGGGTCTGCGTCAGGGGGTAGACGACCCGGGTGAAGGAGTCCCCCTCCAGGTTGAGCACGGAGCCCTGGAACAGGGCGAGGTACGCGCTCGAGGCGGCCGTCCACGCCGCGGCCAGGGTGTCCTGGGGGCGGCTGAAGAAGTACGACGACGCCCGGGCCACGTTCTCGTCCGTTACCGCGATGAGCAGGCCGCCGAGGATCAGGGACAGCACCACGGACAGGAACGCGACGAGCGCGTTGCCCGTCATGATGCGCTGCATCAGCGTGGCGTCAGGCCCGGGGCCGGCGCCGAGGTCGGCCGCCGTCGCGGGCACGGCGGGGGGCGGCAGCTCCCCTCCGGCGGTCTCGACGGCGTTCTCGAGGCGCACCTCGTCCTGGCGGGCGGCGTCATTCGCTTCCCGGCGCGAGTGCGGGGCACCCTCGCCGGTGGCCGGGGCTGCCGGCCGTTCCTCCTGCGGGGTCACAGGTTTCCTCCTTGAACGTCGTGGGCCTGCGCCAGCGCTTCGTCGGCAGGCATGCCGGCCATCATGAGACCGAGGACATCGCGCGAGACCGCGCCGGGCACGATTCCCATGAGGCGGCCGCGGTACAGCACGGCGATGCGGTCGGCGAGCTCCAGGACCTCGTCGAGTTCCGTGGAGACGATGATGACTGGCGTGCCGCCGTCGCGTTCGGCGACGATGCGGCGGTGCAGGAATTCGATGGACCCGACGTCGACGCCGCGGGTGGGTTGCGAGGCGATGAACAGTTTGAGCGGCCGCGAGAACTCGCGGGCCATGACGACCTTCTGCTGGTTGCCGCCGGACAGGGTGCCGGCCGCGGCGGACGCCGACTGCGTGCGGACGTCGTACTCGGCGATCTTCTCGTCGGCGTTCTTCTCGATGGCCGACGGCGACATGGACAGCCCCTTCGCGAACGGGGCGGCGTCGTACCGGTTGAGGATGAGGTTCTCGGCCACGGAGAACGTGCCCACGAGGCCCTCGACGCTGCGGTCCTCGGGGACGAACCCGACACCGGCGCGGATGATGTCCTTGACGCTGCGGCCCACGAGCTCGTTGCCGCCGAGGGTGATGGATCCCGTGACGTGGTCCTGCAGGCCCATGATGGCCTCGGTGAGCTCGGTCTGCCCGTTGCCCTGCACGCCGGCGACGGCGAGGATCTCGCCCTCGGCGACGTCGAAGCTCAGGCCGTCCACCACGCGCTGGCCGTTGGCCGCCTGCACAGTGAGGTCCCGCACCCGGAAGGTCACCTCTCCGAGCGTGGCGGGCTTCTTGTCGAGCGTCAGGCTGACGGACCGCCCGACCATGAGGGACGCGAGTTCCGTGGTGGGAGCGTTCGGGTCGGCGGTGCCGACCACCTTGCCGCGGCGGATCACGGTGATGACGTCGGAGACGGCCTTGACCTCGCGCAGTTTGTGCGAGATGAACACGATCGACTTCCCGTCCGCCTTCAGCTGCCCCATGATGCCGAGCAGCTCGTCGGTCTCCTTGGGCGTCAGCACGGCGGTGGGTTCGTCGAGGATCAGCACCTCGGCCTCGCGGACGAGGGCCTTGATGATCTCGACGCGCTGCTGGACACCGACCGGGAGGTCCTCGACCACGGCGTCGGGATCGACGTCGAACCCGTACTGGTCGGAGATCTGCCGGATCCGCGTGCGCGTCTCCTGCAGGTTCAGCATGCCGCCGGCCTTCGTGGCCTCGTTGCCGAGGGCCACGTTCTCCGCGACGGTGAAGACCGGTACGAGCATGAAGTGCTGGTGCACCATGCCGATCCCGGCGGCCATCGCGTCCCCGGGGCCCTTGAAGGTCACGGGCCTGTCGTCCACGCGGATCTCGCCCTCGGTGGGGTCGTAGAGCCCGTACAGCACGTTCATGAGGGTCGACTTGCCGGCCCCGTTCTCCCCGAGCAGGCTGTGCACCTGTCCGGGTTCCACGACGAGGTCGATGGAGTCGTTGGCCACGAGCGATCCGAAGCGCTTCGTGATGCCGATCAGTTCGAGTTTCACAGCTCAGCCTGTTCTGTTGTTCTCACGTCTCTCGTCAGGCGAGAACCGTGCTGAAGTCACCGGAAAGGATACCGGGTGCGGCTCTGTGCCACGCACCGCGGACGAACGCAAACCGCCTTCCTCCCTGCGGGGGTCCGCAGGGAGGAAGGCGGTTCGGATGCGGTGGCCGGTGCTACTTGGGGCTGGCGGCCGAGTCGACCGTGATCTCGCCCGCGACGATCTGGTCCTTCAGCTCGTCGAGCTTGGTCTGCAGATCGGCCGGCACGTTGGCCTCCTGGTCGTGGAACGGCGCGAGTGCCACCCCTCCGTTCTCGAGGGTGCCCACGTACGGGGTGTTGTCGAAGTTGCCCTCGACGTCCGTGCTGATGACGTCCTCGACGGCGTCGCCCATGAGCTTCATGACGGAGGTGAGGATGAACTCCTCGCCCTTGCCGGCGGTCTCGTAGCCGTCGGAGTCGACCCAGATGGCCTTGACGTCCTTGCCGGCGCCGTTGGCCTCGATGACGGCGTCGAGCGTGCCGGAGCCCACCGGACCCGCGACCGGCATGATGATGTCGGCGCCCTCGTTGATGAAGTTCTGGGTGTTGGTCTTGCCGGCGGCCGCGTCCTCGAAGTTGCCGACGAAGGTGCCGTTCTGGCTCTCCTTGTCCCAGCCGAGGAGCTGCACGTCGCCGCCCGTCTCCTCGTTGAAGTAGGCGACGCCCTCGGCGAAGCCGTCCATGAAGATGGTCACTGTGGGGATGTTGATGCCGCCGTAGGTGGCGACCTTGCCGGTCTCGCTCGTCGCCGCGGCCGTGTAGCCGGCGAGGAACGCCGCCTGGGCCGTGTCGTAGATGATCGGCTTGACGTTGTCGGCCGTGATCGAGTTGTCGTCGACGATCGCGAAGTTCGCGTCCGGGTTAGCCTCGGCGGCGGCCTTCGTGGTGTCGGCGAGCAGGAAGCCGACGGTGACGGTCAGGTTGCAGCCGGCCTGGACCATCTGGTCGACGTTCGGACCGAAGTCGGTCTCGGCCTGGGACTCGGCCTGGTTGATCTTGATGCCCAGGTCCGTCTCCGCCTTCTTCAGTCCCTCGTAGCTGGACTGGTTGAACGAGCGGTCGTCGAATCCGCCCGAGTCCGAGACGATGCAGCCGAGGTAGTCGGAGTTGGCTTCGGCGCCGCCACCGCCGCCGGACGAATCCTCGGCCGGCGGCGCACCGCAGCCGGAGAGGACGAGGGCCGATACGCCGAGGACGGCGGCGGACAGGCCGGTGCCGCGCGAAAACTTGCGCAGTGAGTTCTTCAAAATGCCTCCAGGAAAGAAATGCGCCACGGGTATGAGTACCAGTGAGTGACCATCCCGGGTCTCATGCGATCCGGGGCTCTGTTGTCACTGGAAGACCGTGGCGCCGCGACACCGTCGGTGCAGCACGTATGCGAACATCCTAAGGGCCAAGTGACGAAGAGCACTACACGGCCCGCTCGGAGGGGAGGATCGTTCGGGTTTCGTTATGAGTAGCGACCGCAGGGACGGCAGCGGGCGGGGTCGAGGCCCCGGCCTCAGTCGTCCTCGCCGAACAGGACCTGCAGGGCGGCCGCGGCCATGACGCGTACGCCGCAGCCGATGGCCCGCTCGTCCGGCGCGTAGTCACCCCGGTGCAGGTCGAACGTCTCGCCGCCGGGGGTCCGCGTGCCGAGCCTCATCATGGCGCCGGGCACCTCCTGCGTCATCCACGCGAAGTCCTCCCCGCCCATGGACTGGGGCGTCAGGACGACGGCGTGCGAACCGAGTTCCGCGCGTGCGGCGGCCTCCAGGAGACCGGTCTCGGCCTCCTGGTTCACCACCGGCGGTACCCCGCGGATGTGCTCGAGCCGGACGTCCACGCCGAACGGGGCCGCGACCTCGCGCACCGCGCGGTCGAGCATCTCGCCCGCCGAGTGCCAGGCCTCCCCCTCGAGGCAGCGGAGCGTCCCGGACATGAAGCCGTGGGCGGGGATGGCATTGGGGGCGGAGCCCGCGTGGATCTGCCCCCAGACCACGGACACCGCGCTGCGGACGTCGATCCGGCGCGACAGGACGGCCGGGACGTTCACGGCGATGGAGGCGAGCGCGAAGACGAGGTCCTCGGTCAGGTGAGGGCGCGAGGTGTGGCCGCCTCGCCCGCTGAGCTCGACGCGGATGGTGTCCGACGCGGACGTGATGGCCCCGATGCGGGTGCCCACGAGGCCCACGTCGATCCGCGGGTCGCAGTGCAGTGCGAGGATGCGCGGGACGCCTGCGAGGACCCCCTGCGCGATCACATCCAGTGCACCGCCGGGCATCAGCTCCTCCGCGGGCTGGAAGATGATCCTCACCGTGCCGGGCAGCCCCTCGTCGGCGTGCACCCCGGCGAGGACGAGCGCGACGCCGAGCATCACGGTGGTGTGGATGTCGTGTCCGCACGCGTGCGTGACGCCCGTCGTGGCGGACTCGAAGGGAAGGCCCGTCTCCTCGATGATCGGCAGTGCGTCGATGTCGGCGCGCAGCGCCAGCCGGAGCGGTCCGCTGCCGACGTCGACGAACACGCCCGTCCCCTCGAGCCGCTGGGGGGAGAGTCCCGCCTGCTCGAGCCGGGCCACGAGGACGTCCGTGGTGCGGTGCTCCTGGTAGGACAGTTCGGGGTGGCGGTGCAGGTCGCGCCGGATCTGCACCAGCTCGTCGTGGAGCTGCTCGAGGGCGGCTCCCACCCGGGAGGTCGGAGTCTGCGTGATGAACGTTTCCACCAGCTCAGCCTACCGACCGCAGAGCGGGCGCCCCCACCCGGGACCCGGCGGGTCCGGTGTTCGACAGATCGGCTCCCTGCAGGGCGTCGGCGCTACAGCACGTCGGTGTCACCGCTGGCACGCAGGCGCTCCACGGCCTTCTTGACCTCCTGGGCGTGCTCCTTGGTCGTCACGAGCAGGGCATCGGGGGTGTCGACGATGACGACGTCGTCGATCCCGATCAGTGCGATCACGCGCTTGGTGTCGGACACGACGATGCCCGAGGCGTTCTCCGAGAACACACGCGCGCCCTCCCCCATCACCGTGAGCTCGCTGTTCTCCTCCGCCGGGTTCAGGCGGCCGATCGCGGCGAAGTCCCCGACGTCGTCCCAGCTGAACTCGCCCGGGATCATGGCGACGTCGCCCGCGGCCGCCGCGGGCTCGGCGACGGCGTAGTCGATGGCGATCTTCGGGAGGGTGGGCCACACGCGGCGGGCCACCTCGACGCGCCGGGGGGTGTCCCAGGCCGCGGCGATCTCCATCAGGCCCGCGTAGAGCTCGGGCTCGTTGGCGGACAGGTGCTTGAGCATGAGGTCCACCGGCGCCACGAACATGCCGGCGTTCCACGAGTAGTTGCCACTGTCGATGTACCCGTCGGCGACCTCCTGCGACGGCTTCTCCACGAACTCGATGACGGCGCGGGCGCTGGGGGCGCCCTCGGCCGCGAGCGACTCCCCGGCGCGGATGTACCCGAAGCCGGTGGAAGCGTGGGTCGGCTTGATGCCGATCGTGACGATGTACCCGCGGGCGGCCGTGTGGATGGCCTCGCGGACGGCGGCCTGGAAGACCTCCACGGGCGCGATCACCTGGTCCGCGGCGAAGGACCCCATGATGATGCTCGGGTCCCGCTGGTGCAGGATGGCGGCGGCCAGGCCGATCGCGGCGCCGGAGTCCTTCGGCTCGGATTCGAGGACGAGGTTCATGTCCTCGATCTCGGGCAGCTGCGCGAGGACGGCCCGGCGGTGCACGATCCCCGTGACCACCATGGTGCGCCCGTCGCACAGGGGCCGGAGCCGGTCGTAGGTCGCCCGGATCAGCGTGCTGCCCGAACCGGTGAGGTCGTGCAGGAACTTCGGTGCGGCCGCCCGGGAGAGGGGCCACAGGCGCGTGCCCGTCCCTCCCGCGGGGATGACGCCATGGAAGCGGTCCAGCACGTTGTCGGGGGTCTGGGCAGCGGCCCTCTCGGTATTCATCGCTTCCACGGTAACCGACGCGCGCCGCGGGGCACCGGTGTGTCGCGATCCCGGGGTCACCACCGGCCTCGGCCCCGGTGGGCCCGGTGTTAACAAGGTCACAGGTGAGGCCCCCCTAAATTGAACGGAGAGTGTCACCGGCCTAGATTATTCTTATCTGAAGAGTGCTGTCGCACTGGCGTAATCACTGCGTATATCGCGCTAACGCCCTCGCGATGCAGGGAGGTAATTTCAATGCCGAAGACACTGACACCAGCAGGCACCCTTTACCGCGGCCGTGAGGGCCAATGGTCCTGGGTCGCGCACCGCATCACCGGGGTCGTGATTTTCTTCTTCCTCCTCGTGCACGTGCTGGACACGTCCCTCGTCCGCGTGTCGCCCGAAGCGTATGACGCCGTGATCGCCTCCTACAAGAACCCGATCATGGGCCTCGGTGAGCTCGGCCTCGTCGCGGCCATCGTGTTCCACGCCTTCAACGGCATCCGGCTGATCCTCGTGGACTTCTGGAAGAAGGGCCCCAAGTACCACCGGCAGATGCTCTGGGGCGTCGTGGGCCTCTGGGCGCTCGTCATGATCGCCTTCTCGATCCGCCATCTCTCGCACGTCTTCGGAGGTTAGTACCCATGGCTACCCCAATCATCGAAAGCCCCCGCTCCGGACGCGTCGCCCCGGGCTACACCCGCACCACCAGCTCGCGCAGCAACTTCGAGATGGTCGCGTGGCTGTTCATGCGGATCTCGGGCGCCATCCTCGTGGTGCTGATCTTCGTCCACCTGTACATCAACCTCGTCGCCGGTGACGGCATCACCGGGATCGACTTCGGCTTCGTAGCCGGCAAGTGGGCAAGCCCCCTGTGGCAGATCTGGGACCTCACCATGCTGTGGCTCGCCATGCTGCACGGCACCAACGGCATCCGCGTGATCATCAACGACTACGCGGACAAGAACAGCACCCGCATGTGGCTCAAGGGCGTGCTGTACACGGCGACCGTCGTCATCGTGGTCCTCGGCACCCTCGTGATCTTCACCTTCGATCCCTGCCCCGTGATCGACGGTGTGGCCCACGTCGCGGACTACTGCCCCGCTCCGTAGCAGCGCCCATCGGTACTGCCGATCAGTACCGACCCCAGCACTGACCAACGGCACTGATCTCCAGCGCTGACGAGCAGTAGCTGCCGGTCCCCGGCAGCACCCGCACGGCGGGCTCATCGCAGTGCCCCCGAGCACCACCACCGGTTTCAACAGAAAGAGCGACCAGCATGCAGGTCCACAAGTACGACGTCGTCATCGTCGGCGCAGGTGGCGCAGGGATGCGCGCAGCCATCGAATCGGGCCAGCGCGCCCACACCGCCGTCCTGACGAAGCTCTACCCCACCCGCTCACACACGGGTGCGGCGCAGGGCGGCATGTGCGCGGCACTCGCCAACGTCGAAGAGGACAACTGGGAGTGGCACACCTTCGACACCGTGAAGGGCGGCGACTACCTGGTCGACCAGGACGCCGCCGAGGTCATGGCGAAAGAGGCCATCGAGGCCGTCCTCGACCTCGAGAAGATGGGCCTGCCGTTCAACCGCACCCCGGAGGGACGCATCGACCAGCGCCGGTTCGGCGGCCACACCCGTGACCACGGAAAGGCTCCGGTCCGCAGGTCCTGCTACGCGGCCGACCGCACCGGGCACATGATCCTCCAGACGCTCTATCAGAACTGCGTCAAGCACAACGTCGAGTTCTACAACGAGTACTACGTGCTCGATCTGCTGATGGTCGACCAGGAGGTCACGGTCGACGGCGAGACCCGCATCCAGAAGCGCGTGGCCGGAGTCGTCTCCTACGACCTCGCCTCGGGCGAGCTGCACATCTTCCAGGCCAAGTCGGTCGTCTTCGCCTCCGGTGGCGTCGGCAAGGTCTACAAGACGACGTCGAACGCCCACACCCTGACCGGCGACGGCATGGGCATCGCGTTCCGCCGCGGCATCCCCCTCGAGGACATGGAGTTCTTCCAGTTCCACCCGACCGGCCTCGCCGGTCTCGGGATCCTCCTGTCCGAGGCGGCCCGCGGCGAGGGCGCCATCCTCCGCAACTCGGAGGGTGAGCGCTTCATGGAACGCTACGCCCCGACCATCAAGGACCTGGCGCCGCGCGACATCGTGGCCCGGTCCATGGCCAACGAGGTGCGCGAGGGTCGGGGAGCCGGCCCGAACAAGGACTACGTCCTCCTCGACCTCACGCACCTCGAGCCCGCGCACATCGACGCGAAGCTCCCCGACATCACCGAGTTCGCCCGCACCTACCTGGGCGTCGAGCCCTACACGGAGCCGGTACCGGTCTTCCCCACGGCGCACTACGCCATGGGCGGCATCCCGACCAACATCAAGGCCGAGGTCCTGGCGGACAACGACACCGTGGTGCCGGGCCTGTATGCGGCCGGCGAGGTGGCCTGCGTGTCCGTCCACGGTTCCAACCGCCTCGGGACCAACTCGCTGCTCGACATCAACGTCTTCGGCAAGCGCGCCGGCCTCGCCGCCGCGGAGTACGCACTCACCGCAGACTTCGTGGAGATCCCCGAGAACCCGACGGTCGAGACCGAGGAACTCCTCAACCGGGCACGCAGCTCCGAGGGCGGAGAGCGCGTGGCGCTGATCCGCAAGGAGCTGCAGGACATCATGGACCTCAACGTCCAGGTGTTCCGTACCGAGGAGACCCTCCTCGAGGCACTGCGTGTCATCGATACACTGGAGGAGCGGTACACGCGCATCACGGTGCAGGACAAGGGCAAGCGGTTCAACCTGGACCTGCTCGAAGCCGTGGAGCTCGGGTTCCTCCTCGACATGGCGAAGGTCATGACCGCGGCGGCCCTGCACCGCAAGGAGTCCCGCGGCGGACACTTCCGCGAGGACTACCCCGAGCGCGACGACGAGAATTTCATGACCCATTCCATGGCCTACAAGGACCCCAGCGCCACTGCCACCAGCGGCGTCCGCCTTGAGACCAAACCGGTTATCTTCACCCGATACCAGCCCATGGAGCGTAAGTACTGATGAGCACCGAAACCGTAGAGAAAGAGCCGGCCTCGAAGATCGAGCTCAGCCCGGACGTCGCCGGCGGAGAGATCCCCACGTTCGACATCACCCTGAAGGTCCGCCGCTACAACCCGGAGGTCTCGGACGAGGCGCACTGGGACGAGTGGAAGCTGACCATGTACGGCACGGACCGCGTGCTGGACGCCCTGCACAAGGTCAAGTGGGAGCACGACGGCTCGGTCTCGTTCCGCCGTTCCTGCGCGCACGGCGTGTGCGGCTCGGACGCCATGCGGATCAACGGGCGCAACCGGTTGGCCTGCAAGACCCTCCTGAAGGACCTCGACACGTCCAAGCCCATCCTGGTGGAGCCCATCAAGGGCCTGCCCGTGGAGAAGGACCTGATCGTGGACATGGAGCCGTTCTTCCAGTCCTACCGCGAGATCATGCCGTTCCTGATCAGCAAGGGCCACGAGCCCGCGAAGGAGCGCCTGCAGTCCGCCGAGGAGCGCGATCGCTACGACGACACCACCAAGTGCATCCTGTGCGCGGCGTGCACGTCCTCGTGCCCCGTGTTCTGGACCGACGGCCAGTACTTCGGCCCCGCGGCGATCGTCAACGCGCACCGGTTCATCTTCGACTCGCGCGACGACGCCGGAGACATGCGCCTCGAGATCCTGAACGACAAGGAGGGTGTGTGGCGTTGCCGCACCACCTTCAACTGCTCGGAGGCGTGCCCGCGTGGCATCCAGGTCACCAAGGCCATCTCCGAGGTCAAGCAGGCGATCCTGACCCGCAAGATCTGATCCGGACACACCGCCGGTGATGCCGGCGCACCGAGGGCGGCCCCTGTACAGGGGCCGCCCTCTCGTGTTCCCGGGGTGTCATCGCGGCGCCGGTCAGGGCCCGACGGCGGCACAGCCGGGCGCTGCGCGTCAGGGGTCGCTGCTGCCTGCGCTGCGGCTCCTGCGGCGGCTGCGCTGCCACAGGGTCCCCGCTTTCGCGTGGTGTTCCCGGTCGGAAACCACGCCCGCGTCCGCCGTGCCGATCGCGCACCAGGCGGTGGCCAGCAGGTACACCTGGCTGAGCAGGAAGAACCAGATGAACAGGGCGAGGATCACGGCGAAGGACAGCAGCAGCGGGTTGTTGCCGAAAGCGCCGAGGATCTGCGCCGAGAACGTCCGCAGCAGGGTGGTGCCGAGCCCCGCGATCAGTGCCCCCTGGATCAGCACCCGCCGTGGCATCTCGATGGCCGACGCGGAGTGGAACAGGACCACGGCCACGAGGATGTCCAGCAGGATCATCACGGCGAAGCCCGCTGCCTGCGTCATGAGCTGGTCCACGACGTTCAGGCGCAGGACGGCGAGCAGGGCACCCACGGTGTTGTTGGCCACCACCCCGAGTCCGGTGGTCACCACCATGATCACCCCGAGGAGCGCGAGGGTCCCGAGGTCCTTCGCCCAGAGGACCACCGGGTGGACCGCGACGGGCGGCAGCGCGAAGATACCGCGCATCGCCTGCCGCATCCCCCCGATCCAGCCGAGGGCCGTCACGAGCATGACCACCGAGGACACCACGATCGCCCAGCCGAGTCCGCTGGTGACCTCGAAGAGCCGCTCTGCAGTCACCAGGCCGCTCTCGCCGCCCGCGTCGCCGATGAGCCCGGGAACCGCCTGGTCGAGTGCATCGACCGAGATCTCCCGGAGTTCCTCGTCGCCCGCGATCACGATGCCGAGGGCGGCGAATGCGACGACCAGGAGCGCGGCGATCGCGAAGAACAGGCGGTAGGCCAGTCCTGCCGCCATCAGGGGCCCGCGGCGCTCGTTGTACAGCACGACCACCCGCACCGGGCGCAGCGTGAAGAACCGGCACAGCAGCAGGTCCACCCGCGCGAGCAGGAGCTCCGCTCCCCCGCCACCGGAACGGGTCAGCCGACCGACCCTGACCTGCGCGTCGATGACCCTGCGCTGCAGATCGGGCAGGCTGGCCGGGGACGGCTGGTCAACCCGCGGCGGCTTCGGAGCTGTCAGCGTCTTCGCCAAAGCGCAGCTCCTCCCTCAGTTTCCACAGGCCCGACTGCACATGCTCGTAGAGCCCCATGCCCCGCACCTCGAAGGAGGCGTCGAAGGCGCGGAGGACCTCGGCAGCCGCGTCGAGTCCCGCCGCGGAGACGTCGTGGGCCACCGTGACGTGCGGGTGGAACGGGAACTCGAGGTCGCGGTCGAGCGGCCCCGCTTGGAGCTTCGCGTGCAGCGCGACGCACTCGTCGAAGCCCTCCACGAGGTTCAGGAACACCACGGGCGAGACGGGCCGGAAGGTACCGGTGCCGTGCAGGCGCACCGTGAACGGGCGCTGGTGGCGGGCCACGGAGCGCACGTGGTCGATGGTCTCGTCCCAGTCCGTCGCGGGCGTCGTGGTGATCAGGGTGATGTGGGGCGGCGCGACCGCCGCCATGGGGTCGCCGAAGGACGCCCGCCACGACTCGAGGTCACCGGCGAGCGGTTCGGGGATGGGGATGGTGACGCCGACGCAGCTGCCGCTCGGGCGCGGGCCGGCGAGGGCTGTCACCACTCCGTGGGGCTGACCGTCCGAGGCGCACATGGATCAGAAGGCCCCCGCGCCGGGGAGGAAACCCACGCGAGCGTACACGTCCGCCAGCGTGGGCGCCGCGAGATCGCGTGCCTTGGCCGCACCCTTGGCCAGCAGGCGGTCGAGCTCGGCGGGGTCGGACAGGAGTTCCTCGGCGCGGGTCCGGACGGGCGCCAGCGCCTCGACGACCACGTCGGCGAGGTCCACCTTCAGGTGCCCGTACATCCGCCCCTCGTAGTCCGCCTCGAGGTCCGCGACGGACCGGCCGGACAGCGCCGAGTAGATGGTGAGCAGGTTCGAGACACCGGGCTTCTCCGCCGGGTCGAACCGGATCTCCGTGCCCGTGTCGGTGACGGCGGAGCGGATCCGCTTGGCTGTGGTCTTCGGATCGTCGAGCAGGTTGACCAGCCCCGCGGGGGACGGGCCCGACTTCGACATCTTCGCCTTCGGATTCTGCAGGTCGTAGATCTTCGCCGACTCCTTCTGGATGAAGGGCTGCGGAAGCGTGAACGTCCGGCCGTAGCGCGTGTTGAATCGCTGCGCCAGGTCACGGCTGAGCTCCACGTGCTGGCGCTGGTCCTCGCCCACGGGGACGCCGTCGGGCTGGTACAGCAGGATGTCGGCGGCCTGCAGGATGGGATAGGTGAACAGGCCCACGCTCGCAGTGTCGGTCCCCTGCCTGGACGCCTTGTCCTTGAACTGGGTCATGCGGGACGCCTCACCGAACCCGGTGAAACAGTTCAGCACCCACGCGAGTTGCGCGTGCTCCGGGACGTGGGACTGCACGAAGAGGGTGGCCCTGTCGGGGTCGACGCCGCCGGCGATGTACTGGGCGGCCGTGAGCCGGGTCCGCTGCGCCAGTTCCTGCGGATCCTGGGGAACGGTGATGGCGTGCAGGTCGGGGATGAAGAAGACGGCGTCGTAGGTGTCCTGGAGGCGCACCCAGTGCACGAGCGCGCCCAGGTAGTTGCCGAGGTGCAGTGAGCCCGCGGAGGGCTGCATCCCGGAGAGGATGCGCTGGCGCCGGCCGGTGTCCGCGGTGGCTGTCGACGATGTCTCGGCGGATGTCCCGGCGAATGCCTCGTGGGCTGTCGTGGTGGCTGTCATGGAAGCTGTCCTGGGGTCTGGATCTGGTAGTCGACGACGAGCGGGGCGTGGTCGGAGAACCGCGTGTCCCAGCTCGGTGCCCTGTCGACCTCGGCGCTCACGGCGCTCTTCGCGAGGGCGTGCGTCGCCAGCTGGTAGTCGATGCGCCAGCCCGTGTCGTTGTCGAAGGCCTTGCCCCGCCAGGACCACCACGTGTAGGGTCCGTCGACCTCCCCGGCAAGGAGCCGGGCGACATCGAGGAAACCGCACTCGTCCGAGAAGAACCGGTCGAAGTAGGCCCGTTCCTCGGGCAGGAACCCGGCGTTCTTGACGTTGCCCTTCCAGTTCCTGATGTCGAGCGGGGTGTGGCCCACATTGAGGTCGCCCATGACCACGGCGTGGTCCGCGCCGTCCCGGAGCTCGGGCAGGCGCGTGATCATCGCGTCGAGGAAGCGGTACTTGTCGTCCTGCTTCTGCGTGCCGACCTCGCCGGAGTGGACGTAGGCGCTCACCACGGTGAGGCTCGCACCGTCGATGTCGAAGTCGGCCTCGACCCACCGGCCGGACGTGTCGAAGTAGCTGTCACCGATGGTGGTGCGCGTGGCGGTCGGTGCCCGGCGGGAGGCGATGGCGACGCCGGCCCGGCCCTTGGCCTCGGCCTCGGTATGGAGGATGTGCCACTCCTCCCCCAGGAGGCTGTGGACCACGGCATCGGGCGCACGGACCTCCTGCAGGCAGAGGATGTCGACGTCGCGCCCGTCCAGCCAATCCTGCATGCCGCGCTTGTAGGCGGCGCGGATCCCGTTGACGTTCACGGAGGCGATGCGCAGGGGTTTCTGCGGGAGGTTCGGTGCCTGGCTCACCCGATCAACCTTACCCCGGAGGGTACCCGCGGTGCTCCCGGCGGGACGCCCATCACTCGACGACGGTCCCCTCGACAGGGCCCTCGTTCGACCCCTTCATCATGGAGCGGGCATTGTGCGAGGTGATCTCGATCGTCTCGAGCGCGCGCTCCACCATTCCCTCGTCCCTGCCGAGGTAGTCGCGGACCACTCCCACCTGCACCTGCACGATCTTGAAGCTGTGGTCGAGCTTCAGGTCCCGCGCCCGGTCGGCGGCGACGGGGCCGGAAGGCGCCTGCCCCGCAGGACCGAAGGCGCCGGAAACCTGCAGGCGGGCCGCGGCTTTCCGCGCGGCGGAGCGTAGGCTGAAGACCACGAAACTGAAGATCAGGAGCCACCCCAGCGAGATGATCACCACCAGCCAGCCGATCACGTCGTTCTGGTTCGCGGCGAAGACCACGGCGACCAGGAACACGACAAGCATGACGGCCATCCCGGCACTGCCCATGCGCATGCTCACACCCCGGCCCGCAGGCCGCTCATTGCTCCCTAGTGACTGCATGGGATCATTCTCCCGCATGACCCGGCCCGCCCCGGCGCCTTCCACCCCAGGCGAACTGTCAGGATTCTCGAAGTCTTCTCCCATCTCCTCCAATCCGTGATGCCGATCACCGCGAAGTACTGACATGCGCGCCCCACAGCGCGCCTCACTCGCTCTATGGAGGAACTACCCATGAACAAGAAGATGCGCTTCCTCGCAGTACCAGCCCTCGCCATCAGTGCCGTCGCTATGGCAGGCTCGCCCGCCATGGCCGCACATGACGGCTCCTACTCCTCGACCCTCGGCCAGCTCAACGGCACTACGGGGACCGGCACCATCACCCTCGACGTCGCAGGTGACCAGGCGACCGTCAACCTTCAGGTCTCCGGTCTCGCCCAGACCTTCATGGACGCACCGTACCCCCACGTCCAGCACATCCACGGTGGAGCCGAGGGCGTCTGCCCCACGCCTGCCGACGATGCCAACGGTGACGGCATCGTGAACGTCGCCGAAGGCGTCCCGGGATACGGCGACATCCTCACGACCCTGACCACCTCCGGTGCGTCAACCCCCGCCGAGGGACTCAACCTCGCCCTCGGCGGACAGGGCGGCACCTACTCCATCAACCGCACCATCACCATCGATGAGGCCACCCAGAAGTCGCTCGCCGCCGGCACCGCCGTCGTCGTCGTGCACGGCCTGGACCCGGCAACTGCCGGCGTCTCACCCGAGGTCTTCGGCAGCCCTTCCGAGATCGCTCCCGAGCTTCCCCTCGGCGCAACCTCTCCCGCCCTGTGCGGCACGCTCATGAAGACCCAGATGGGCGAGATGCCCTACGGCGGAGCGGACACCGGTGTCGCCACCGAGTCCTCCAGCTCGACCGGCATGCTCGCCCTCGGTGGCGGCCTCGTCCTCGCAGCAGCAGCCGGCGGCACCTTCGCCGTCCGCCGCCGCGCAGCGCAGAACGCCTGATCCTGGTCGCTCGTGACCAGTAAAGCAACCGACCACCGCTGGGGCCTCACGGCTCCGGCGGTGGTCGCCCTTTTCCTCCTCGCCGGCTGCGGCTCCGCCGACTCCACGGCAGCGCCCAAGCCGCCTGCCGCGAGTTCCCCGGCGGCCGTCGCGACGCCGCCCGCCACGCCCTCGACGCCGCCCGCCACGCCCTCGACGCCGCCCGCCACGCCCTCGACGCCGCCCGCCGCGCCCTCGACGCCTGCCGCCGGCGCCTCCGGCGGGACCGCGCCGGGTCCTGTCGCGACGGCACAGCCCCCGGTCCTCACCGCCTCCGCCCCCGTGACGCTCGAGATCCCCTCCATCGGTGTCAGGACGGACCTGCTCCGCCTCGGTCTCCGCGAGAACCGGAGCCTCGAGGTGCCACCCGACAGCCCCGGCGCACCGGCCGGCTGGTACGACCAGTCCCCCACCCCGGGCGACCGGGGGCCCGCTGTGCTGCTCGGCCATGTGAACGCGACGGACGGCGGCAAGGGTGTCTTCGCCGAGCTCCGGGAGCTCGAGGCCGGCGACCGCATCAGCGTCACCCGCGAGGACGGGACGACGGCGGTCTTCGAGTTCCAGCGCGGGGAGGCGTACCAGAAGGACGAGTTCCCCACCCTCACGGTGTACGGCAACACCCCGGGCTCCGAGGTCCGCCTCATCACGTGCGACGGCTACAACCCGGACACGGGCGAGTTCGACGACAACTACGTGGTGTACGCCACCCTCGTGGTGTAGCGCCCTACTTCAGGAACAGCTTCCGCAGGCGCAGCGTGGTGAGGAGCATCCCGACGGCGATCATCACCAGGAAATAGCCGAGGTGGACGATCGTGGCAGGGGTGAACGAGGCGACGCTGATCTGCCGGAGCAGTTCGACCCCGTGCCACAGGGGCAGCGCCTGGATGAACCACTGGATGCCCTGGGGGTACACAGCGAGCGGATAGAACGTGGCCGAGAACAGGAACATCGGCAGCATCACGAAGTTGATCCACTCCATCTGCTGGAACGTCTTCATGAAACTCGTGATCCCCATCCCGAAGGACGCGAACCCGAACGCGATCAGCACGGACGCGGGGACCATGAGCAGCGCCACGGGCGTGGTGAGGAGCCCCATGAGGCCCATGACCGCGGTGAAGCCCGTCGCGTACAGGGCGCCGCGCAGGAGGGCGAGGAAGATCTCCCCGAGTGCGACGTCGAGCGGGCCGAGCGAGGTGTACAGCATCCCCTGGTAGAGCTTCGCGAAGTTCATCCGGAAGAAGACGTTCCAGGTGCTGTCGTAGACGGCACCGTTCATGGCGGACACGGCCAGGAGCGCCGGGGCGATGTACGCCGCGTAGCTGATCGGTTGCCCGTCGGGCCCCTCGACCGATCCGACGAGGGTCCCGAGACCCACGCCCATCGACAGCAGGTACAGGACGGGTTCGAAGAACCCGGACACGATGACGAGCCAGTTGTTGCTGCGCGTGGCGAGGAGGCCCCGCGCGATCA
Source organism: Arthrobacter sp. TJ-240 (assembly GCF_058269195.1). Classification (NCBI taxonomy): domain Bacteria; kingdom Bacillati; phylum Actinomycetota; class Actinomycetes; order Micrococcales; family Micrococcaceae; genus Arthrobacter; species Arthrobacter sp. TJ-240. Next base: position 195,243 of record NZ_JBZCNG010000007.1, read on the forward strand.
CGGCCTTCGCGTTGCGTGAGTAGAGTGCGGCCAGCGGCCTCTTCGAGCCGTCCAGCGCGTAGTCGGCGGCGGTGAGCTGCGTGGTCATTTCCCCAGCCTCCGTGCGTAGACGCGGCGAGCGAGCCGGAGACCGACGGCGGCGAGGATCACCAGGAAGAGCACATGCACGGTGGCGAGCCACGCGGGCAGCGGCTGGCCGTAGGTCAGGGCCCTGCCCAGCTCCGTGCCGTGCCACAGCGGGGAGATCCAGCCGATCCACTGCAGGAACACGGGGAGCGTGCTCAGCGGGAAGAACGTGCCGGAGAAGAGGAAGAGCGGCATGACCACGAACCGCATGACGAGGGCGAACTGCCCCTTGTCGTCCTCGACACTCGCGGCGTACGCCATGAGCGGGAGACCGAACGCGAGACCGCTGAGCACGGCGACAGGGACCGCCAGGACACCTGCCGGCTGGGGCGAGGCGCCGAAGGCCGCCACGATCAGGAAGTAGACGATCGTGGTCGCGGTCAGGCGGACCGTGATCGCCAGGACGTGACCGTGGACGATCTGGTCCGTGCCGAGCGGCGAGGCGTGCGGTCCGTAGTAGACCCGCCGCCACTTGAAGCCGTCCATCACGGGGTACGTGAATTCGGTGGCGGCCGTCATGATGGTCGCCGAGGCGAGCAGCGCGGGTGCGATGAACACGAGGTAGCTGACGCCACCGAAGGCGCTCCCGGAGTTACGGTCGACCAGGGTCGCGAGACCCACGCCCATCGCGAACAGGTACATCACCGGCGTCCCGACGCTGGTGGCCAGCAGGGTCCACTTGTAGCCGTTCATGGCCCTGAGCACGTGCTCGGCGTAGTACCACGAGCCGAACGCGCGGGCGCGGCGCGCGGACACCTCCGGCTTGTGCGCGTGCAGCCGGTACGCCGGGCCCGTGCTCTCCTGCACGCCGGCGGACGAGTGGTCAGTCAACGAGGCTCCTCCCGGTCAGGCGCAGGAACACGTCCTCGAGGGATGAACGGCGCACGAGGGACGTGACGGGCCGCAGCCCGCGGGAAACCACCTGTTCGAGCGCCGCCTCCCCGTCGTTCGCGTAGATCAGCACGCGGTCCGGCAGCGGCTCGAGCCGCTCGCCGATGCCCTGCAGCTCGCCGGCGACCGTGGTGTTGCGCTCGGACCCGAAGCGCAGCTCGAGGACCTCGCGGGTGGAGTGCTCGCGGATGAGCTGTGCCGGCGATCCCTCGGCCATGATCCTGCCCTTGTCGACGACGACGAGCCGGTCACAGAGCTGCTCCGCCTCGTCCATGTAGTGCGTGGTGAGGATCAGGGTCACCCCCGATTCCTTCAGCCGGAACAGCCGGTCCCACAGGATGTGGCGCGCCTGGGGGTCCAGGCCCGTGGTGGGTTCGTCCAGCAGGAGGATCTTCGGCTCGTTGATGAGCGAGCGGGCGATCGTCAGGCGGCGCTTCATGCCTCCCGAGAGGGAATCGACCTTCGCGCCCGCCTTGTCGGTGAGCTGCGCGAACTCCAGCAGTTCGTCGGCCTTGGGCTTGAGGTAGCTCATCGGCAGCCCGAAGTAGCGGCCGTAGACGAGCAGGTTGTCGCGCACGCGCAGTTCCTCGTCGAGGTTGTCCTGCTGCGGCACGACGCCGAGGTGCGCGCGCACCTCGGGCCCGTGTTCCTGCGGGTCGAGGCCCATGATGGTGAGGTCCCCGGATGTGCGCTGGGACACGCCGCCGATCATCCGCATGGTGGTGGACTTCCCGGCGCCGTTGGGGCCGAGGAGGCCGAACGACTCGCCCGCGGGCACGTCGAAGGAGATACCGTCCACCGCCGTGAAGTCGGCGTAGTGCTTGCTGAGCCGGTGCGCGGAGATGACCGGTGGACCGGCGAGGGGTGTAGGCACCCGCCCAGCCTAGGCGATGCTAGGCGGATGCCGCCCGACGCTCGGCCGCCTCGACGACATTGGTCAGCAGCATGGCCCGGGTCATGGGGCCCACGCCGCCGGGGTTCGGGGACAGCCAGCCCGCCACCGTCGCCGCGGCGGGGTCGACGTCGCCCGTCAGCTTCGCCTTGCCCGTCGCCGGGTCCTCGACGCGGCTGACACCGACGTCGAGCACGATCGCCCCGGGCTTGAGCTGCTCCGCGCTGATCATGTGCGGGATCCCCGCGGCGGCGACGACGACGTCGGCGCGCGCCAGGTGCTCGGCGAGGTCCACGGTCCCGGTGTGCGCGAGGGTCACGGTGGCGTTGATCTGCTTGCGCGTCAGCAGGAGCCCGAGCGGACGTCCGACCGTCACGCCGCGCCCGACGACGAGCACGTCGAGCCCCGCGAGGGCGACGTCGTGCCGGAGCAGCAGTTCCACGATGCCGTGCGGCGTGCAGGGCAGCGGCGACGCCATGGGCGCGTTGACGTTGAGCACGAGCCTGCCGAGGTTGGTCGGGTGCAGGCCGTCGGCGTCCTTGGCCGGGTCGATGCGCTCGAGGATCGCGTTCGTGTCGATGTGCGCCGGGAGAGGCAGCTGCACGATGTAGCCGGTGGTGGCGTCGTCGGCGTTCAGCTCGTCGAGAACCGCCTCGAGCTCGTCCTGCGTGATGGTGTCGGGCAGGTCCCGCCGTACCGAGGTGATGCCGACCTCGGCGCAGTCGCGGTGCTTGCCGGCCACGTAGGAGGAGCTTCCGGGATCATCACCGACGAGGACCGTGCCGAGCCCGGGCGTGATGCCGAGTTCCCGCAGCGCAGCGACCCGCTCGGCGAGTTCGAGCTTGATCCGGGCGGCGGTGGCCTTCCCGTCGAGGATGCGTGCCGTGGTGCTCATGCAGATCGTCCTCGTCCCCGCCCGATGCCTACCACTGCTCCTGGCCCGGGTAGAGCGGGAAGTCCGCGGCGAGCGCGGACACGCGGGCGCGGAGGGCGTCGACGTCGGGAGCCGGCTTCAGCGCGGCGGCGATGATCTCGCCGACCTCGGTGAACTCGGTGGCCCCGAAGCCGCGGGTCGCCAGTGCCGGCGTGCCGATGCGGAGGCCGGAGGTGACCATGGGCGGGCGGGGGTCGAAGGGGACGGCGTTGCGGTTGACCGTGATGCCCACGGAGTGCAGCACGTCCTCCGCCTGCTGGCCGTCCAGCGACGAGTTGCGCAGGTCGACCAGGACGAGGTGGACGTCCGTACCGCCGGTGAGCACCGAGACGCCGTGCTCGGTCACGTCGGAAGCGGTGAGGCGGTCGGCGATGATGCGTGCGCCCTCGAGGACGCGGCCCTGGCGTTCCTTGAACTCGGCGGAGCCGGCGATCTTGAAGGCCGTGGCCTTGCCCGCGATGACGTGCATGAGGGGCCCGCCCTGCTGGCCGGGGAAGACGTTGGAGTTGATCTTCTTTGCCCACTCCTGCTTCGCGAGGATCACGCCGGAGCGCGGCCCGGCGAGGGTCTTGTGCACCGTGGAGGTGACGACGTCGGAGTGCGGCACCGGGCTGGGGTGGACGCCGGCGGCGACGAGGCCCGCGAAGTGCGCCATGTCCGTCCACAGGAGCGCGCCGACCTCGTCGGCGATGGACCGGAAGGCCGCGAAGTCGAGCTGGCGGGGGTATGCCGACCAGCCTGCGATGATGACCTGGGGCTTCTCGGCGAGCGCCTGCTCGCGGACCCGCTCCATGTCGAGGCGGTGGGTGTCCTCCTCCACGCCGTAGGCGGCGACCTCGTAGAGCTTTCCGGAGAAGTTGAGCTTCATGCCGTGCGTGAGGTGCCCGCCGTGCGCGAGGGAGAGTCCCATGATCTTGTCGCCGGGCTTGATCATGGCGGAGAGGGCGGCGGCGTTGGCCTGCGCGCCGGAGTGCGGCTGGACGTTCGCGAACTCCGCACCGAACAGGGCCTTGACGCGCTCGATCGCGAGGTTCTCCGCGACGTCCACGTGCTCGCAGCCGCCGTAGTAGCGGCGGCCGGGGTAGCCCTCCGCGTACTTGTTGGTGAGGACGCTGCCCTGGGCCTCGAGGACGGCGCGGGGGGCGAAGTTCTCGGACGCGATCATCTCGAGGGTGTCCCGCTGCCGTGCGAGCTCGTCGCGGAGGACGGCGGCGATCTCGGGGTCCACCTCGGACAGGGGCGCATTGGTGACGGAATCGGCGGCAGCGTGGGACGCGGCCATGGGCGAGGTGGTCATCGGTCGATCCTTCTCTGGGTGTCACGGGGGGTCAGCGTGCGTCGCGGGCCGGCGGATCGGTGTCCGCGCGGCAGGAACGTGAGACGTGACCCGCGGCCCAGGCGTGCGATCCGTGGTCTGCACTGGAAGCGCAGGATCTCCCGGGGGGCCCTGGTTCCGCGCCGCTTCCTGGTGGTTGCCCACCCTACGCCAGTCGCGACGATCCCATGCTAGCTGCACCGCGGGCCGCATCGCCACCGGTACCCACGGCTCCGCAACGGGGCCGGAATAGGCCGAGCCCCGGCGCCGTTCCGGTCAGTGGACCGGCGGGCGCCGGACCGGAGAGGGCGGTGTCATGCGCGGGACGGAGCAGGCGGCGGAGGCTCTGACGCACCGGGTGCGCGTGGTCGTGATCGGCGCCGGGCAGGCCGGGCTGAGCAGCGCCTACTATCTCGCCAGGCGGGGCCTCGCGCCGCATCGCGAGGTCGTGCTCCTCGACGCGAATCCTGCTCCGGGCGGCGCCTGGCTGCACCGGTGGCCCTCCCTGACGTTCGACGCCGCCCACGCCCTGCACAGCCTGCCCGGTTTCCCCCTCGAGAGGCCGGACCCGAAGGAGCCGGCCTCCGCCGTCGTGAACCGCTACTACGGCGCCTACGAGCGCGAGTTCGCCCTGCCGGTCGTCCGCCCTGTCACCGTGCTCCGCGTCGAACCGGAGGACGACGGCGGCGCCGATCTTCCCGACCGGGGCGACGCGGGGCCCCTGAGGGTCACGACGACGGGCGGCACCTGGATCGCCGACGTGGTCATCAACGCGACGGGCACGTGGGACCGCCCCTACTGGCCCTACTACCGTGGGCGGGACGTCTTCGCCGGACGCCAGCTGCACACGCACGACTTCCGGTCGGCGGCCGAGTTCGCGGGACAGCGTGTCCTCGTGGTGGGCGGCGGGACCTCCGCCGTGCAGTTCCTGTTGCAGCTCGCGGATGCCGGTGCCGCCACGGTATGGTCCACACGCCGCCCGCCGGCCTTCACGCGGCGTGCCTTCGGCCCGGAATGGGGGCGGGAGGTCGAGGCCGAGGTCACGGCGCGGACGACCGCCGGCCTGCCGCCTGCCAGCGTGGTGTCCGTCACCGGGCTGTCACTCACGCCGCAGTACCAGGCGGGGATCGACGCCGGGATCCTGGTCTCGCGCGGTCCCCTCGCCGAGCTGCGGGAGCACTCGGCCGTGCTCGCCGACGGCTCCGAGGAACCCGTCGACGCCGTCCTCTGGGCGACCGGTTTCCGCGCTGCGCTCGACCACCTCGCACCCCTGCACCTCCGGGAGCCCGGGGGCGGCATCCGGACGGACGGCGTGCGTGTCGCCAGGGACCCCCGGCTCCTGCTCGTCGGCTACGGCGCCTCCGCCTCCACGCTCGGGGCGTCCCGTGCCGGGCGTGCAGCGGCGCTGGCGGCCCTGGACAGGCTGCGCGGCCTCGCCCCCGGCGCGGGAGCTACCGGTACGCTGGCTTAGGTGGACTCCCCCGACGCATCATCCTCGTACTCCCTCACGCTGTCCTGCCCCGACAGGCCCGGGATCGTGCACGGCGTCTCCGGCGCCCTGGTCGGCGTGGGCGCGAACATCACGGAGTCCCAGCAGTACGGCAGCCCGGACACGGGCACGTTCTTCATGAGGGTCGACCTGACCACCGGGGCCGGCCTGCAGGACCTGCGCACCGCGCTCGAGCCCGTGGCAGCGGAGTTCGGCATGCAGTGGTCGCTCGTGGAGGCGGCCCGGCGCACCCGGACCCTCATCATGGTGTCGAAGGCCGCGCACTGCCTGAACGACCTCCTGTTCCAGCACCGCTCGGGGACGCTCGCCATCGACATCCCCGTGATCGTGTCCAACCATCGGGACCTCGAGGGCCTCGCGGCGTTCTACGGCGTCGAGTTCCACCACATCCCCGTGACACCGGAGACCAAGCAGGACGCCGAGGACGCGCTGCGCGCCCTGATCGACCGGCACGACATCGAACTCGTGGTCCTCGCCCGCTACATGCAGATCCTCAGCGACGGACTCTGTGAGGACCTGCGCGGCCGCGCCATCAACATCCACCACTCGTTCCTGCCGTCGTTCAAGGGCGCACGCCCCTATCACCAGGCCCACGCGCGCGGCGTGAAGCTGATCGGCGCCACGGCGCACTACGTCACGGCCGTCCTGGACGAGGGCCCGATCATCGAGCAGGAGGTCATCCGCGTGGACCACGCGCGGACGGCCGAGCAGCTGGCCTCGATCGGACGCGAGCTCGAGGGACGCGCCCTGGTGCAGGCGGTGCAGTGGCACGCCGAACGGCGGGTCCTGCTCGACGGGCGCCGCACGATCGTCTTCAACTGACGCCCTGCTGCCCTAGGCTGACGCCATGACCCACCTCATCGCGTTCCGCGGGAAGACCCCCGACACCGGAGCCGCCGCGTTCGTCGCGCCCACCGCGTCCCTGATCGGCGAGGTCGTCCTCGGCGCCTCCGCGAGCGTCTTCTACGGGGCCACCGTCCGTGCGGACACCGCGCCCATCCGCATCGGGGACGGGACGAACCTGCAGGACAACGTCGTGGTGCACGCCGACCCCGGCTTCCCGGCGGTCATCGGCAACCGGGTCAGCGTGGGCCACGGCGCCGTGGTGCACGGGTGTACCGTCGAGGACGACTGCCTCATCGGGATGGGCGCCACCATCCTGAACGGGGCCGTCATCGGCACGGGATCGCTGGTCGCTGCGGGCGCCGTCGTGCTCGAGGGCACCGTGGTGCCGCCGGGCTCGCTCGTCGCCGGGGTCCCCGCGAAGGTCCGCCGCGAGCTGACCGACGACGAGGTCGCGGGCGTCAGGAGGAACGCCGAGCAGTACAGGGCCCTGGCGCACGAGCACCGCCAAGCGTTAACTTCTTGACTACAAAGTCCGCCTGCGGCAACCTTGGGAGCATGCCCGCAGAATCCCCCTCGACGGCGAGGACACCCCTGAGCGCCGCGCTTCCGAAGCCGGGCTCCCAGTCCGCCCTGCGCGAGCAGAACCAGCGCCGCGTCATCGCAGCACTGGTGAGCAACGGGCCGCAGACGCAGGCAGAGCTCTCCCGGCAGACCGGCCTGTCGACGGCCACGGTCTCCAACATCGTGAAGGTCATGGCGACCAGCGGGATCGTCAGCACGGCGCCGACCACCAGCTCGGGGCGCCGGGCGCTCTCCGTGATCCTCAACGACAAGGGCCAGGTCGCGGCGGGCATCGACATAGGCCGCCGCCACGTCCGCGTGGTCCTCGCCAGTCCCAACTACCGCGTCCTGCAGGAGGCCTCCGTCAGCCTGCCGCCGCGGCACAGCGCCGTCGAGGGACTCCGGGCGGCCTCGGACCTCCTGGACGCCCTGCTCGCCGAGGGCGGGATCGACCGCAGGGCACTGCTCGGCGCCGGCATCGGGATCCCGGGGCCCATCGACCGGCGCACCGGCACGGTGGTGCAGGGCGCCATCCTGCCCGAGTGGGTGGGCATCAACATCCACGAGACGTTCGGCGAACGGCTCCGCGTCCCCGTGTTCATCGACAACGACGCCAACCTGGGCGCGCTCGCGCAGGTCACCTGGGGACCGCACAGCGCCGTGGAGAACCTGCTGTTCATCAAGGTGGCCTCCGGGATCGGGTCCGGCCTCGTCCTCAACGGGTCGCTCTACTACGGCAACGTCGGCGTCACCGGCGAGCTCGGCCACACCACCATCAACGAGCAGGGCGTGATCTGCCGGTGCGGCAACCGTGGTTGCCTCGAGACCGTCGCCTCCACCTCGATGATGATCGAGCTCCTCGGCCGCGGCAGCACCGAGACCGTCGACACGCAGCGCATCGTCGACTGGGCCCTGACCGGCGACACCGCGGCCCTGCGCGTCATCGAGGACGCCGGCACGGCCATCGGGCGGGCCCTGGCCCATGTGGCCAACATGATCAACCCGGAGACCATCGTCATCGGCGGACCGCTGACCAGCCTCGGCGACATCCTCCTGGAACCCGTCCGCCGCGGGCTGGCCCGCCACGCGGTCCCCATCATCGGCGAGACCACGAGCGTATGCATGTCCTCCCTCGGCGACCGCGCCGAGGCCCTCGGCGGTGCCGCGGTCGTCCTCGCCCAACCGAACCTCTCCCCGGCCTTCGCGATCACGGCGTAACGGTCCCGTCTCTATTTGCTGTAGGTTTGCGTTCAACACTTGACGACAATGCCGATCAGCGTGTTCAATTCTTCCGGGCCGAGGTTGGGCCTGCACCAAGACAACGCCGTCACTGCGGGAGGCCCCATGAACAACCACACCATCCTTGAGATGCGCTCCATCACCAAGGAGTTCCCGGGAGTCAAAGCCCTCTCCGACGTTTCCCTCGAGGTACAGGCCGGCGAGATCCACGCCATCTGCGGGGAGAACGGGGCCGGCAAGTCCACCCTGATGAAGGTCCTCTCGGGCCTCTACCCCTACGGCGACTACTCCGGCGACATCGTGTTCCAGGGCGAGGTGGTCGAGTTCAAGGACATCCGCGCCAGCGAGGCCGCGGGGATCGTGATCATCCACCAGGAACTCGCGCTCATCCCCGAGCTCTCGATCGCCGAGAACATCTTCCTCGGCAACGAGCCCACCCGGTTCGGCGTCATCGACTGGGACTACGTCAACCGGACCACCCTCGACCTCATGGCCCGCGTGGGCCTCACCGAGGACCCGACGACGAAGATCAAGGACATCGGCGTCGGCAAGCAGCAACTGGTCGAGATCGCCAAGGCGCTCAACAAGTCCGTGAAGCTCCTCATCCTCGACGAGCCGACCGCGGCGCTCAACGAGTCCGACTCGCAGCACCTCCTCGACCTCATGGCGGGCCTGCGCAGCAAGGGCATCTCCTGCATCATGATCTCCCACAAGCTCAACGAGATCGAGCAGATCGCCGACTCCATCACCATCATCCGGGACGGCAGGTCGATCGAGACGCTGCACGTCAAGAACGACGGCGTGGACGAGGACCGCATCATCCGCGGCATGGTGGGACGCTCGCTCGAGTCACGCTTCCCCGACCACACGCCGTCGATCGGCGAGACCTTCTTCGAGGTCCGCAACTGGACGGTCGGGCATCCCACGGTCCCCGACCGCCTGGTGTGCAAGAACTCCAGCTTCAAGGTGCGCCGCGGCGAGATCGTCGGTTTCGCCGGCCTGATGGGCGCGGGGCGCACCGAGCTCGCCCGTTCCGTCTTCGGCCGCTCGTACGGCAACTTCAAGTCGGGCCAGATCCTCATCAACGGCAAGGAGGTCACGCTGCGCTCGGTACCCCAGGCCATCGACGCCGGGCTCGCCTACGTGACGGAGGACCGGAAGTCGCTCGGGCTCAACCTCCTCGACGACATCAAGGCCACCACGGTGTCCGCCGACCTGAAGAAGATCACGCGCGGCCTCGTGGTGGACAAGGACGAGGAGTTCCGGGTCGCCGAGGAGTACCGGAAGTCGCTGCGCACCAAGGCGCCGAGCGTCAACGACGGGGTCGCCACACTTTCCGGCGGGAACCAGCAGAAGGTGGTGCTCGCCAAGTGGATGTTCACCGATCCCGAGCTGCTCATCCTCGATGAGCCGACCCGCGGCATCGACGTGGGCGCCAAGTACGAGATCTACGGCATCATCCAGAGGCTTGCGGATCAGGGCAAGGGCGTTATCGTCATCTCCTCGGAACTGCCTGAACTGCTCGGCCTCTCCGACCGGATCTACACGATCTTCGAAGGTGCCATCACCGGAGAACTGACCCGCACCGAGGCGAATCAGGAATCGCTGATGAAACTCATGACCGCCAGCAGGAAAACTGCCTGACCGTAGCCCTAGGAAAGACACCATGAAAGCACTCAAACAAATCCTCGGCGGGAACACCCGCCAGTTCGGGATGATCTTCGCCCTGGTCGCACTCGTCGTGTTCTTTCAGTGGCAGACCGGCGGCAAGACCCTCACTCCCGGCAACATGATGAACCTGTTCAACGGCAACTCCTACATCCTGATCCTCGCGATCGGGATGGTGCTCGTGATCATCGCGGGCCACATCGACCTCTCGGTCGGTTCCATCGCCGCATTCGTCGGGATCGTCGTCGCGATCGCCATGCGCGACTGGGGCATCCCCTGGTACACGGGTGTCCTCCTCGGCCTGGTCCTCGGCGCCGTCATCGGCCTGTGGCAGGGATTCTGGGTGGCGTACGTCGGGATACCTGCGTTCATCGTCACGCTGGCCGGCATGCTCCTGTTCCGCGGCGCCAACCAGGCGGTCGGCGACTCGAACACCGTCCCAGTGCCCGAGGGATTCCGGTACCTCGGAGCGGGCTACCTCCCCGAGGTGGGCCCCAACACCGGGTACAACAACCTGACCGTCCTGCTGGGACTCGGCCTGGTGGCCTTCGTCATCTACCGGGAGATCCGCAGCCGCCGCAAGCTCGAGAAGATCGGCGCCGAGATTCCCCCGGCTTGGGTGCCCGTGGTCAAGCTGGGCCTGCTCTGCGCGGTCATCCTCTACGCGACCTACCTGTTCGCGACCGGCCGCCCCGGCACCTCCTTCCCGGTCCCGGGTCTGATCCTCGGCGTCCTCGTCATCATCTACGCCTTCGTCTCCAACAAGACCATCCTCGGCCGGCACGTGTACGCCGTCGGCGGCAACCGCCACGCGGCGGAACTCTCCGGCGTCCAGAGCAAGCGCGTGAACTTCATGGTCATGATGAACATGTCGGTCCTCGCCGCCCTCGCCGGCATGATCTTCGTCGGGCGCTCCACCGCTTCCGGCCCGTCCGACGGCGTCGGCTGGGAACTCGACGCGATCGCCGCCGTCTTCATCGGTGGCGCGGCCGTCAGCGGCGGCGTGGGTACCGTCGTCGGGTCCATCATCGGCGGCCTCGTCATGGCCGTGCTCAACAACGGACTCCAGCTGCTCGGCATCGGTGCTGACCTGACCCAGATCATCAAGGGACTGGTCCTGCTCGTCGCCGTCGCCTTCGACGTCTACAACAAGAGCCAGGGCAAGCCGTCCATCATCGGCCTGCTCACCAGGAACTTCGGCGGGGGTGGCGGCGGCAGGAAGCCCGACGCCCCCGTTCGCGAGGTCGCTCCGACGGAGCAGGCCATCGGGACGAAGGAAGTAATCTCCCACGACGTCTAGGGACACGGCTCACGCCGGTCCCGGGCAAGCTCCATCCGTCCATCAGAGCAAGAGCAAGAGCGACAGAAAGAGAATGGAATGCGTAAGTTCGCAAAATCCCTCGCAGCCATCGCTGCAGTATCAGCATTGACGCTGACCGGGTGCGGCCGCGAAGACACGGGCACCACGACGGAGGGCGGCGAAGCTGCCGCCTCCGGTTTCGAGACCGGGTCCGCGATCGGCGTCGCCCTGCCGCAGAAGACGTCGGAGAACTGGGTTCTCGCCGAGACGCTCTTCAACGACGGCCTCACCGAGGCCGGCTACGAACCGAACGTGCAGTTCGCCAACGGTGGCGTCTCCGAGCAGCAGAACCAGATCAGCTCCATGATCACCAACGGTGTGAAGGTCCTGATCGTCGGTGCCATCGACGGCGCCCAGCTCGGCACGCAGCTCGCGCAGGCGAAGGAAGCCGGCATCACCGTCATCGCCTACGACCGTCTGCTCCTCAACACCGAGGATGTCGACTACTACGTGGCGTACGACAACTTCAAGGTCGGCGAGCTGCAGGGCCAGGCCCTGCTCGACGGCATGAAGGCGAAGAAGCCCGAGGGCCCGTACAACATCGAGCTGTTCGCCGGTTCGCCCGACGATGCCAACGCGAAGGTGTTCTTCGACGGAGCCATGAGCATCCTGCAGCCCGAGATCGACAACGGCAACCTCGTGGTCGTCTCCGGCCAGACCTCCTTCGAGCAGGCCGTGACCCAGGGCTGGAAGGCGGAGAACGCGCAGAAGCGTGCGGATTCCCTGCTCTCCGGCAGCTACGGTTCGACCGAGCTCGACGGCGTCCTCTCCCCCAACGACACGCTCGCCCGCGCCGTCCTGACGTCCGTCGAGGGTGCCGGCAAGCCGCTGCCCGTCGTCACCGGTCAGGATTCCGAGGTCGAGTCCGTGAAGTTGATCATGGAGGGCAAGCAGTACTCCACCATCAACAAGGACACCCGCGCCCTCGTGGAGCACTCCATCGAGATGGTCGGTAACCTGCAGGCCGGCGACGAGCCCGAGATCAACGATCCCGACTCCTACGACAACAGCGTGAAGACCGTTCCCGCCTACCTCCTCGAGCCGCAGATCGTGACGAAGGAGAACGCCGCCGAGGCGTACGCCAACGACCCCACGCTGTCCGCGCTCACCAAGTAAGGACCGCCCCCGGGTTTCCCGGGTCAGTACCACCTGAAGCGCCCCGGCCCTCCCGGCCGGGGCGCTTCGTCGTGTCCGGACTCCGTGCGGACCCCGGACCAGGGGGGTGCTGGACGCGGGCCCCGCGTGCGGCAAGGATAGGTCCATGACTCCACAGAATCGCTTGATCGTTCCCCCCTGCGCGGAAGCAGGGGCTCCCAGTCCCGTCGTCGCCACCGGCCGTCCCCTGAAGTGGGGTGTCATCGCCACGGGCGGCATCGCCGCCAAGGTCACCCAGGACATCGCCCTGCTCGAGGACGCGGTGCTCCACGCGGTGAGCTCGCGCAGCGCGGACAGTGCCGCCGCCTTCGCCGAGCGGTTCGGGTTCGCCACGAGCTACGGGAACGAGGGCGGCACGGCGGGATACCAGCGCCTCGTGGACGACCCGGAGGTCGACGTCGTCTACATCACCACTCCGCACGGCCAGCACTACGAGGTCGCCAAGGCCGCCCTCACCGGCGGGAAGCACGTCCTGTGCGAGAAGCCGTTCACCATCAATGCCACCGAGGCCGAGGAACTGGCCGCCATCGCGGCCGCCCGGGGGCTGTTCCTCATGGAGGCCGTCTGGACGCGCTTCCTCCCCAGCGTCAACCGCGCGTGGGAGATCATCCACTCCGGGGAGCTCGGTGATATCCGGTGGGTGCAGGCGGACCTCGGCTTCGCCGCACCCGACGATCCGAGCAGCCGCCTGTGGGACCCGAAGGCCGGCGGCGGGGCCCTCATGGACCTGACGGTCTACCCGCTCACGTGGGCGCTGGGGTCACTCGGCTTCCCCGATTCGGTGTCCGCCGTCGGCACCTTGAACGACGACGGCGTCGATCTGCAGGCAGCCGTGACCCTCGGCTACGCGGGCGGGGCGTATGCCCAGCTGTCGTCGTCGTTCATCGCCTCGTGCCCGGGGCAGGCGACGGTCTGCGGATCGAAGGGCTGGCTGAAGACCGGCGGCGGGCACCTCCACAACCCGAAGGAGCTGACCATCCAGGCCGGCCCGGGTGAGGCGCGGGTGGAGGAGTTCGAGCAGGTGGGCGCGGGGTACACCTACGAGCTCCGCGAGGTGACGCGCTGCATCCAGGAAGGCCTCACCGAGAGCCCGACGATGCCGGTCGGCGACAGCGTGAGGACCATGCGCCTGCTCGACGGCGTGAGGGCGCAGATCGGCCTGCGCTACGAGAACGACGCCGCCTGACGAGTCGTGGCCGCCGCAGGACGGGTCCCCGCAGCTTCCGCTGCGGGGACCCGTCCTTTTTGGTCAGGCACGACCGGCTATGCGCCTGCCTTCGAGCGGCGGGCGGCCAGCAGACCGCCTGCGCCGGCGAGAAGCAGCAGGGAGCCGAGGAGCAGGATCTGCTGCGCGGCGGATCCCGTGGAGGCGAGGGCCTTCGGGGTGCTCGATGCCGCACCGGGTGCACCGGGTGCACCGGGTGCACCGGCTGCACCGGCTGCACCGGCTGCCGTGGTGACGTTCACCGAGATGCTCGCTGCGGAGATCGTGCCGGCTGCGGTACCGGTCCCCGCGTCGCGGACCGTTCCGGCGACGTCGGCGACGTTCGAGCGGCCATCATTGGTGCCGCCATCGTTGGTGCCACCATCCATGTCGCCCTCATCCGTTCCGCCAGGGCCGTCGGTGCCGCCGTTGCCGCCCGCTCCAGGAACGTCAGGGGTGGTCGGGGTAGCCGGGGTAGCCGGGGTGGTCGGAGTGGTCGGAGTCACCGGGTTAGTCGGGTTAGTCGGAACTCCAGCGCCGGCGCCGCAGTCGGTGGCACTGCCACCGATCAGGGTCACACCGTTGCAGCCGACATTCACCGGGACGAAGATCTCGGGCGAGATCACATTCCCGTCGAGGATGCCGCC
>NZ_JBZCNG010000008.1:0-192827 GCF_058269195.1 Arthrobacter sp. TJ-240
GTCATGTCCTCGCTCCGAAGCAACTTCACAAGCCTACCCCCACCAGCCCGATCCCGCAAACCCGTCCCGAACCGCTCCAACCGCCCCGAGGACGACCAACGATCCACCAACAGACCCACACAACCGACAACAAACCAGAAGCCCATCCCAACGACATGCACCGCACACGCTGAAACGACTTCAACTCTGCAAGGGGGGTTTGCCGCCCTCACCGGGGCAACTCCATAACTATACGACCACCCCACCCCCACCACCAAATCCACCCACACGTCACCCCACCGCAACAGGGTTGCGGGACGCCAAGGGCCGGCACCCTCGTGAGGAGGATGCCGGCCCCTGGGGCCGGACTGGTCAGCCGACGTCGACCATGGCCAGGTTGCGCTTGCCGCGGCGCACGAGCAGGTACCGTCCGTGCAGGAGTTCGGCTTCCCCCACGACGTGGTCGGCGTCGGCGATCTTCGCGTTGTTCACGTAGGCCCCGCCTTCGGCCACCGTCCGTCGTGCCGCCGAGTTGCTCGCCGAGAGACCGGTGGCGACCAGCAGGTCGACGATCCCCAGCCCCTCCCTCGTGACGATCACCGATTCCAGTTCCGCGGTCGCGGCCTGGAGGGTGGCCGGGTCCAGTGCCATGAGATCCCCCTGCCCGAAGAGGGCGGCCGATGCGGCGATGACCTTCTCGGTCGCCTCGACCCCGTGCACCAGGGAGGTGACGTCGTAGGCCAGCGCCCGCTGGGCCTCGCGGGCGTGGGGACGCTCCACCGTCGCGCGCTCGAGGTCCTCGATCTCGGCGCGGGTGCGGAAGGTGAAGATCCGCAGCCGCTCGGCGACGTCGGCGTCGGAGGTGTTGAGCCAGAACTGGAACATGGCGTACGGGCTGGTCATCGCGGCGTCGAGCCAGATGGCGTTGCCCTCGCTCTTGCCGAACTTCGTGCCGTCCGAGTTCGTGATCAGCGGCGTACCGATCGCATGAACGCCCTTGCCCTCGACCTTGCGCACCAGGTCGGTGCCACTGGTGAGGTTCCCCCACTGGTCGGACCCACCGGTCTGCAGCACGCAGTCGTACTCGCGGTACAGCTGCAGGTAGTCCATGCCCTGGAGGATCTGGTAGCTGAATTCGGAGTAGCTGATGCCCTCGTCGGAGTTGAGCCGCTTGGCGACCGTCTCCTTCTTGATCATCGTGCCCACGCGGAAGTACTTGCCGACGTCGCGCAGGAAATCGATGACGCTCATCGGCCCGGTCCAGTCGAGGTTGTTGACCATCCGCGCGGCGTTCTCCCCCTCGAAGTCGAGGAACTTCTGCACCTGCCCCTGGAGGGAACCGACCCACTCGGCGACGGTCTCCTTGGTGTTCATGGTGCGCTCGGCCGTGGGCCGAGGATCACCCACGAGGCCCGTGGACCCGCCGACCAGGCCAAGCGGCCGGTGACCGGCCAGCTGCAGCCGGCGCATCGTCAGGAGCTGCACGAGGTTGCCCAGGTGCAGACTGGGTGCGGTCGGGTCGAAGCCGCAGTAGAACGTGATCGGCGCGCCGGCCAGCAGCTCCCTCAGCTCACCCTCGTCGGTGGACACATAGACCAGGCCCCGCCACACCAGCTCGTCGTACACGCCGTCGAAGGACGGATCGTTGCGCTGGCCGTCGAGGCCACTGACCGGGGTTTCTGTTCGCTGGGACACCCCTCCAAATTATCAGCCGGCGATACCGGCAGGAATCCGGCCGCTGGAGATGACGCGGAGCCGCTGCGTGGGGCGGGTCATGGCGACATAGAGATCGCCCACCCGGGCCGTCGCCGAGTCGAGCATCTCCTGCGGTTCGAGGATGACGACGCCGTCGAACTCCAGGCCCTTCGATTCGCGGGGTCCGATGACCACGATGTCCTGGCCCGGTCCGCCTGCTCCCGTCCCGACGCGGCTGTCGTAGACCGGGTTCAGAGCGGCACGGACGTCGTGCACGAGGTGTTCGGGAGCGATGACGGCGAGCAGCCCGCCGTCGATCGCGGCGAGCTCCTCGGGCATCGCCTCCAGGAGGGCAGGCAGGAGATCCGGGACGGTGTCGAGGACGGGCGGGAAGCGGCCCTCACGGACCGCCTTCGGGGCGGAGACGACCAGGCCGGCGGCGTTGGCCATCCGGACCGCGGCTTCGGCGATCTGCGAGGGGGTGCGGTAGTTGACCGTCAGCTCCTCCAGCTGCCAGCGCTCGCCCACGAACGGCTCGAGCGCCTGCTGCCAGGACCTGGAGCCTGCCGCGGAACTCGTCTGTGCGATGTCGCCGACGATGGTGAACGACTTCAGCGGACACCGGCGCATCAGGAGGCGCCACTGCATGGGCGAGAGCTCCTGCGCCTCGTCCACCACGATGTGGCCGTACGCCCAGGTGCGGTCGCCGGAGGCACGTTCCGCTGCGGACAGGCGCGTGGCCGTCACCGCGTTGTGCTGCGCGAGATCCTCCGCCGTGAGCACCCCGTCCACGCCGGCGTCCTCGAGCGAGGCGTTGACGTTCTCCAGGGCGCGCTCGGCGTTGGCGAGGTCGCGCTTCTGCTCCTGCTCCCGGGCGGAGGTGTCCCGTCCGGCCGAGGCATCCAGCTCTCCCAGGAGCTCGGCGGCCTCGTCGAGGAGAGGGACATCGGCCTCGGTCCACGGGGCGTCGGCGGGCCGGGTCAGGGCAGCCACCTCGGCGTCGGAGAGTGCAGGCGCCGCCGCACGGAGCAGCTCCGGGCGTGCGAACAGTTCGGAGACGAGCTTCTGCGGTGTGAGTGGCATCCAGGCGAGGTTGAGCGCGATCCTCACGTCGCGGGAACTGCGGACGTCCTCGGCGAGGTAGGAGCGGTCCGCGTTGTTCCCCCCGCCCGACGACTCCTCGAGCTTGTCCAGCAGTTGCTCGGTGAGCTCCCGGAGGAGGATCTTGACGAACGTGACGCGCGCTTCGTTGTGCGGCTTGCCGGTCGCACGCGCGCGGTCGCGCGCACGGGCCACCTGCCGGGGGGTGAGCGTGAGCATGGTCCCCTCGACGTTGACTCGCTTGTTCTCCGCCGGCACGCGCTCCCGATTGGCGACGGCGGTCCGGAGGACCTCGGCCATCTGCAGCCGGCCCTTGATGGCCGCTGCCTGCTCGCTCGCCTCCTGCACCGTCGTCACGCCGGGCATCAGGGTGCCGATACCGGCCATGACCACGCCCGTCTCACCGAGGGACGGCAGCACGCGTTCGATGTACTTCATGAAGGCGTCCGTCGGCCCGACGAGGAGGACGCCGGCCGACTTCAGCCGGTCGCGGTGGGTGTAGAGGAGGTAGGCGGCGCGGTGGAGCGCGACGGCCGTCTTGCCGGTCCCGGGGCCGCCCTGCACCACGGTGACCCCGGGGAGGGGCGCCCGGATGATGCGGTCCTGCTCGGCCTGGATGGTGCCGACGATGTCCGACATCTGTCCGGTGCGCCGCGAGTTCAGCGCCGCGAGCAGGGCGCCCTCGCCCTGCAGGGAGGCGTCGTCGCCGAGGAGGTCCGCGTCGAGGACGTCGTCCTCGATGGCGACGACGTCGCGCCGCGACAGGATGAGATGGCGACGGCGTCGGACGCCCATGCGCTCGAAGGCGGTGGCCTGGTAGAAGGTGCCGGCCTCGGGTGCGCGCCAGTCCACCATGAGCTGCCGGAGGTCGTCGTCCGAGAGGCCGATGCGGCCGATGTACCGTTCCTCGCCGCTGTCGAGGTCCAGACGGCCGAACACGAGGCGGTCGTCGACAGCGTTCAACTGGGCGAGGCGGTCCTCGTACATCGTGGCGAAGGCGTCCCGCTCCGACCGGTTCTGGTGGGAGCCGGCCGCCTGGGTGCGCCGGACCTCGGCGAGCTGCTCGACCTTCTCCGCGCGGAGTTCGTCGAGGCGGCGGTACAGCCCGTCGACGTAGCGGCGCTCGTGGTCCAGCTCGGCCCTGGCGTGGGACGTCTCGTGCATCGGACACTACCTTCCTTCAAAGACGGACCGTCAAGTCTAGCGCTTCGCTACACGGTCTTCAGCGCGTGGACGTTCCGGCCTGCCAGGGTGTCCCGGCCGCCCAGATCGCCCAGTTCGAGGACCACTCCGCAGCCCACGACGACGGCTCCGGCCTTTTCGAGCAACGCGCACGCGGCGACGAGCGTTCCACCCGTGGCCAGGACGTCGTCGAGCACCAGGACGCGTGCCCCGGCGGGGAGGTCGGACTGGTGGATCTCGAGCGTCGCCTGACCGTATTCGAGGTCGTAGGACTCGCTGTACACGGCGCGGGGCAGCTTGCCCGCCTTGCGCACAGTGACCACGCCGGTCCCGGTCGCATAGCCGACGGCGGCGGCGAGGAGGAACCCACGGGCCTCCACCCCGGCGACCGCGTCGAAGGTCCCGGCGAACGGTGCGGAGACGGCGTCGACGACCGTACGGAAGGCCTCGGCATCCGAGAAGACGGGGGTGAGGTCCCGGAACATGATGCCCGGTGACGGGAAGTCGGGGACGACGGCGCACAGGCGGTCGATCGCGCCCGCCGCACCCGCTGCGAGTCCGGCTGGTCCTGCTGCTGTCCCCGGGGTGCTGCCGGCGTCCGCTCCGCTGATTGTCACGGATCAACACTACGTGCTGTGGGGGGCTTGCCGGGACGATAGCGCGAGACGGTCGGGTCCCCGGGCAACCAGAAACGCCACGGATACTGCCCGGTCCCGCCGGCACCGCTGACACCGACGCGGGGGCCACGGCCGATGTCCGAGGGAGGCGACTCCGGCAGGACGAGCCGGAAGGGGTGCGCGAGGACATCGGCACCGTCGGACCGGCGATCCAGGCCCAGCGCCTGCGCGAGCCGGGCCGGGCCCCGTGCAAGGTCGAGGTCCGTGGCGGGTCGGGAGCGCCGCTCACGGGCGAGGTCCCTGCCCTCGGTGATCTCCCCCGCGCGGAGCAGCAGGCCCGTGGCCCACCCCTCGGTGCCGCACACGATGTTCGCGCAGTAGTGCATGCCGTAGGTGAAGTAGACGTAGAGGTGGCCGGCCGGGCCGAACATGGTGGCGTTCCGTGCGGTCTTCCCCCGAAAGGCGTGCGAGCCCGGGTCGTCGGGGCCGAGGTAGGCCTCCACCTCCGAGACGCGGACGGTCACCTGACCGTCGTCGTCCGTGTGGGTCAGGTGTGCACCGAGCAGCCAGGGGGCGACGTCGAGCGCGCTGCCGCCCAGTCTCCCGCGTACGTCTGCTGCCCCGCTCTGTCCCACCCGTCGACCGTAGCAAGCCCACGTGGGACGTTCCCGCCGTCGTGTCCGAAACCCGCTAGTGAGCGCTTCCGGCAGGTGGGAGGATGACGGCATGGACTTCTGGCAGCAGTACCGGGCGATCGACGCCCGCGACGTGCGCTTCGACGGGCAGTTCGTCACCGCCGTCTCGAGCACCGGCATCTATTGCCGCCCCTCGTGTCCCGCCCGCACGCCGAAGCCCTCCAACGTCACCTTCTACCGCACACCCGCCGCCGCGCACGAGGCCGGGTACCGTGCCTGCAAGCGGTGCCTGCCGGAGGCGGTGCCCGGGGACCCGGAGTGGAATCTCCGCAGCGACGCCGCCGCCCGCGCGATGAGGCTCATCGCCGACGGCGAGGTGGACAGGGCGGGCGTGGCGGGTCTCGCGGCCCGGCTCGGGTACTCGGCGCGCCACCTCAACCGCATCCTGAAGGACGAACTCGGAGCGGGCGCGCTGGCCCTCGCCCGCGCGCACCGCGCCCAGACCGCCAGGACGCTGCTCACCGCCTCGACGCTGCGCTTCTCCGACGTGGCTTTCGCGGCCGGCTTCGGGAGCATCCGCCAGTTCAACGACACCGTCCACCAGGTCTTCGACCTCACGCCGGGACAGCTGCGGGACGCGTCCCGGCAGGCGAGGGAAGCCCACGCGGGGGATGCCGCGTCCGGCGGCCCCGTGCGCATTCCGCTGTTCCTGCCCACGCGGCTGCCGTACGACAACGGGATCCTCCGTTTCCTCGCCGCGCGCGCCGTGGACGGCGTCGAACAGGCGACCGACGCCGCGTACGAGAGGCTGCTGCGCCTGCCGGCCGGCCCGGCCTGGTTCAGGGCGGGTCCCGCAGTGCCGCGCGGCACCGGGCAGGCCGCCCTGCCCGTGACGGTCTCGGTGGCGGGGCTGGGTGACCTGCCGGCGCTGCTGAGCCGGATCCGGCGGCTCTTCGACCTCGACTCCGACCCCGTGGCCATCGATGCCGCCCTCGCACGGAGCGCCGCCTTCGGTCGCCTCGCAGCCGCCACCCCCGGTCTCCGGCTTCCCGGTGCGGTGGACCCCCACGAGATCCTCATCCGGGCGATCGTCGGCCGCCAGTCGGCCACCGCGGCGACGGCAGCCCTCGGCCGCATCGCCCGGGTCGGACCTCCCGTCGACGTCCCCGGCACCGGCCTGTCGAGGATGTTCCCGTCCGCGCAGGACCTCGCGGACGCGCCCGAGGCGCTGCTGCGCGGGCCGCTTCGCCGGGACGACGCCCTGCGGACGGCGGCACGGCTCCTGGCGTCGGGCGCGCTCGATGTGGGTGTGGGAGCGCGACCGGAGACGCTACGCGCCGATCTGCTGCAGCTCCCCGGGATGGATCGACGGACTGCGGACTGCGTCACCATGCGCGTCCTCGGCCATCCCGACACACACCTGCCGACCGACGCCGCCGTGCGCACGGGGTGGCGTCTCGTGAGCCGGGACGCCGTCGGGCCGAACCCCGTGCAGGCTCCCGCTCCAGCTCTCGACGACGCGATGGCGGTGGTGCGCCCCTGGCGCTCGTACGCGACCGTCCACCTCTGGCGCGCCGCGGCCCTGCGTGGCGCCGGCAGGACCGGCGCGGAATCGCTCGATGTCGTCGCCTGACCCTGCCCCGTCTACCCTGTGACCATCGAAGGGATTCCCACCATGACCGCCATCCTCACTCCCCCGACCGCGCTGCCCGGTGCCACGACCACGACCGTCGGTACGCCCGACGGCCCCTTCACCGTGATCGAGGCGGAGGGCACGGTGCTCGCCTCCGGCTGGACCGAGCTCGCCTCCGAGCTGACGGGGCAGATCCATCCGGGCATCCGGGCGACGGCCTTCGATCCTGCCGCCTCCTCGGTCCGTCCGATCCTCGACGCCGTCTCCCGCTACTACGACGGCGACTTCGACGCGATCGGGACGGTGCGGGTGCGGCAGGCCTCGGGACCGTTCCGGGTGCATGCATGGGAGGTGCTCCGCGCCGTCCGGCCGGGGGCCCCGGTCACCTACCTCCAGTACGCCGAGCGCGCCGGCAACCCCGCCGCCGTCCGGGCCGCCGCGGCCGCCTGCGCCAAGAACGCTGCAGCGCTCTTCGTCCCGTGCCACAGGATCATCCGCACGGACGGTACGCTCGGCGGGTTCCGGTGGGGGCTGCCGGTGAAGCAGCGCCTGCTCGACCGTGAGGCCGGGCGTGCTCCCCTGATGTGATTGATCAGGCGTGCGCCACGAGGCGCTGGCGGGCCGCCATGTCGCGGTAGAGCTCGCTGCTCCCCAGGAGCTCCTCGTGCGTGCCGACGGCCTCCACGCGCCCCTGGTCGAGCACGACGATCTGGTCGAAGTCCGCGATCGTCGACAGGCGGTGGGCCACGACGACGACCGTCCGGTTCCGCGAGGCCTCCCCCAGCGTCCGCTGGAGGAGCTGCTCGGTGCGGGAGTCGACGGCGGAGGTGGGCTCGTCCATCAGCAGGACGGGCCGGTCCGCGAGGATCACCCGCGCCCAGGCCAGGCGCTGCCGCTGTCCGCCCGAGAGGCGGATGCCGTCCTCCCCCAGGTTGAGGTCGAGGCCGTCGTCGGAGCGCTCCCCGAGCTCGTCGAGGCCCACGGCGGCGAGGACGCGGCGGAGCTGGTCGTCGGTCGCCTGCGGAGCGGCCAGTCGTAGGTTGTCCGCGAGGGTCCCGCTGAGCACGGGGGCCTCCTGTTCCACGAGGCCGATGCGGGAGCGGAGCTCGGACCGCGGGATTCGTGACAGATCGGTACCGTCGACGATGATCCTGCCGTCCGTCGGCTCGTAGAACCGTTCGAGGAGTGCGAGCACGGTGGACTTGCCGGCACCCGACGGCCCGACCAGCGCCGTCCTGCTGCCCGCGGGGGCGGAGAAGCTGACGCCGTCGAGGACGAGGGGTTCGCCCTCGAACGGGTCCAGTGCCTCCAGCGGATCCGCCGACACGGATCCCTGCCGGTCGTCCCGCCCTGCCGCTCCCCCTATCGCTTCCCCGGTTGCTCCTCCGGACGCGGCCGGTCCCCCGGAGGACGCGTCCGTCACGGTGTAGTCCGTAGCGGTGTAGCGGAAGCTGACATCGCGGAGCTCTATCGTGCCGCTCGCGCTCGCCGCGGGAGACGGTGCGGGCGGCGGGGTCCCGGGCGCCACGACAGGCACCACGGCCGGCCCCGCCGGGACCGGCTGCTCCTCGTCCGTCCGCTCGGGCTCGAGCCGCGCGATCTCCTGGATGCGGTCCAGCGCGGCCAGCCCTGACTGGATCTGCACGAAGGCGCTCATGGCGGAGCCGATGGGCATCACGAGCAGGAACAGGTAGAGGATGAACGCGATGAGGTCGCCGAGCAGCAGCTCCCCCGCAGCGACGCGGATACCGCCGACGGCGAGCACCACGATGAAGGCACCCTGGATGCAGATGGACATGATGGGCTGGACCGCCGCCTGGAGCCGGGCCATCGCGATACCCGCCCGGTAGGCCTTCGTGGCTTCGACGTCGATCACCGCGGCTTCGCGCTCCTCGGCGACGGAGGCCTTGATGGTGCGGATCCCCGAGAGGCCCCGCTCGACGGCGGCCGTCATGGACCCGACGGCGTCCTGCACGTCCCGGCTGCGCCTGCGGATGAGCCGACCGAGGAACAGGACGCCTCCCGCGCCGAGGAGGACGGCGGCCAGGGTTATGCCGAAGAGCAGCGGATCGATGATCACCATCAGGACGACGGCGGCGAAGAACATCAGCACCGAGGACACGATCTCGAACAGCCCCGAGGTGATGACGCTGCGCATCAGCGTGGTGTCGGAGCCGACGCGCGACATGAGGTCGCCGACCCTGCGCCGGTCGAACTCGCGGATCGGCAGGGCCAGCAGCTGGCCGACCAGGGACCGGCGGACCCCGAGGACCACCGATTCCGCCGTCCGCTGCAGGAGGTAGGACTGGGCGGCACCGAAGACGGCGGCGCCGAGGGTGATGGCCACGAGCAGCCAGATGAATACTGTGGCGGGACGGCCGGCCGAGACCGCGTTGACGAGTTGCTGGACCATGAGGGGCTGGGCGATCGCCAGCCCGGTCGAGATCAGGGAGACCGCGGCGACCACGACGAGTACGCGGACGTGCCCCCGGAGGTAGGGGAAGAACTCGCGGAGCGTCGCGCGCTGGTCGGTGGGCTGCATGGACACACACTGCGCCGGGTGCAGAGGCGTGTCAAAGGACTTTCGCGGCCGGCGTAGCGGGACATCCGGATGCCCCGGGCGGCGTGGCTCCGGGCGGGAGCCACGCCGCGCGGGTCACGGACCCGCGTACACCGCGACGTCGTCGAGCTCTCCCCGCAGCACGGCGAGCTGGCGTCGGACGGCGGCGGGGGCCGTGCCGCCCTGCGCGTCGCGGCTGGCCAGGGAACCCTCGACCGTCAGGACCTCGCGGACCGCAGGCGTGAGGTGCGCCGAGATTCCTGCGAACTCCTCATCCGTCAGATCCCACAGTTCGACACCGCGCTGCTCGGCGACCCGGACGGCGGCACCCGAGAGCTCGTGCGCCTCACGGAACGGGACGCCCTGCCGGACGAGCCACTCGGCGATGTCCGTCGCCAG
The DNA here is from genome assembly GCF_058269195.1 of Arthrobacter sp. TJ-240. NCBI lineage: Bacteria > Bacillati > Actinomycetota > Actinomycetes > Micrococcales > Micrococcaceae > Arthrobacter > Arthrobacter sp. TJ-240. The sequence continues at coordinate 9,802 of NZ_JBZCNG010000008.1, forward strand.
GGCGAACCCCTGGGGAGCGAGCGCCGCCATGCGCCCGGTGTTGAACACGAGCGTCGCGATCATGCCGGACACCGCCGGCAGGAGGACCTCAAGTGTGTCGACGGCGTCGAACACGGGCTCCTTGTCCTCCTGCAGGTCACGGTTGTACGCCAGGGGCAGTCCCTTGAGCGTCGCGAGCAGTCCGGTCAGGTCCCCGATCAGCCGGCCCGCCTTGCCGCGCGCGAGCTCGGCGACGTCGGGGTTCTTCTTCTGCGGCATGATCGACGAGCCCGTCGAGTAGGCGTCGTCGAGCGTGACGAAGGAGAACTCCTTCGTGGCCCAGATGATGATCTCCTCGCTCACACGGGAGAGGTCGACGCCGATCATCGCCGTGACCCACGCGAACTCCGCGTACACGTCCCGCGCGGCGGTGCCGTCGATGGAGTTGTGCGTGGCGGAGAAGAAACCGAGGTCGGCGGCCACGGCTTCGGGGTCGAGGCCCAGCGACGAACCGGCCAGGGCGCCGGAGCCGTAGGGCGAGACACCGGCACGCCGGTCCCAGTCCTGCAGGCGCTGCACGTCGCGCAGCAGCGCCCACGCGTGGGCTAGGAGGTGGTGACTGAGCAGGACGGGCTGGGCGTGCTGCAGGTGCGTGCGGCCCGGCATGGCCACCTCGAGGTGTGCCTCCGCCTGGTCGACGAGGGCACCGATGGTCGCGAGGACACCGCCGGCGATGATGCGGGCGTGGTCCCGCAGGTACATGCGTCCCAGCGTCGCCACCTGGTCGTTGCGCGACCGGCCGGCGCGCAGCTTGCCGCCGAGGGCCGGGCCCGCGCGCTCGATCAGGCCGCGCTCGAGCGAGCCGTGCACGTCCTCGTCGGTCTCGGCCGGCAGGTAGGCGCCGGACCGCACGTCGGTGTCCAGCCGGTCGAGGGCGTCGATCATGCCCGCGAGTTCGGCCTCGTCGAGCAGGCCCGCCCGGTGGAGCACGCGCGCGTGGGCGCGGGATCCCTCGATGTCGTAGGTGGCGAGGCGCCAGTCGAAGTGCGTCGACTTGCTCAGCGCCGCGAGGGCGTCGGCGGGGCCGCCGGCGAACCGGCCACCCCACAGCGAGCCCTCGTTCGTCCCCGGGCGCCCCCCGACCTCGCTCCGCTCGGCCGGGGACCCCTGCGCTCGTGGGCCCACCGGGCGCCCCCCGTCCTGCGCTCGGGCCATCAGGCGCCCGCCCGCTGGTCCCGGCTCGATGCCACCTTGGAGGACAGTCCGAAGATCTCGATGAAGCCACGGGCCATCGACTGGTCGAAGGTGTCGCCGGAGTCGTACGTGGCGAGGTTGAAGTCGTAGAGGGCGACGTCGGACCGGCGGCCCGTGACGGTCGCGCGGCCGCCGTGGAGGTCCATGCGGATGTCGCCGGTGACGTACTTCTGGGTGTCGTCGACGAAGGTGTCGAGCGAGCGCTTCAGCGGGGAGAACCACTGGCCGTCGTACACCAGTTCGGTCCAGCGCTGGTCCACGGTCTTCTTGAAGCGTGCCTGCTCGCGCTCGATGGTCACGTTCTCGAGTTCGCGGTGCGCGGCGATGAGGGCCATGGCACCGGGGGCCTCGTAGATCTCGCGGCTCTTGATCCCGACGAGGCGGTCCTCGACGATGTCGATGCGGCCGATGCCCTGCGCACCGGCGCGGCGGTTGAGCTCCTCGATGGCCTGCAGCGGCGTGACGGCGTGGCCGTCGATCGCCACCGGGATGCCCTCCTTGAAGGAGATGGTCACCTCGTCCGCGGCGGGCGGGAACTCGGGCGACGCCGTGTAGTCGTAGACGTCCTTGGTGGGACCGTTCCAGATGTCCTCGAGGAAGCCCGTCTCGACCGCGCGGCCCCAGACGTTCTGGTCGATGGAGAACGGGTTCTTCTTGGTGGTCTCGATCGGCAGGCCCTTCTCCTCGGCGAAGGCGATGGCCTTGTCGCGGGTGAGCGCGAGGTCGCGGACGGGCGCGATGCACTTGAGGTCCGGGCCGAGGGTCTGGATGCCCACCTCGAACCGCACCTGGTCGTTGCCCTTGCCCGTGCAGCCGTGGGACACCGTCGTGGCGCCGAACTCCCGCGCCGCGGCGACGAGGTGCTTGACGATGACGGGACGTGACAGGGCCGAGACGAGCGGATACGCGTCCATGTAGAGGGCGTTGGTCTTCAGGGCGGGCATGCAGTAGTCGGTGGCGAACTCCTCGCGGGCGTCGGCCACGTACGCCTCCACCGCACCGCAGCCGAGGGCGCGCTGGCGGATCGTCTCGAGGGACTCGCCGCCCTGTCCGACGTCGACGGCCACGGCGATGACCTCGGCCCCGGTGGCTTCGGCGATCCAGCCGATGGCGACGGAGGTGTCCAGTCCGCCGGAGTAGGCGAGGACGATGCGTTCTGTCACGGGAAATGCTCCTTCGATTGTCCGGGCGGGTGCCCGTGGGTCTGTAGGTGTTCAGGGTGTCATGCCGCGCACGGCCGGCGCAGGGCCGGTCCCTGCTGCGGGGTCAGGAGGGGTCGGCGGGTCCCTGCGGCTCCTGGGCGAGCCCGAGGAACCGTTCGGCGACGGCCGCTCCGCCGTCGGGGTCACGGCTCACCAGCATCACGGTGTCGTCGCCCGCGATGGTGCCGAGGATCGAGGGCATCACGGAGTGGTCGATGGCCAGGGCGAGGAAGTTCGCCGCTCCCGGCGGGGTGCGCAGGATGACGATGTTGCCCGAGGCCTCGGCGGTGACGAGCAGTTCGGTGCACAGTTTCGCCAGCCGTGCATCCAGGAGCTCCTGGGAGACGGCGCTCTGCACGTGGCGCCCGCCGCCCTCCACCGGGACCGCGTAGACGAGGGCGCCGTCGGCCCCTCTGACGCGCACGACGCCGAGTTCCACGAGGTCCCGTGACAGCGTCCCCTGGTTCACCTGCACGCCCTCGGCCGCGAGGAGTGTGGCGAGCTCGACCTGCGAGCGCACGGACTGTGCCGTGAGCAGGTCCGCGATGCGGGCGTGCCGCGCCGTCTTCGTGGTGGGTCGGGCCGAATCGCGCTGCATGGTCACGACGGCGTCCCCGGCATCCCCGGCGTCCCCGACTTCGCGACGAGCCACGCCATGAGGGCCTTCTGGGCGTGCAGCCGGTTCTCCGCCTCGTCCCAGACCAGGGACTGCGGGCCGTCGATGACGTCCGCACTGATCTCGTACCCGCGGTAGGCGGGCAGGCAGTGGAGCACGACGGCGTCGGGTGCGGCCTGCGCCATGGCCGCCGCGTCGACCGCGTACGCGCGGAAGAGGTCCTGCCGTGCGGCCTTCTCGTCCTCCTGGCCCATGGATACCCAGGTATCCGTGGCGACGACGTCCGCGCCCGCGAGCGCGGTGGCGGCGTCGGTGGTCACGAGGACCGAACCGCCGGTCTCCGTGGCGCGCTGCTCCGCGGCGGCCACCACCGCGGGGTCGGGGAGGTAGCCGTCGGGTCCTGCGATGCGGACGTGCATCCCGGCCGTTGCGCCGGCGAGGAGGTAGGAGTTGGCCATGTTGTTGGCGCTGTCCCCGAGGTAGGTCATGGTCAGTCCGGCGAGGGTGCCCTTGTGCTCGCGGATGGTCAGGAGATCCGCCAGCAGCTGGCAGGGGTGGTAGTCGTCGGACAGGGCGTTGATGACCGGGACGCTCGATGCCGCGGCCATCTCCTCGAGGCCCGCCTGCGCGTAGGTGCGCCAGACGATCGTGGCGACCATCCGCTCGAGCACCTTCGCCGTGTCCGTGATGGATTCCTTGTGCCCGAGCTGGGAGTCGCCCGCCCCGATGATGAGCGGCACCCCGCCGAGGTCGGCGATCCCTGCGGCGAAGGAGACCCGGGTGCGGGTGGAGGTCTTGTCGAAGATCACCGCGACAGTCTTCCGGCCCGCCCCCTCCCCGGCGTACGGCGCGTGGGAGTACGGCTTCGACTTCAGCTCCGCGGCGAGGTCGAGCACCTCGGTCTGCTCGGCGGGCGAGAGATCCGTGTCGACGAGGAAGTGGCGCGTCATGAGATTGCCTCCCGGGCAGTCGTGCGGGCGGTCGCGAGGATCGAGGGCAGGGCGTGGATGAACGTCGCCGCCTGCTCCCGTGTGAGGATCAGCGGCGGGGCGAGGCGGATGGTGGCCGGACCGGTCGCGTTGATGATGAATCCTGCGCCGAGCGCGGCCTGCACCGCCGCCGGTGCGTGGCCGCCGTCGAGGTCGAACCCGATGAGCAGCCCTCCGCCGCGCACCGAGGTGACGCCCTGCACGGCGGCGAGGTTCTCCCGCAGGTACGCGCCGACGTCGGCGACGTGCTGCAGCGCGTCCGAGGATTCGAGCGTGTGCAGGGTCGCGAGCCCTGCCGCCGTCGCCACCGGGTTGCCGCCGAACGTTGTGCCGTGCTGGCCTGCGGAGATGAGTGTCGAGACGTCCTCGCCGAACGTGACGAGCGCGCCGACGGGGAATCCGCCGCCGAGGCCCTTGGCGAGGGTCATGGCATCCGGGACGACGCCGTCCACCCACTGGTGGGCGAACCAGCGGCCCGTCCGCGCGATGCCGGACTGGACCTCGTCGAGGATCAGCAGGGCACCGTGCTCGCGGGTCAGCTCCCGTGCCGCGCGGAGGTACTCCGGGGAGAGCGGGCGGACCCCCGCCTCCCCCTGGATGGGTTCGATCACGAGGGCCGCCACTGTTCCGTCCATGGCGGCGCGCAGGGCGTCGACGTCGTCGAACGGGATGTGCTCGACGCCACCGGGAAGCGGTTCGAACGGTTCGCGGTAGGCCTTCTTGGAGGTGAGCGCGAGAGCACCCATGGTCCTGCCGTGGAAGGCTCCGTCGAGGGCGAGGATACGGTGCCGCTCGGGCGTGCTGTTGCGGCGCGCCAGCTTCATGGCCGCCTCGAGGGCCTCGGCCCCGGAGTTGGTGAAGAAGACGCGGGAGCCGGCGGGCGCCTGGGAGAGCTTCAGCAGCTTCTCGGCGAGCGCCACCTGCGTGGGGCTCGTGAAGAAGTTGGAGATGTGGCCGAGGGTCGCCAGCTGGCTCGAGACGACGGACGTGACGAACGGGTGCGCGTGGCCGAGGGCGTTCACGGCGATCCCTGCGAGGAGGTCGAGGTACTCGTTGCCGTCGGCGTCCCACACGGTGCAGCCCGCACCGCGCACGAGGACGCGCTGCGGCGTGCCGAACACGCCCATCAGCGACCCGTTGTACCGGGCGAGCCAGTCCGCGCCCGATGCGGCGCCCGTGAGCGCGTCGGCGCCGGGCCCGGTCGCCGAGACTGTCGCGGTCGTCTCGGTGTCGTTCACGAGGGCGCTCCCGGGGTGTCGATGACGGCGGCGTCCGGCACGACCTGCGTACCGATGCCCGCGGTGGTGAAGGTCTCCAGCAGCATCGAGTGGGCCAGGCGCCCGTCCACGATGTGCGCGCGCTCGACACCGGCCTCGACGGCCTGGAGGCAGGCCTTCATCTTCGGGATCATGCCCGATTCCAGGCCCGGCAGGAGCTCGCGCAGCTGCGTGGTGGAGAGGGAGGAGATGATGGAGCTGCGGTCCGGCCAGGCGGCGTAGAGGCCCTCGACGTCGGTGAGGATCACGAGCTTCGACGCGCCGAGGGCTGCGGCGAGCGCGGCGGCCGCGGAGTCGGCGTTGACGTTGAGCACCTGCTGCGTCGCCTCGCCGTCGCCGTCGTACTCGGGGGCGACGGTCGAGATGACGGGGATGCGGCCGGCCTGCAGGATGTCGAGGATCGCGCCCGGGTGCACGGCGGTCACCTCGCCGACGAGCCCGAGGTCCACGGGCTCGCCGTCCACGACGGTGCCCGTGCGGACGGCACGGAGCAGGCCGCCGTCCTCCCCCGACAGACCGACGGCGTAGGGTCCGTGCGAGTTGATGAGACCCACGAGTTCACGGCCGACCTGACCGGTGAGGACCATCCGGACCACATCCATGGCCTCGGGGGTCGTGACGCGCAGCCCGCCCTTGAACTCGGACTCGATGCCGAGGCGCTCCAGCATCGCGTTGATCTGCGGTCCTCCCCCGTGCACGACGACGGGATGGATGCCGACATGGTGCAGGAAGACGATGTCCTCGGCGAAGGCGCGCCGCATGGCGTCGTCCACCATGGCATTGCCGCCGTACTTGATGACCATCGTGGTCCCGGCGAAGCGCTGGATCCAGGGCAGGGCCTCCATCAGCGTGGCGGCCTTGTCCTGGGCCTGGAGCATGGAGGTGTGGGTCGGCGTGCCGTTCATGGTGACTCCCGTCAGCTCGAGTACGCGGAGTTCTCGTGCACGTACTCGTGCGTGAGGTCGTTGGTCCAGATCGTGGCGCTCGCGGGCCCGGCGGAGAGGTCGATCTCGACCGTGACGTCGTGCGCGGTGAGGTCCACGAGGTCGCGGGACTCCCCGATGCCGCCGTTGCGGCAGATCTGCACGCCGTTCATGGACACGTTCAGCCGCTCGGGTTCGAACGCCGCGTCCGTCGTGCCGACGGCGGCGAGGACGCGTCCCCAGTTGGGGTCGTTGCCGAAGATCGCCGTCTTGAAGAGGTTCGAGCGCGCGACGGCGCGGCTGACCACCTCGGCGTCGCGCTCGCTGGCTGCGTTGACCGTGGTCACGGCGATCGTGTGGCTCGCACCCTCGGCGTCGTGGATCAGCTGTGCGGCGAGGTCGAGGCAGACCTGCGTGAGCGCGGCCGTGAACTGCGCCTGGTCGGGGGCGACGCCGGCGGCGCCGGAGGCGAGCAGAACCACGGTGTCGTTCGTGGACATGCAGCCGTCCGCGTCGGTCCGGTCGAAGCTCACACGCGTGGCTTCGCGGAGGGCCGCGTCGAGGGCTACGGGGTCCAGGGCGGCGTCCGTCGTCAGGACCACGAGCATGGTGGCGAGTCCCGGCGCGAGCATGCCCGCGCCCTTGGCCATGCCGCCGATGGCGTAGCCCTCGCTCGCGGAGTCGGCGGTGGCCGGGTAGCGCGCCTCCTTGGACACGGTGTCCGTGGTCATGATCGCCTCGGCCGCGGTGGGCCCGCCTCCCCTGCCGAGCGACCCGGCGGCCTCCGTCACCCCGGACAGGAGCCTGTCCATCGGGAGCTGCTCGCCGATGAGGCCGGTGGAGCACACGAACACATCGGTCGCGGAGACGCCGAGCAGTTCGGCGGCGACCTCCGCCGTCCGGTGGGTGTTCTGGAAACCCTCCGGTCCGGTGCACGCGTTGGCACCTCCGGAGTTGAGGACGACGGCGTCGACGCGTCCATCGGACACGACCTGGCGCGACCACAGGACGGGAGCGGCCGCCACGCGGTTCGAGGTGAAGACCGCCGCGGCGTTGTGCAGCGGCCCGTCGTTGACCACGAGGGCGACGTCGGGCTTGCCGGTGCTCTTGAGGCCGGCCGCGACGCCAGAAGCGCGGAACCCGCCCGGATAGGTGATGCTCACGGTGCGATCCCCTGGATGGTCAGGCCCCGGGCCTCGTCGAGTCCTAGGGCGATGTTCATGGACTGTACGGCGCCGCCGGCGGTCCCCTTGGTGAGGTTGTCGATGACGCTGCTGACGATCACGCGGCCGGCATGCTCGTCGAAGGCGAGCTGCAGGGCGGCGTGGTTGCTCCCGAGGACCGACTTCGTCGAGGGCCACTGGCCCTCCGGGAGGACCCGCACGAACGGCTCGTCCGCGTAGGCGGCTTCCCACGCGTTCCTCAGCTGCGCGTACCCGATGCCGGGCTTCACGCGCGCGGTCGCCGTCGTGAGGATGCCGCGCGCCATCGGCGCGAGGGTGGGCGTGAAGGACAGCGAGACGCGCTCGCCGGCCGCGAGGCTGAGTCCCTGCTCCATCTCGGGGGTGTGACGGTGGCCGCCGCCGACCCCGTAGGGGCTCATGCCGCCCATGACCTCGGAGCCGATGAGGTTCGGCTTGGCCGCCTTGCCCGCGCCGGAGGTGCCGGAGGCGGAGACGATGACGACGTCGTCCGGCTCAAGGAGACCGGCGACGAAACCCGGGGTCAGGGCGAGCAGCACGCTCGTGGGATAGCAGCCCGGGACGGCGATGCGCCGGGCGCCCACGAGGTCTGTCCGGCAGCCCGGGAGTTCCGGCAGCCCGTACGGCCAGCTGCCGGCATGGGCGGAACCGTAGAACTTCTCCCACGCGGCGGGATCCTGCAGCCGGTGGTCCGCACCGGCGTCGATGACCAGTGTCTCGGGTGACAGCTGTGCGGCGAGCTCCGCGCTCGTGCCGTGCGGCAGGGCGAGGAAGACGACATCGTGCCCCGCGAGCACCTCGGGCGTGGTGTCCTGAAGCACGCGATCGGCGAGGGAGTGCAGGTGCGGCTGCAGCTCACCGAGGCGGGACCCGGCATTGCTGTGGGCGGTGATCGCCCCGACCTCGATGTCGGGGTGGTTGGCGAGGAGGCGCAGGAGCTCGCCTCCGGCGTAGCCGCTGGCGCCGGAAACAGCTGCTGTGAACGTCATGGTCTCGATCGTACAGCAACTCCATGCGTTCGTTCACATATTTATGCACCACAGTGGACCGGGATCAGTGCCACCGGACGGGTCCGTCCCGGGAATAGCATGAGGGAACGCCACCGAAAGGGAACCATCATGCCCTCAGCCATCGTCGTCACCGGACCCGGCGGTCCGGATGTCCTCACCCTCGCAACCGTCGAACGCCCGGATCCCGCCCCCGGCCAGCTCCTGGTGAAGGTAGCGGCCGCCGGGGTCAACTTCATCGAGACCTACCAGCGCAGCGGCGTCTACGCCGTCGAGCATCCGTTCACTCCCGGAGCCGAAGCGGCAGGGACCGTGGAGGCGCTGGGCGAGGGCGTGGCAGGCTTCGAAGCGGGTGACCGGGTGGCCTTCGCCGAAGGCAGCAACACGTACGCGGAGTACGCACTCGTGGACGCCGATCGTGCGCTGCCCGTGCCCGACGGCGTGGACCTCGAGACCGCGGCAGCCCTCCCCCTGCAGGGCATGACGGCGCACTACCTCATCACCTCGACGTTCCCCGTGCAATCCGGGCACACCGTCCTCGTGCACGCCGGTGCCGGCGGCGTGGGCCTGCTGCTGATCCAGCTGCTCAAGGCCAGGGGCGCCCGGGTGATCACCACGGTGTCCACCGCCGAGAAGGAGGACCTGGCGCGGGGCGCGGGTGCCGACGAGGTCCTGAAGTACGAGGGCTTCGCCGACGCGGTGAGGACCTCGACCGGCGGGACCGGTGTGGACGTGGTGTTCGACGGCGTCGGGAAGGCGACCTTCGACGAGTCGCTGCGCTCGCTGCGCATCCGCGGCACGATGGTCCTCTTCGGTGCCGCGTCCGGGGCGGTACCACCGGTGGACCTGCAGCGCCTCAACAGCGGTGGCTCGCTCTTCGTGACGCGGCCTACGCTCGCGCACTACCTGCTCACCCCCGAGGAGCGGCGCTGGCGATCGGAGGAGCTGTTCGGCGCCGTCGCCGCAGGTCAGCTGGACGTGAGGATCGGCGCCCGGTACGCGCTGGCCGACGCGGCCCGCGCCCACGAGGACCTCCAGGCGCGGCGGACCACCGGCAAGGTACTGCTGATCCCCTGAGTCTTCGGGCAGGGGTCAGGCCTCCAGCACCTGCGGCCGGGGTGGTTCTCCAGCCGGGAGGCCCGCCCCTGCTCGGGACGGGCCTCCATCCGGGAGATCAGCGCTGCACGGCACCGAACCGGTCGGCGGCGAGTGCCACGGCGGCGTCCCGCGCGGCACTGGCCTCCTCCGCGGTCAGCGTGCGGTCGGGCGCCCGGAACCGCAGGGCGAACGCCAGGGACTTCCGTCCCTCCCCGATGCCGTGTCCCGTGTAGACGTCGAACAGGCTGACGTCCTCGAGCAGCGCGCCGGCGCCCTCACGCAGTGCCTCGAGCACGTCCCCCGCGACCACGGCGGCGTCCACCACCAGCGCGACATCCTGCGTGGCCGGCGGATACGTGGACAGCGGCCGCGCGACGATGACGTCGGCCGCGGCCTCGAAGAGCAGATCGACGTCCACCTCGAGCGCGACCGTGCGCGCCGGGAGATCCTCGGCCGCGATCAGCTTCGGGTGGAGCTCGCCGGCGTGGCCGAGCACCTCGCCGCTGCGCAGCGAGATCTCCGCGGTCCGGCCGGGGTGGAACGCCTGGTGGCTTCCCTGCCGGACGACGACGTCGACGCCGGTGACCTGCGCCATCAGCTGCACCACATCGATGGCATCGGCCCAGTCCCAGGCTCGCGGTGCGACCCCGGCCGAGGGAGCGGCCTCGTGGCCGGTGAACAGCGCGGCGACGGTCTGCGGCTGGTCGGGGATCCCGGCGTAGAGGTCGTCGAGCACGCCGTCGTCGGGCCTGACGCCCAGCGGCGGGATGGACTCCGTCCCCAGTGGCCCGGCCGGCAGGAAGACCGCCCCGGACTCGAACAGCGCCAGGTCACGGAACCCGCGCGAGTGGTTCCGCTTCGCGAGTTCGACGAGGCCCGGCAGGAGCGACCGGCGGAGGTAGCCGCGTTCCGCGCTGAGCGGGTTGGCGAGCTTCACCGACGGAACCTCCGCGCCCTCCTCCGGGCTGCCGAAGACGGCGTTGGCTCGTCCCCCGACGAACGGGTAGGACAGCACCTCGGTGAGACCAGCCGCCGCCAGGGCGTTGAGGAGGCGGCGGCGCTGCTGCTGGACACGCGTCAGGCCACGACCGGGGGGCGCGACGGGCAGGGTCGACGGGATGGTGTCGTAGCCGAGGAGGCGGATGATCTCCTCGGTCAGGTCCTCGCGCGTCTCGAGGTCGGTACGCCAGCTGGGCGCGGTGACGCGGTAGCCGCCGACGGTCGGCTCCACGGCTGCGCCGAGGTCGGTGAGCGTACCGGTGATCTCCTCGTCGGTGAAGGCACGTCCGACCAGGCGCTCCGGGAAATCGGCGGCGAGGTCGATGACGCGCGGCGCGGGCGGCTGCCCGACGTCGGTCGCGGCGTCGTCCACGGAGCCGCCCGCAAGGTCGAGGAGGAGCTCGACGGCGCGCTGCGCGGCGATGTCCGCGATCTGCCAGTCGACGCCGCGCTCGAAGCGCCTGGATGCCTCGGACGGGAGCCGGTGCCGGCGACGCGAGCGTCCGATGCTGACGTCGTCGAAGTGGGCGGACTCGATGAGCACGTTGCTCGTGCCGTCGGAGACCTCGGTGGAGGCGCCACCCATCACACCCGCGATGCCGATCGGCCCGGACGCGTCGGTGATGAGGAGGTCCTCGGGGTCGAGCGTGCGCTCCCTGTCGTCGAGGGTCCGCAGGCTCTCGCCCGCACTCGCGCGCCGCACCACGATGTCGCCCGACAGCTTGTCGAGGTCGTAGAAGTGCAACGGCTGGCCGAGCTCCAGCATCACGTAGTTGGAGATGTCGACCACGAGGGAGATGGAGCGGATCCCGGCGAGGCGCAGGCGCGCTGACATCCAGGGCGGCGTGGGCCGCGTCGGGTCGACGCCCCGCACCGTCCGGACCACGAAGCGGTCGCATCCCGGTGTGCCGTAGATGGGCGCCCCGTCCTCGAGGCGCACCGGGTACCCGGTGCCGGCGGCGGGAGGCACGACGACGGCGCCGGCCGGATCGGTGAACGCCGTCCCGGTCGCGTGGGCGTACTCCCGGGCGACGCCGCGGATGGAGAAGCAGTACCCGCGGTCGGGCGTCACGTTGATCTCCGCGGCTTCGTCGTAGAGGCCGAGCAGCTCCATGGCGTCGGTGCCCACCTCGGGGTCGAGCCCCAGGGTGGAGAGCACCAGGATGCCGTCGTGGTCGTCGCCGATCCCGAGCTCGCGCACCGACGCGATCATGCCGGCCGATACGTGGCCGTAGGTCTTGCGGGGGCTGATCCGGAAGTCGCCGGGCAGGACGGCGCCGGGCAGCGTCACGACCACCTTGTCACCCTCGACGAAGTTGTGGGCGCCACAGACGATGCCCTGCACGCCGGAGGGGTCGATACCGTCGCCTGTGAGCGTCTGCGCGGCTCCCTCCGGCACCACGCGGACCTGGCACCAGTTGATGGTCTTGCCGTTGGACTGGGGCTCGCTGACGAGGCTGAGCACCTGGCCCACGACGATCGGGCCGCTCAGCTCGTCGGTGGGACGGTGGACGTCCTCCTCCTCCAGCCCCACCTTGACGAGCTCGGCCATGACCTCTTCCGCGGTCGCGTCCGCAGGGACGGCTGCGTATTCGCGCAGCCATGACAGTGGGATTCTCACCTAGATCTCCATCCCGAAGTGTTCGCTGAAACGTACGTCGCCCTCGATCATGTCGTGCATGTCGCCGACCTCGTTGCGGAACATCAGAGCCCGCTCGATCCCCATGCCGAAGGCGAAGCCGGAGTAGACGTCCGGGTCGATCCCGGTGGCGCGCAGCACGTTGGGGTTGACCATGCCGCAGCCGCCCCACTCGATCCAGCGCGGACCGCCCTTGGCACCGGGGTGCCAGATGTCCAGCTCCGCGCTCGGTTCGGTGAAGGGGAAGTAGTTGGGGCGCAACCGCACCTTGGCGTCGTCGCCGAAGAGCTGCTGCGTGAAGTGCTCCAGCGTGCCCACGAGGTCGGCCATGGTGAGGCCCTTGTCGATGGCGAGGCCCTCGAACTGGTGGAACACCGGCGTGTGGGTGGCGTCGAGCTCGTCCGTGCGGAACACCTTGCCCGGGCACAGGACGTAGATGGGCAGCTCGCGCTCGAGCATGGAGCGCACCTGGACCGGCGACGTGTGCGTGCGCAGCACCAGGTGGGCCTCCGGGGGCTCCACGAAGAAGGTGTCCTGCATCTCGCGGGCCGGGTGGTCCGGCTTGAAGTTCAGGGCGTCGAAGTTGAACCACTCCGACTCGAGCTCGGGCCCCTCGGCGATCTCCCAGCCCATGCCGACGAAGACGTCGCTGACCCGCTCCTGCAGCGTGGACAGCGGATGCCGCGCTCCCGTCCGGCGACGGCGCGGGGCCGCGGTGACGTCGACGGCCTCCTCGATGAGGATCCGTGCGTCACGCTCGGCTTCGAGCTCCACGGTGCGCGCGGCGAGCGCCTGGTTGATCCGGCCGCGGGCCGGGCCGATGTTCTTGCCGGCGGCGGACTTCTGCTCCTTGGGCAGGGCACCGATCCCCCGGTTGGCGAGGCTCAGCGGAGACTTCTCGCCGGTGTGCGCGATCCGCACCCCCTTCAGCCCGTCGAGGTCTGCGGCTGCCGCGATGGCGGCGAGCGCGGCGTCGACGGCCGCGGCGACCGACGAGGCGTCCAGCGGATCGGGGACTCGAGCATCGGGGGCCTCGGGGCCGTCGGGCCCGGCGTGCTCTGGGGTTTCGGACATGGGGATGGCTTACCTTGCACTCTCGGACGGCGGGCGGCCTGCCGGAGCGGGCCGCGCCTCTGGCGGGAACAGGAAAAGGCCGGGTCGCAGCGAGCGCGCACCGGCGTGTCAAGTCTAGGCGACCGGTTCGACGCCGTCGCAACGGCCGGCACTCGCGCCCGCCCTCAGGGCGTGGGCCGGATCCGCCGCGCGTACGATGACCGCATGGACCGGAGGCTCGTACCGCTGCTCAACTGGATCAACCTGTCGACGCCGTGCGGTCTCGCCGTCGCCGCCCTCTCCGGCTGCCGGATCTCCGCCGGACCCGGCGGTATCCTGCTCGCCGAGGGCTACCGGCGGCGCCTCCCGAAGGCACGGGCCTTCACGGTGGGCAGCGTGGTGCTCCTCCGGGGGACCGTGCCACGCCACGCCCCTGCGGGCTTCACCCGACTGCTCGAACACGAGGCGCGGCACACCCGCCAGTACGCTGCGTGTCTCGGACTCCCCTTCCTGCCGGCCTATCTCGCGGCGGCGGGCTATTCGCTCCTGCGCACCGGTGACCCGGCATCGCGCAATCCCTTCGAACGGGGAGCGGGACTGTCCGACGGCGGCTACCGCGAGCGCCCGGTCCGGCCGCTCGCGGGGACGGTCCGGGCCTCGGTCGCCTCCCTTGCGAGGAGTGCGCGGCGGCGGTGAGGGCAGGGTGCCGGGCCCGGCTCAGTGCTCGGCGCCGGCGGCGACCCGCAGGTCCGCCCCCGTGTCCGCCGTCGTCGTCGCAATGGTTGCGAGGGCCTCGGCCATGAGGTCGATCGCAAGTCCCGGCTGCCCGTGTGCCTCGCCCTGCTCGATGGAGAACGGGACGTGGACGAAGCCCCCGCGGGAGTGCCCCTGCTGGGCGAGCAGGTGCATGAGCCCGTAGAAGACGTGATTGCAGACGTACGTCCCGGCCGTCTGCGAGACCTCCACCGGGATGCCGAGCGCCGCCACCGCCTCACGGCACGCCTTGATGGGCAGCGAGGAGAAGTACGCGGCGGGACCACCGGGCACCACCGGTTCATCGATGGGCTGCCGTCCGGCGTTGTCGGCGATCCGGGCGTCGTCGACGTTGATGCCGACGCGCTCCACCGAGACGCGGCTCCGCCCGCCGGCCTGCCCCGCACACACCACGATGTCCGGCCGGAAACGGACCAGTGCGCCCTCCAGCGCCTTGATGCTGTCCCCGAAGACGCAGGGGAGTTCGACGGCCACAGCGTCCCTCCCCTGCTCCCGCAGGAGCAGCGCCGCGCGCTCTGCGGCGAGCCAGGACGGATTGGACGGTTCTCCCCCGAAGGGTTCGAAGCCGGTCAGCAGGATCATGCCCCCAGCCTAGGTCAGGCTCCGGACGGTGGCGGAGAATTAGTACACGTGTTCTACTGGGGGCATGCGGTGGGAAGGCCAGAAAGTGACAGCGGACGGCGTCGTGCCGTCGACACCGGCCCTGCTGCCGTTGGCCGGGCTGGTCCGCAGCGTGCAGACACCCGAGTTCGCGGGCATCACGTTCCACGAGGTGACCGCCAGGTCGATCCTCAACAGGGTCCCCCCGACGTCGTCGATGCCGTTCTCCTGGACCATCAACCCGTTCCGCGGCTGTTCCCACGCCTGTGTCTACTGCTTCGCCCGCAAGACGCACAGTTACCTCGACCTGGACACGGGCCTCGACTTCGATGCGCAGCTGGTGGTCAAGATCAACGCCGTCGAGGTGCTCACCCGCGAACTCGCGCGCCCCTCCTGGGAGCGCGAGCACGTGGCCCTGGGGACCAACACCGACCCGTACCAGCGCGCGGAGGGCCGCTACGGGCTCATGCCGGGGATCATCGGGGCCCTCGCGGACTCGGGGACGCCCTTCTCGATCCTCACGAAGGGCACGCTCCTGGCACGCGACCTGCCGCTGTTGAAGGCCGCGGCGCGGTCGGTCCCGGTCGGCATGGGTATCTCCCTCGCGCTCGTGGACCCGGTCCTCGCCGAGGCGATCGAACCCGGGACCCCCGCCCCGAAGGCACGCCTGGCCCTCATCTCCCGTCTGCGGGAGGCGGGCCTGCCGTGCGGTGTCCTGGCCATGCCGATCCTGCCCTGGCTCTCGGACGGGGACGAGTCGCTGGACCGACTGTTCGGGGCGCTGGCGGCGGCGGGGGCCACGGGGGTCACCGCGGGTCCCCTCCATCTGCGGCCGGGCTCACGCGAGTGGTTCATGCAGTGGCTGGCAACCCACCACCCGCATCTCGTCCCACGCTACGAGGAGCTCTACCGCGGGGGGAGCTACGCATCCAAGGAGTACCGGGACTGGCTGTCCGGCAGGATCCGGCTGTTCCGCGGGAAGCACGGCCTGGCGGCGGGCGCCGGCTTCTTCCGCAGCCTCTCGCCTGCGGGACAGCAGGAACCGGTCGCCGGCCGGTCCACGGCTACGCCGGTCCAGGCAGCGCTGTTCTAGCCGCGCCGGCCAGGCGGTCCGTCATCGCCCGCAGGGCGTCGAGGATGGGCCGGTCGGCCGGGATCCACGGCAGGGCGTCGAGTTCCCGGGCAGGGTGGAGCGCCACCCAGCGCAGTTCGTCGTGGTCCTGCAGGGGCGCCGCTTCACCAGCCTCCGTCTCGGCGAGCCACACGCGCATCGCCGCCGTGGCGTGGAGCGGCCAGCCCTGCGGACCCGGGCCGCCGATCTCGGGGCCGAGCCGCGCCTCGATGCCCAGTTCCTCCTCGAGTTCACGGAGGAGCGCCGCCTCGCAGGTCTCGCCGGGTTCCACCTTGCCCCCGGGGAACTCCCACATCCCGGCGAACTGCGGGGGCGCCGTCCTGCGGGCCACGAGGAGCCGGGTGGGGTGCTGGAGGGAGTCGACGACGGCGGCTCCGACGATCTGGCGGAGCCCGGTCTCTGCAGGGTGCGTCACCGGCCGAGTCTATCCATGGAAAACCGGCCACCACGGCATGCGACCGGCGTCGGGTGGTCCGATCCGGTCCTCAGCTCTCCTCGGGCGAGGCGAGCGCGTCCCCGGTGGGTGCCGTCTGGTGCTCGGGGTTGTCGCCGCGGCGGTACTCCCCCTGCGGGCTCAGGCCGGGGACATGCTGCCCCGCGTTGAGTTCGGTGGAGGTGTACGTCTCCTCGGAGAACTCCGCGGCACTCTCGTTCTCGGGTTCCTGGGGGAGGTTGATGTCCTGCCGCAGGTGCTCGCTCTGCGGCAGTTGGAAGGAGTTCGGCGTCCAGCCCATGATGCACTCCGATCTATCGGTGGTTCGCTTGGTTCTATCGGTGGTTCGCTTGCGGCGAGTGGTTCCGGCGGGGCCGCCCGTTGCGGGCGGACTCCCCGGCTCGTCATGATATCGCTGTGCGTCCTCGGCCCGTGGCCCTGGCCAGGATCCTGTGCGCGGGCCGCCGTGCCGCCTCGTGATGGTCCGCGATCCTGCCCCGCGCGAGATGGGTGACCCGGAGAGCCTCCGAGACGACGTCCTCGAGGCTGCCCCGGCGCAGGAGTGCCGCTCGCTGGCGCCGGGCCCCGGTACCGCGCGCCAGGAGCTGACGCAGCAGCGACTCGGCGATCTCCGCGTCGCCCTGGTCGCGGAGGGCCGGCCTGACGTGGCGCAGCAGCGTCAGCGCCACGGAGCCGGCGTCCTGCGGCTTCCCGGTGAGCGGATGCAGCAGCTTCCCGTCCAGGCCGAACCGGCCCGCCCGCCAGGACGCCATCCTCACCATGGCCGTGGGCACGGCGAGCGGGACGACGCCGGCGCGCCACTCGCGTGCCGCCGTCTCGACCAGTCCCCGCGTCAGCAGGGCGAGCAGGACGGCGTCGTCCGAATACAGGCACACATCGCTGACGCGTACCTCGACGGTGGGGTGGTGGTGACTCAGGCGGGCGTCGAAGTAGATCTGCGCGAGGTCCACCGGCACCGCCGTGTCGAGCAGCCCGGAGACGGTCGCGTGGTAGTGCTCGGGCGTGCCGAAGATCTCGCACGGGCCGGTCATGGGCCAGCGGCTCCACGCCTGGGACCGGTAGCTGGCGTACCCGGTGTCCGTCCCGTTCCAGAAGGGCGAGTTGCCCGAGAGCGCGAGGAGGACCGGCAGCCAGGCGCGGATGCGGTCGAGGACAGCGACGCCCTCCTCGTCGTCCGCCACGCTGACGTGGACATGGCAGCCGCACGTCAGCTGCTCGCTCGCCGTCAGCGCGAACGTGTCCTGCATCTGCTCGTAGCGCGTGCCCGGCGAGGCGATCGGGCGCGCGGGCTGGGGCGATGTGGCGAGGGCCACGGCCCGTGCGCCCACCCGCCGCGCCGTCTCGTCGGCGAGGGCCCGGCACCGGGCGATGTCCATGGCGAGGTCGTTCACGTCGTCGTACGGGTGGGTACTCGTCTCGATCTGTTCCTGCTTGATCTCGCAGCTCAGGCGCTCGTCGTGGCACAGGCGGAAGGCCTCCTGGCCCAGCGGCACCGCGTGGCCGCCGTCGGCGTCGACGAGGAGGAACTCCTCCTCCACGCCGAAGGTCCTCATGACCGCACCCCGCCGGTCGGGGCGGGGCACCTCGTCGCGTGCTGCAGCGACCGGGGAAAGGTGGTGGGCATGGTGGGTCTCCCTCAGCGGAACGATCGTCGGGCCGCTGCTGAACCACGTTGTCGTCCATCCACCGTAGGACCGCCGACGGTGCCGCAGCAATGTCGCCGCGGCGCCGCTCTCTGTTGACTTCCCGGGCCGATGCGGTCATCGCCTACGCTTGACGGAGACGACGGCGTCCGCGTCCGCGTCGCCGCGTGTTCTCCCCGCGCCTCGGAGGGCGGCGACCTTCCCTTCCTCGAATGATCACGCCGCAAGGACACCCATGACTGCCCCCGTTCCATCCCCGACGTCCTCCCAGCGGCTCGCAGGCCGCCCGTTGGCCATGGCCATCGGGGCGCTGGCCGTGGGGGGCTTCGCCCTCGGGACCACCGAGTTCACCATCATGGGTCTGCTCGAGCAGATGCGCGCCGATCTCGGCGTCGACTACGAGCGTGGCGGTCAGGTCATCTCGGCCTACGCGCTCGGCGTCGTCGTCGGCGCTCCGGTCCTCGCCACCCTCGGCGCGAAGAGACCCCAGCGCTCGGTCGCCCTCGCGCTCGCCCTGGTCATCACCCTGGCGAACCTGTCCTCGTTCTTCGCCTCGGGCTTCGGGTGGATGCTGGTCTCCCGGTTCCTGTCCGGGCTGCCGCACGGCGCCTACTTCGGTGTGGCCGCCGTCATCGCCGCCTCCCTCGCCGATCCTGCCAGGCGCGGGCGCGCCATCTCGATGGTGATGCTCGGGCTCAGCATCGCGAACGTCGTCGGGGTGCCCTTCGCGACCTGGGTGGGCCAGCAGTTCGGCTGGCGGTCCATGTTCCTGCTGGTGGGGCTGATCGGTGCGGCCACGCTGGTGCTCATCAGGGTGTTCGTCCCGGCTCTCCCGGTGCGGCCCGGAGCGAGCATCCGGGGTGAGCTCGGAGCGCTGCGCCGTCCGCAGCTGTGGATGACACTGCTCATCGGGATCGTGGGTTTCGGCGGGTTCTTCGCCGTCTACTCCTACATCGCGCCGGTGATGACCGAAGTGGCCGGGGTGGGGGCTTCCCTCCTGCCGTTCGTCGTCGCGCTGTACGGGGTAGGCATGGTGGTCGGCAACATCCTCGGCGGGCGGCTGGCGGACAGGTCGATCATGGGCAGCATCTACGGGTCGATGACCGCCATCGCCGCGGTTCTGCTGGTGTTCCCGCTCGCGGCCGGCACGCCCTGGTCGGCATGCGTCTTCGTCTTCCTGGTCGGGGCCACCGGCTCCACCCTCATCCCGCCCCTGCAGGCGCGGCTCCTGGACGTCTCCCCCGGAGCGCCCTCCCTCGCCTCGTCGATGAATCATTCCTCGCTGAACCTGGCGAACGCGCTCGGTGCAGCACTCGGGGGCGCCGTCATCACGGCGGGTTGGGGCTTCACGGCGCCGGCCCTCGTGGGTGCCGTCCTCGCCGTGCTGGGACTCGGGGTGGCCCTCGTCAGCGGAAGGATGGACCGGCGGCAACGCGCCGGGTCGCAGCGCCGGTCGGTCCCCGTCGCCTGAGGCGCGGCACTCGGTTCCGGCCGGCAGGCCGCGCTAGCCGACGCGCTGCGCGCGCGCCGAGGCGTAGAGACAGACCGTGGCGGCGGTGCCGACGTTGAGGGATTCCGCGTTCCCGTAGACGGGCACGGCGACCCTCGCGTCGGCCGCGGCGGTCACCGCGGGCGGTAGTCCCTGCGCCTCGTTGCCGAAGAGCCACGCGGTCGGATCCTCCAGGCGGACGGAATCGGGAAGACCTTCCGCGCCGGGCACTGGTCCGGCGCCCTTCGGGGACGGTCCTCCGCCCACTGCGCGGGCAGCGCTCGCGTCCTGCAGGTCGTCGAGATCCACGGCCCCGTACCCGTCGGCGGCGAGGACGGTCATCCCGCCACCCTTCAGGCGGCCGGTCAGCCCGTCGAGCTCCACGCCCAGGACGAGTGGCAGGTGGAACAGCGAACCGACGGTGGAGCGCACCGTCTTCGGGTTGTAGGGATCCACGCTCGCGCCGGTGAGGATGACCGCACCGGCGCCGGCGGAGTCGGCCGCGCGGATGATCGTGCCCGCGTTGCCCGGGTCACGCACCTCGACCAGCACGGCCACGAGCCGCGGTCCGGCGGCGAGGACGTCCTCGAGCGGGACGTCGACGAACCGGCAGACCGCCACGAAGCCCTGCGGCGTCACGGTGGAGGACATCGCCGCGAGGACCTCCGGCGTCGCCAGGCGGAGGACGGGCGCACCGTCCAGGGCGAGCAGCGCCGCGATGTCGGCATGCCGCTCGAGCGCCTCCGGCGTGGCATAGGCGCCGACCACCACGTCGTCCCTGCCCTCCCCACGCCGTTCGAGATGGAGGCGCAGCGCCTCCCGTACGGCCTGCGGCCCCTCGGCGAGGAACTCGCGGCGCCGTAGACGCGACGGACGCCCAGCCAGGCGTGCCACCTCCTTCACCCGATCAGCCTGGGTGTTGGTCATCAGTGGCGCCTGGGGGCGTCCGTCGTCAGTCATCGTGGTCCGGTCGGGCGGGCCGCACGGCCCGCTCCAGCCGATGTGCCTAGGCCGAGGCCTTGAGCGGGGCCGACGTGTCGGCCGGCAGGGCGTTCTTCGCGATCTGGACGAGCGCGGCGAAGGCGGCTCCGTCCGTGACGGCGAGGTCGGCGAGCATCCGGCGGTCGACCTGGATCTCGGCGGCCTTGAGGCCCTGGATCAGGCGGTTGTAGGTCAGGCCGTTGGCGCGGGAGGCAGCGTTGATGCGCTGGATCCAGAGGCGACGGAAGTCGCCCTTGCGCTTGCGGCGGTCGCCGTAGCTGTAGACGAACGAGTGGAGCAGCTGCTCCTTGGCCTTGCGGTACAGGCGCGAACGCTGTCCGCGGTAGCCCTTGGCGCGCTCGAGGATGACCCGACGCTTCTTGTGGGCATTGACTGCCCGCTTCACACGTGCCACGTGCGTACTCCTTTTGTTCTTCGGTGACGGCCGCAGCCGCAGCGCCGCACAGTCCGTGCGAACGCTTTCCCCGGGGTGGATAGGTGGTTAGATGCCCAGCATCTTCTTGATGGTCTTGGTGTCGGCCTTCGAGACGATCTTGTCGCTCGCGAGGCGGCGCGTCACGGTCGAGGACTTGTGCTCGAGGTAGTGACGGCGGTTGGCCTGCTGGCGCTTGAGCTTTCCGCTTCCGGTCAGCTTGAAGCGCTTCTTGGCGCCGCTGTGGGTCTTCATCTTCGGCATGGGAACCGATCTCCTTCTGGTAGCCGGGGCGGGTGCGCCCGGAGTTCGGCACCGTGTCGATGCCTGCTGGTTGTGGAACGAGCCCGTCAGGACCGGCCTGAAGGCCTAGTCCGTGCTCCCGGGCTTGGGCCGACTGGTCGGGCTCTTGGAGGGAGCCGTCCTGCCGGCGGGCTTGGGGGTCGCCGACGGCTTCGGCGCTCCGGGCTTCGGCGTGGCCGAGGGCTGGGCTGCTGCGGACGGCTTCGGTGCCGACGCGGCGGGCTTGGGGGCCGCTGCGGCAGGCCTCGGTGCGGGGGCGGGCGGAGCCGACCTCGGTGCCGGGGCAGCCGCTGCGGGGCGGGACGTCGCAGGGCGCGGAGCCGAAGCGGGCCGGGACGTGGCAGGGCGTTCGGCAGCCGGACGCGGCGCCGTCGACCGCGGGGCCGAGGAGGTGCGGGCCGGTGCTGCCGGAGCCTGCTCCGCCTTCGGTGCCTGCACGGGCTGTGCCGCCGTCGTGCCGGAGTCCGTCGCCTCCGCCGTGGGCGCGCTCTGGGCGGGTGCCTGGGGGGCACCCGTCTGCTGTGCCTCGGCTGCGGTGTCGGTCTCGGCTGCGACGGTCTCGACTGCCTCGGGCGCACTCCTGATCTCGTAGCCCTCGGGCAGCAGGTCCGCGAGGGACTGCGTCAGCGGCGCGTTGTCGGCACCGGAGGTATCGACGCGCGGCGGCGCCTCGCCGTTCCTGGCGGCCTCGTTCGCTGCCTTGGCCTCGGCACGCTGGGTCTCCCGTCGCGCCTCCGCCTTGGCTTCGGCCTTGTTCTTCGTGGGACCGATGACCATGACCATGTTGCGGCCGTCGATACGCGGCGAGGACTCGACGATGCCTACCTCGGCGACATCTTCCGCGAACTTCTGCAGCAGGCGGATACCCATCTCGGGGCGCTGCTGCTCACGTCCGCGGAACTGGATCATGGCCTTGACCTTGTCGCCGGCGCCGAGGAAGCGGATGGCGTGGCCGCGCTTGGTCTCGTAGTCGTGCGTGTCGATCTTGAGGCGGAAACGGATCTCCTTCAGGACCGTGTTGGTCTGGTTCTTCCGCGCCTCGCGGGCCTTGACGGCCGCCTCGTACTTGTATTTGCCAAAATCCATGAGCTTGGCGACCGGCGGCTTGGCCTGCGGTGCTACCTCGACAAGATCCAGGTCGGACTCGGCGGCAAGTCGGAGTGCGTCCTCGATACGGACGATTCCTACCTGTTCGCCGGCAGGTCCGACCAACCGCACCTCGGGAACGCGGATACGATCGTTGATTCTTGGCTCGCTGATGTGTGACTCCTGTGGATACTCAAGCTGAAACCGCCTGCAGACGAAAGAAGGCCTTCCATTGCATGCGCAATCGAAGGCCTCGGTAACCGGTCATGCACGGTCGGGGAGGCAGAAGCCTCCTGCGCAACGGCAGAACCGACCAGGTGACCCGGCTACCTGCAATGCGACGAGCGGTCGCACCAGGCAAACGCGGGTGGGAGAGGACTCCGCTTGCATCCCGGCCACCACCCGCCGCTCCTGGAGGGAGCACGGCAAGTAACGGCGACCGGTTGGTCTATGCCAAGCTTACCAGTATGGACACCCCACACGACAATCCGCAGCCCGCCCCCGACGAGGTGCCCGCACCGGTGACCCGCCGCAGCTTCGCGGACGAGCAGGAGCAGGGCCACGACACGCCGGACGACGCCGAGCAGGACGTCCGACGGCAGATGAGGGACATCTCCGAGGTGGCCGCCGTCGAGGTCATCGTCACCTCCGCAGTCCACCTCATGAGCGCCGCGGCGGTGAAGTGCGGCCTCGGCCACGAGGAGAACGCCGAGCAGCTCAAGGACCTCGACGAGGCGCGCAAGCTCATCACCGCTCTCGCCGGTTTCGTGACGGCCGCGGCGCCGGAGATCGGTTCCCAGCACGCCGGACCGCTGCGCGACGGGCTCCGCTCCCTGCAGCTCGCTTTCCGGGAGGCATCGATCATCCCCGACCCGCCCGGCCAGGGCCCTGGCGAGAAGTACACCGGGCCGGTCAACTAGCGCTTCCCGGCGGCCCGCTACCGAGCGGGCTGCCCCGATGCCGCCGGGGACCGGAGGCTCCGACCGCGCGCGAGGTAGCCGATGGCGCCGATGGCCGCGGAGACCACGGACACGGCGGTGAAACCGCCCCAGGGGCCGGTCGCGTCGATGAGCAGCCCTGCCACCGGTGCGCCCAGCGCCACACCGGAGGTCAGCGCGGAGCCGTACCAGCCCATGGCCTCCCCCCGCCGGTCCTCCGCGACGAGGTCCGCGACCTTCTCCGAGGCGGCAGAGAGGACCGGCGCACACAGCAGACCCGGTGGGATGGACAGCAGTGCCAGTGAGAGCGTGTCCTGGGCGAATCCCATGGGCAGCGTCAGGAGTCCCATGCCGAGCAGCAGCAGCGACGGCGGGACCGGCCGGTGCAGGGCTCCGTAGAGGAGACCGCCGACCACCGACGCCGCGCACCACGCCACGAACACGAGCCCCAGCTGCCCCTCGTTCCCGGCGAGCTCGAGGGCCGCGACGATGCCGACCTCGGACCCCGAAAGGACCAGTCCGGCACCCGCGGCGATCACCATGACCAGGACGAGCGGCGCCGTCAGCCACGGGAACGCGCGACGCACTCCCCTGCGCAGCATCGAGGACCCGCGCCCCGCCGTCGTGCCCGGGTATCCGACGAGGTCGGCCGGTGCCTCGCCGAGCACCGCCGGCCCGGGTGCCGGGACGGGGTCCGCGACGGGGGCCGCGTCGTGCAGCTGCTCCGACCGCGTCGCAGGGTTGATCCACATGAGGAAGAGCCCGGCCGACGCGGCGGCGACGCCGACGAGGGTGAGGCCGAGGACGGAGGACACCTGCGTGGCGAGGACGACGCCGACCGCCGGCCCCGCCATGAAGACCACTTCCGTGGAGATCGCATCGAGGGTGAAGGCCGTGCGCCGGCGGTCACCGTCCACCAGGACGCCGAGTGCCTGGCGGATCACCGAGAAGGCCGGGAGGGTGAAGAGTCCCCCGATCAGGGCCGCGACGAGCAGCCACTGGTAGGACAGGTGCGGCGCGATCGACCAGATGATCGCCTCGGCGACCACCGACGGGATGAGTGCCCGGCGCAGCCCCACGTCGTCGATCCGCCGGCCGCGCCAGGGAGCGCCCACGGCGATGCCGATCGTGACGACGGCCGCCACGGCGCCCGCTTCGGCGTAGCCCCGGTCGAGGGTCTGCACCACGTGCAGGGTCAGCAGCACGCCTGCCGCGGAGTGGGGGAAGCGGGCGATCATCCCGATGATCAGCAGCGTCCGCACGGAGCGGATCCGCAGCAGGTCGCGGTAGACGGCGAAGTTCACGGCTCTGTCTTTCCTGGCCGACGGCGCTGCGTCAGCGGGTGAGTTTGATATCGAGCGAGTCGACGCGTTCCACGAAGGCATCGAGGCCCAGGAGCGTCGCCCGGAAGGCCGCGACGACGTCGTGCACCTCCTGCGGCCCCAGCCCACCGCGGAGCCGCAGGTCCATCCGCAGCTCCGGTCCGGGTCCTCCGCCGGAAGCAATGGTACCGTCGGCGGCCCGTGCGAGGACGCCGGCGGCGGGCCGGAGAGCCACGGAGAGGATGTCCGGCACCTCGCCCGCCGCGGTCGCGACGAGCGATGCCAGGTCGGGGTCCTCGTACGACGGTCTCCAGTCGATCTGCCGGGCGAGGGCCCACACGGCAGGACGCCGGAGGACGACCGTCAACTCGCCGCCCGGGTCGAGCACCATCAGTTCGGCGTCCTCCGCCGCCGCGGCCAGGGCGGCTCGCGCGGCGTAGGCCGCCACGGGCCTCGCATCCGCGTGCCAGCGGGTCAGCGCCGCCGTGGAGGAGAACACCGGCAGGGCCTTCCGCCCGTCCGGCGCTGTCAACGTGACGAGCGCCATCTCGGCTTCCTTGTCGGCCGCCAGGCCGGCGACGCCCTCCGCCCCCTGGCCGAGTCGGGCGACGATGGGGATGAACACGCGTGCGGTGGTGAGGGCCGCGAAGACCGCCCGTTCGCGCGGGCCGGGCTGGTCCACCGTCCCGTCCGAGGCTCCCAGGAGCCCTGCCACGGCAGCCGAGAGCGCGTGGTCGGCGGAACCGTCGTCGTCGTCGAAGGCGTGCAGCGGATTCTCGGGACCGGACAGGTCCCGGCCCGCCCATGCCCGGCCCGCGGAGTCGGCGGTGTTGCCGGCGAGCGCCGCGGCGATGTGGGCGGGCAGCTCCCTCCGGCTCACGCTGCGGGCAGCCCTGCCACATCCAGTGCCTGCGGCAGGGTGAAGGCACCGGCGTAGAGGGCCTTGCCGACGATGGCGCCCTCCAGCCCGCGCGGCACGAGGTCGCGGAGGGCCGCGATGTCGTCCAGGCTCGAGATCCCGCCCGACGCCACGACCGGGCGGGTGGTCCTGGTCAGCACCTGCTCGAGCAGGGCGATGTTCGGCCCCTTGAGCGTCCCGTCCTTCGTCACGTCCGTCACGACGTAGCGTGCGCAGCCGGCGTCCTCGAGGCGCTGCAGGACCTCCCAGAGGTCGCCGCCGTCCTCCGTCCAGCCGCGGGCCGCGAGCGTGGTGCCGCGCACGTCGAGTCCGACGGCGACGGCGTCGCCGTACCGGGCGATGGCGAGTTCGGTCCACTCGGGGTTCTCCAGGGCGGCCGTTCCGAGGTTCACCCGCGTGGCGCCGAGCTCGAGTGCGGCGTCGAGGGATGCGTCGTCCCGGATGCCGCCGGAGAGCTCCACCTTGATGTCGAGGTGCTTCACCACGCGCTCGAGCAGGGGCTGGTTGGACCCCCGGCCGAATGCGGCGTCCAGGTCGACCAGGTGGACCCACTCCGCCCCGGCCTCCTGCCACGCGAGGGCCGCGTCGAGCGGGTCGCCGTAGCCGGTCTCGCTGCCGGCCTCGCCCTGGACGAGGCGGACGGCCTGCCCGTCGGCGACGTCGACGGCGGGGAGGAGTTCGAGTGAGGGCTGTTCGGCGAAGGGGCTCATGGTCTGCTTTCGTGCGGTCTGCGGGCTGCGGAAGTCCTGCGGGATGGGGTCGGGTCGGGTCCGGCTAGTCGCCGGGGAGGGTGAAGAGGTAGGCGGCGAAGAGCGAGAGGCCCGCCAGCGCGAGGAAGGCGATCCACACCCAGCGCGGGAAGTCCTGGCTGCGCAGGGAGTACGCGCCGCCGATGAGGAGGCCGGCGGCTCCCATGAGCACGAGGCTCAGCACCGGTTCACCGCAGGCCCTCGATCCAGTTCCGCAGCAGCTGCGCTCCGGCGTCGCCCGACTTCTCGGGGTGGAACTGCGTGGCGCTGAGCGGGCCGTTCTCGACCGCGGCGATGAAGGGCCCGCCGTGGTGGGACCAGGTGACCTGCGGGGGCTTCATGGCGGGCTGGGTGACGTCGAAGGACCAGTCCTGGACGCCGTAGGAGTGCACGAAGTAGAAACGCTCGTCCCCGATGCCGTCGAACAGGACGGTGTCCGCGGGGGCCTCCACGGTGTTCCAGCCCATGTGGGGGACGACGTCGGCCTGGAGCCGCTCGACCGTGCCGGGCCATTCGCCCATACCCGGCGTGCGCACGCCGTGCTCCACGCCCTCGTCGAAGAGCACCTGGAGTCCCACGCAGATCCCGAGGACGGGGCGGCCGCCGGCCACGCGCCGGCCGATCATGCGCAGCGCGTCGACGTCCTTGAGTCCCTTCATGACGGCGGCGAACGCTCCCACGCCCGGGACCAGCAGGCCGTCGGCGGTGAGGACGTCGTCGGGCTTGGCGCTCAGTACGACGTCGGCTCCCACGTGTTCGAGGGCGCGGACGACGGAGCGGACGTTGCCCGAGCCGTAGTCGAGCACGGTCACGGTACGCGGGCTCACAGTGCTCCCTTCGTGGAGGGGATGCCCTCGACCCGGGGATCGGGTTCCACAGCGGCACGGAGCGCCCGGGCGAGGGCCTTGAACTGGGCCTCGACGATGTGGTGCGGGTCGCGGCCGGCGAGGACGGTGACGTGCAGGCAGATCTGCGCGTGCAGTGCGATGGCCTCCAGCACGTGCCGGGTGAGCGATCCCGTGAAGTGGCCGCCGATGAGGTGGTACTCCTGGCCCGCCGGTTCGCCGCCGTGCACGAGGTACGGGCGTCCCGAGATGTCGACGACGGCGTTCGCGAGGGCTTCGTCCAGCGGGACCGTGGCCTCGCCGAAGCGGCGGATGCCGGCCTTCGTGCCGAGGGCGATGCGGAGCGCCTCCCCGATGGCGATCGCGGTGTCCTCGACCGTGTGGTGGACGTCGATGTGCGTGTCCCCGGAGGACGTGATGGCGAGGTCGATCAGCGAGTGCTTCGACAGGGCGGTGAGCATGTGGTCGTAGAAGGGCACCGTGGTGTCGATCGAGGACACCCCGGTGCCGTCGAGGTCGAGCTCGACGACGACGCTGGACTCGCTCGTGACGCGTTCGATCCGGGCCGTGCGGCCGCGGGCGGCATCAACTGTCATTGCATTCCTTCTGTGCGCTGCCGGGCATCCGGCACCGATCGGGGTTCGGCGGTGGCTGGGGGCGATGCACGGTGAGGTGCGGGACCGCCCCCAAGTCTAGGAGACTCGCGTGCGGGACGATGCTCCATGCGGGCCGGAGCGGGCTAGAGCAGCTTCGTCAACGCCGAGAGGAACACCGTGGTCTCGTGTTCTGTTCCCGCGGTGACCCGCAGGGACCCGGTGATGCCGACGTCGCGGATGAGGACCCCGGCCTCCAGCAGTCCCTCCCAGACGCGATGCGGATCCTCGAGGCCGGAGAAGAACACGAAGTTCGCATCCGACGGTGCCGGCGACAGGCCGAGCCCCTCCAGTTCCCTCACGATGCGGTCCCGCTGCACCTTGATCGCCTCGACGTTGGACAGCAGCGTGTCCGCGTGCGTGAGCGCGGCGTTGGCCGCGGCCTGCGTGATGGCGGACAGGTGGTACGGCAGGCGCACCAGCCGCAGGGCGTCGGTGATCTCGGGCGCGGCCGCGAGGTAGCCGATCCTGGCTCCGGCGAGGGCGAAGGCCTTGCTCATGGTGCGGGACACGAGCAGCCGCGGGCGCCCGGGCAACAGCGTAAGCGCGCTCGGCGTGCCCTGCTGCGCGAACTCCCCGTACGCCTCGTCGACGATGATGATGGCGCGGGCGGCCTCGCCGGCGTCGTAGGCGGCCTCGATGACGTCGAGACCCAGGGCCGTGCCGGTGGGGTTGTTCGGCGAGCACAGGAAGACGATGTTCGCGCCGGACTCGCGGACCGCCCGGGCCGTGGCCTCGGGCGTCATGGCGTAGGCGGCCCCGCGCTCCGCCGTGACGTAGCGCGTGCCCGTGCCGCTGGCCAGCAGCGGGTACATGGAATAGGTGGGCGGGAATCCGATCGCCGTCCGCCCCGGTCCGCCGAAGGCCTGGAGGACCTGCTGCAGGACCTCGTTGGAGCCGTTGGCCGCCCAGAGCTGGTCGGGGGTGAGGCCGTGGCCGAGGTAGTCGGCGAGGTTCTTCCGGAGTTCGGTGAATTCGCGGTCCGGGTAGCGGTTCAGCCCCTGCGTGGCCCGGGCGACGGCCTCCACGATGGCCGCGTGCACGTCGTCGGGGACGCCGTGCGTGTTCTCGTTCACGTTCAGGAGGATCGGGACGTCCAGCTGGGGGGCGCCGTAGGGGTGCAGCCCCACGAGGTCGTCACGCAGCGGGAGGTTTGCGAGGGCGTCGACGGAGGAGGGCACCTCACGAGTTTAAGCGATGCCGGCTGCAGCGGCGAACGGCCGGTACCGGATGACGACGATTGCCGCCGCCGGGTGCTGCGTGCCTAGCCGGCCGCGGGGATCGCGACGGTCTGCCCGGTCTGGACGACGGAGCCGCGGAGATCGTTGAGCTCGACCATCTCCGCGACGACGTCGCGGGGATCGCGCTCCGGTGCGAACCGGACGGCGAGGTCCCAGAGGGACTCCCCCGCCGCGACGCTCACCTCGACGGTCGACGACGGCGCGGGCAGCGACTCCCCGGCCTGCGCCTGCGAGGTGAGGAAGGCGCCGAGGAGGATGAGCGCCGCCACGCCGAGCGCGATCGGCAGGCCGACCAGGACGAGCCGGCCGCGCCGCGTAAGCGTCAGGGGGCGCTCCGCACTCCGCTGCGTGGAGGTACGGGGCTGCATGGAGGTGCGGGGCTGCATGGAGGTGCGGGGCTGCGTGGAGGCAGGAGACTGCAGGGCGGTCCGGGGCTGCAGGAATGCGTGGGCGGAGATCGAGGG
Source organism: Arthrobacter sp. TJ-240 (assembly GCF_058269195.1). Taxonomy (NCBI): domain Bacteria; kingdom Bacillati; phylum Actinomycetota; class Actinomycetes; order Micrococcales; family Micrococcaceae; genus Arthrobacter; species Arthrobacter sp. TJ-240. Next base: position 39,066 of record NZ_JBZCNG010000008.1, read on the forward strand.
TGCTGTCGCCGTGCGGGATGGTCGGGGTACGCGCGGGCGGGCCGTCGCGGTGCGCTCCGGTGTCGCCGGGCGGACGAGACGCAGGCGTCCCTCGCCGCGGGTGGGGGTCAGCGCCCATAGCGCCGTGCTGCCGTGCAGTGCGGGTGCTTCAGCCATTGCCTAGCCTCTTTCCCTTCGAATAGCCAATCAGGGCTGGACTCCTGTTTCGAACGCGTGTTCTAATTTATCTGAGCCTATTTCTAGCACTGACCGACGACCGTTGTCGAGACTCGCTCGAACATATGTTTGAAAAGCCCTACCGTCTGCCCTAGCGTGAACAGGGCAGGGCATCGACGGCACCGGCTGCTACCGAGCGGCAGGCACGGCGTCGACATACCTCAGGCAATCACCCGCCACTGACAGAACCGCTTCCCGCGCAGGCGGGGGGCGGCAGGCGGGCACAACGGGATCTCCAGTCCAGGGCGAAAGGCGCAACAGTGGCGGAACCAACACGGACGGACCGGCCGGAATCGAACACGGCCGAGGTGCCGGCGGACGCCGTGCCCATCTCGGCCGGTCGCGGCCGTCCCCGCGGCCGTTCGGTGTCCAAGGGGCTGACGGCGCGCCAGCTGACGATCCTCGAGACCATCCAGCGTTCGATCGCGGACAAGGGGTACCCGCCGTCGATGCGTGAGATCGGCGACACGGTGGGGCTCGCGAGCCTCTCGAGCGTGACGCACCAGCTGTCGCAGCTGGAGCGGCTCGGCTATCTCCGGCGCGATCCCAAGCGCCCCCGCGCCATGGAGGTCCTGCTGCCGCTCACACTGCCTCCGGAAGCGTCGGCGGGCACGGACGGAGCACCGGAGCGGAAGTCCGCCGGCGAGCACCGCGTCGCGGTGGACACGGCACTGGTACCGCTCGTGGGCCGCATCGCAGCGGGCGGGCCCATCCTCGCGGACCAGGTGGTGGAGGACGTCATGCCCCTCCCCCGGCAGCTCGTGGGCCACGGCGAGCTCTTCATGCTCCGGGTCTCCGGCGACTCGATGGTCGACGCCGCGATCTGCGACGGCGACTGGGTGGTGGTCCGCAAGCAGCAGAGCGCACAGAACGGCGACATCGTCGCAGCCCTGCTCGACGACGAAGCCACCGTGAAGACCTTCCGCCAGCGCGACGGCCACACCTGGCTCCTGCCCCAGAACACACGCTACGAGCCCATCCTCGGCGACCACGCCAGCATCATGGGCAAGGTCGTCTCGGTGATGCGCGCGCTCTAGCGGCCCGCTTCCCCGGATGCCCGGAGGGCGCCGCAGTCCCGGACTGCGGCGCCCTTCGCGTACCCCGGGGCAGGCGTGTCAGCGGGCGGAGAGCCGTTCGAGGATCCCGGTGACCGTGGCCCTGTCGGTCGTCGCCCAGAACGGCGGCAGCGCGGCGCGGAGGAAACCGCCGTACCGGGCCGTGGCGAGGCGGCTGTCGAGCACGGCGACGACGCCCCGGTCCCCCGCCGAGCGGATGAGCCGGCCCGCCCCCTGCGCCAGTCGCACCGCGGCATGGGTGGCGGAGACGCTCATGAAGCCGTTGCCGCCGTTCCGTGCGACCGCCCGCGTGCGCGCGGTCATCAGGGGATCGTCGGGTCGCGGGAAGGGGATGCGGTCGATCACCACGAGGCGGCACGAGGCGCCGGGCACGTCCACGCCCTGCCACAGTGACATCGTGCCGAACAGACAGGTGTCCGGTTCGGCGGCGAACCTGTCCACGAGGCCGCTGAGCGAGGACTCGCCCTGGCAGAGGATCTCGAAGTCGACCTGCGGGCGCAGGGCCTCCGCTGCCTCCTCGGCGGCCCGCCGGGAGGAGAACAGCCCGAGCGCACCCCCGCGGGAGGCCTTCAGGAGCGCCAGCAGCTCCTTCAGCTGCGCATCGGAGGTACCCCGCTCCGGTTTCGGCAGGTCCTTTGCCACGTACAGCACGCCCTGCCGGGGGTAGTCGAACGGGCTGCCGACGTCGATACCGGTCCACGCGGGCGCGCCCGGTCCGCTCAGTCCCAGCGATCCCGCGACAGGGCCGAACTCGGCGCCGATGGCGAGCGTCGCGGAGGTGAGGATCACGGTGTGGTCCTCGAACAGGCCCTCCCGCAGGCGTGCCGCGACGGACAGCGGCGCGACGTTGAGCGTGGCCGGCGCGGTCTCGTCCGGCTGGGCGTAGCCGGAGCCGGGCGTGAACGTGCTGGGGCGGGACGCCCACACCACCTCACCGGCGGCGGCGGCCGAGAGGATCCGCTCCGCGAGGTCGAAGACCAGGGTGGCGCGCGAGCGGGCCACCTGCCGCCCGCCGTCGGCGTCGGCCTCCGACTTGCCGTCGGTCTTCGTGTCGGACAGCGCGGCCCGTGCGGCGTCACGGACCTGCTCCAGCGACTGCTCGAGGTCCTCAGGCAGGCCGCCGGGCAGGAGCCCGGAGGGCACGAGTTCCGACGCAGCCTCGAAGGCGGACGCTGCGGTGTCGAGACCGGCGGTGCCGATCGAGGCGTGGCGGCGCAGAGCCGTGGAGGCTGCGCCCACCATCGAGGCGGAGAGCTGCCCGGACACTGCCCCGGTGACGCGGTCGTGCAGCTCGTGGGCTTCGTCGATCACGACGACGTCGTACTCGGGCAGCACGGCGAGCCCCTCGAACGCACTGATGGCGAGCATGGCGTGGTTGGTGATGATGATGTCGGCATCGGCGGCCGCCGCCCGCGCCTTCTCGCTGAAGCACTCCTGCGCCACGGGACAGCGGGCGGCGCCGACGCACTCCATGCTGGACACGGACACCTGGCGCCACGCGCGGTCGCTGACGCCGGGCACGAGGTCGTCGCGGTCGCCGGTGGAGGTCTCGTCCGCCCATTCGCGGAGCCTGACCACCTCGCGGCCGAGGGCGGAGGATGGACCCCCGCCGCCGTGCGCGGGGGCGGGGTGCGGTGTCGCGTCCTCCCCGAGGCTGAAGAGGGCATCCGGGGCGTCCTCCTCGGGGAAGCCGCCGCCGGTCTTGTGGAGGCAGACGTAGTTCGAGCGGCCCTTGAGCAGCGCGACGTCGACGGGGCGTGCGAGAGCGGGCCGCACCGCGTCGAGCAGGCGCGGCAGGTCACGGCCCACGATCTGCGCCTGCAGGGCGAGCGTCGCCGTGGAGACCACCGACGGGCGGTCGCTGTCCATGGCGTGGGCGATGAGCGGTACGAGGTAGGCGAGCGACTTGCCCGTGCCGGTGCCCGCCTGCACGAGCAGGTGGTCGCCGGAGCGGATGGCTTCGCTGACCTGCCGCACCATCTCGTGCTGGCCGGCGCGCATCTCACCGCCCATGGCCCCTACGGCGGCGTCGAGCAGCTCGAGTGCCTGCCGGGCCTCGGCGGTGTGGCGCGCCGGGTCCGGCGCCACGACGGCGGCGCCGGACGGCGTGCTGTCACTCATGCCGCAGATACGGCTCCAGGTCGGCGGCCAGGCCCTCGCGGACCATGACCTCGAGGCGTGTGCCCTCGTCGACGTGCTCGAGGCCGAGGATCTCGACGTCCTCCTCGTGCAGCCGGCTGAGGACCTGTCCCTGCTCGTAGGGCACCAGCAGGTCCATCTTGACCCCGGGACGGGGGATGTTCGTGCTGATGAGCTGCCGGAGCTCGGTGAGCCCGGCACCCGTGCGGGCGGAGACGACGACGGAGCGCGGCTCGCGCTGCCGCAGCCGCTCGATGACGAACGGGTCGGCGGCATCTGCCTTGTTGAACACGATGATCTCGGGCACCTTGCGGGCGTCGATCTCGGTCAGGACGGCACGGACGGCCGCGATCTGCCCTTCCGGGTCCGGGTGCGAGGCGTCGACGACGTGGAGGATCAGGTCCGAGTCGGCCACCTCCTCGAGGGTCGAGCGGAACGCCTCGACCAGCTGGGTGGGCAGCGAGCGGACGAACCCCACGGTGTCGGCGAGCGTGTAGCCGATGCCGTCGGGCGTCTCCGCCTTGCGCACCGTGGGATCGAGGGTCGCGAACAGCGCGTTCTGAACGAGCACGCCCGCGTCGGTGAGGCGGTTCAGCAGGGACGACTTCCCGGCGTTGGTGTACCCGGCGATCGCGACGGAGGGCACCTGGTTGCGCCGGCGGTTGGACCGCTTCGTCTCGCGCGCAGGCTTCATCGCGGCGATCTCGCGGCGCAGCTTCGCCATGCGGGTGCGGATCTTCCGGCGGTCGAGTTCGATCTTCGTCTCACCGGGACCACGGGAGCCCATGCCGGCGCTCGCGCTGCCGACCTGTCCACCGGCCTGGCGGGACATCGACTCGCCCCAGCCTCGGAGGCGCGGCAGCAGGTACTCGAGCTGCGCGAGCTCCACCTGGGCCTTGCCCTCGCGGCTCTTGGCGTGCTGGGCGAAGATGTCGAGGATCAGCGCGGTGCGGTCGATGACCTTGACCTTGACGATGTCCTCGAGGCTGCGTCGCTGGGACGGGGACAGCTCGCTGTCGACGATGACCGTATCTGCACCGGTGGCCTGCACGATGTCCTTGAGCTCCTGCGCCTTCCCGGAGCCGAGGAAGGTGCCGGGGTCCGGCTTCAGCCGGCGCTGCACGATGCCGTCGAGCACCTCAGAGCCCGCCGTCTCGGCGAGAGCGGCGAGTTCCTGCAGCGAGTTCTCGGCGTCCTGCGCGGTCCCCTCGCTCCACAGCCCGGCGAGGACGACGCGCTCGAGCCTCAGCTGCCGGTACTCGACCTCCGAGACGTCCTCGAGTTCCGTCGAGAGTCCCGCGACACGGCGGAGGGCACGGCGTTCGGCCAGGTCCTGCTGGTCCCCGTCGGCGTCCGACCGCTCGTCGTCGCCTGACAGGGCGAGGGCACGCGAGCGCCAGTTGGTCTCGACGGGTGCGCTGGTCGTGCCCGGTGTCGTCCCCTTCTTCGCCTTCGCCGCGGCAGCTTCGTCGCTTGCCAGGATGCGGTCGATGACGGCTTGGATCTCCTCCGGGCCCATGTCGGCTCCGGTGGAATGTCCGTGGTTCTCGGTCATAATCTCCCTAGTTGGCTGTCTGTCGATTCTACGGCCGTCCTCCGGGTCGTTCCATCGGATTCTCCCCCGGCGAAACCGTTGTCCGCCTGCGCCGTCGACCGCCTGTGGATACGGGCCCGGACGGGTGAGGGCGGGTGAGGGCGGGTGGGGGCGTGCCACTAGGCTTTCCTCCATGGATTCACAGCAGGAGCCGCAGCACTATTTCAGCGCACAGCCGGCGGGCCCGGACACGCGGAGGCCCCTTTCGGTCGTCCTGGCGGGCGGGCAACGGGACCTCGTGACGTCGTCGGGCCTCTTCAGCCCGGACGGCGTGGACAAGGGCACGGCGATCCTCCTGGACTCCGTTCCGGATCCCGAGGGGCGGCGCCTGCTCGACCTCGGCTGCGGTTGGGGGCCGATCGCCCTCACCCTGGCCCTGACGGCACCCGATGCCGAGGTCCTCGCCGTCGACGTCAATGAGCGGTGCATCGCGCTGACCGCGGAGAACGCCCGGCGGCTGGGGCTCCGCAACGTCACGGCCAGCACGCCCGACGCCGTGGATCCGGACCTCGAGTTCGACACCATCTGGTCCAACCCCCCGATCCGCATCGGGAAGCAGGAACTGCACGCCCTGCTGCTCCGCTGGCTGCCGCGCCTGGCTCCCGGCGGGAGCGCCTGGCTCGTGGTGCAGAAGAACCTGGGCGCCGACTCCCTGCAGCGGTGGCTCGCCGAGGAGCTGCCCGCGGGCTTCGGCGTGCGGCGTGCGGAGACGTCGAAGTCGTTCCGCATCCTGGAGGTGCGGCGCCCCGCGTGAGATCGGCCGGCGGCCTTCCGTGCCGCCGGCTCAGTCTGCGGGCAGCAGCACTCCGTCGGCCACGAGGACGGCCGGTCCGCTGAGCTGCACGTGCTCACGGTTGTCGGGACCGGCGAAGAACGTCACGCCGACGACGCCCCCGGGCACCGACACGAGCCACTGGGCCGGGGCCCCCTCGCCCGCCCAGAACCGGGTGCCGGCAGCGGCGGCGCACGCGCCCGTGCCGCAGGACTGCGTCTCGCCGACACCCCGTTCGTGCACGCGCATCGTGAGGCGTCCGACGCCGTCGGCCCCCACGAGCGGATCCGACGGGACGACGAGTTCGACGTTGGTGCCCTCCGGCGGCACGGGCTGGACCGCGGGCGGGCGGTGCAGCTCCGTCCGGTCCAGCTCCGCATGTTCGGCCAGCGCGACGACGGTATGGGGGTTGCCCATGCTGATGGACAGGGCGGGCCGGTCGACGTCGAGCCCTCCGATGGCGACGAGAGAATCCATGCCGCGCGCCACGGCCGCGTCCGGGAAGATGAACTCCCACGGCCCCATGTCCACGGCGTAGCCGCCCCCGGACCGTGTCACGCGCTTGACGCCGGCGCGGGTGCCGATGGCGAGCTCCCCGCCCGCGGGGAGCTCGGCGACGCCCTTCGCGAGGAGGAAGTGCGCGAAGACCCTGACGCCGTTGCCGCACATCTCGGACACCGACCCGTCGCCGTTGCGGTAGTCCATGAACCACTCCGCGCGCGGTTCCGTCTGGAGCAGGGCGCGTCCCTCGGGCAGCGAGGCGGACCGGACTGCCCGGATGTAGCCGTCGGCGCCGATCCCGCGGTGCCGGTCGCATGCGGCCGCGACGAACGCCGGGTCGATCGGCGCGTCGCCGTCGGGGTCGAGCGTCAGGATGAAGTCGTTGCCCGTCCCATGGCCCTTCGTGAAGGGGAGCCCGGGGGGCTGCGGTGCGGGGGGCACGGGCGTCTCGCCGGGGAAGTCGGTCACCCTTCTAGGATAGGTGCCGCGGCGCGGCCGACGAGCCCGGCGGCCGCCTCGGCGAGGTCCGGCGCCTGCCAGTCGAGCCAGGCGACGCGCGGGTCGCCGCGGAACCAGGTGAGCTGTCGCCGGGCGAACCGGCGGGTCGCGGCGATCGTGTCCTCCACCGCCTCCACTTCCGTCAGGGTCCCGTCGAGGACCTGGAGGAACTGCCCGTACCCCAGGGCACGGGACGCCGTCCTCCCGTCGCGGAGGCCCACCGCGGCGAGCCGGCGGACCTCGTCGGCGAGACCGGCCCGCACCATGGCATGGACCCGCTCGGCCAGGCGTGCGCGCAGCACGTCCCGGTCGACGGCGAGGCCGATCTGCACCGCCGGCTGGTGGTACTCGCGCCGCGGCATGAAGGCGCTGAAGGGGCGTCCGCTGAGCTCGTGCACCTCGAGCGCCCGCACGAGGCGGCGGTCGTCGTCGATCCGATCGGCCGACACGGGATCGACGGCGCGGAGCCGCGCCCGGAACGCCGCACTGCCTCCGGCGGCGAGGTCCGCCTCGAGCCGTGCCCGCACCCCCGCGTCGGTGGGCGGGAACTCCAGGCGATCGAGGGCGGCCCGCACGTAGAGGCCCGAGCCGCCGACCAGGATGGGGATCCTGCCACGCTCGCGGATGCCGTCGATGACCCGGCGGGCGTCCTCCTGGTATGCGGCGACGCTGGCCTCCTCGGTGACGTCGAGGACGTCCAGCAGGTGGTGCTCGACGCCGTGACGCTCCTCGCGGGGCAGCTTCGCCGTGCCGATGTCCATCCCCCGGTAGAACTGCAGGGCGTCGGCATTGACGACCTCGCCGCCGAGGCGCTGCGCCAGGGCGACGCCTAGGTCGGACTTCCCCGAGCCCGTGGGACCGACCACCGCGACGACCGGGAGGACGGCCGGGCGGCCGACCGGAAGGGTCAAGGGGCGCTCGCGCGGACGGGCAGGGACGGCATCCCGAGGGACACGGCGCGCGGGGCGCCGTCCGATGGTCCGGGGACGCCGCACGAGTCGGCCTGGCTCCGGTCCCAGGCATCGCCCGCGCGTGACCGGCGGAGCGAGTACTCCGACGGCGACGGGTCGGACAGCAGGTGGAACGAGGCCGCCTCGGTGACGGGAAGCGTCACGAAGTCGCCGGGCCTCGGGGCCTCGGCGCCTGCCGGGACGGAGAAGTGGACGAGGCGCTGATCGCGTGCCCGCCCGGTGAGCCGGTGAGTCTCGGAGCCCTTCCGGCCCTGCTGGTCGGTGACGAGCACCTCCACGGTCGCGCCGACCTGGCGCGCGTTCTCCTCGCGGGCGATGCGGTCCTGCAGGGCGGTGAGCCGCTCGAAGCGTTCCTGCACCACGGCCTTCGGCAGCTGGTCGGGGAGGTCGGCCGCCGGGGTGCCCGGGCGCTTGGAGTACTGGAACGTGAAGGCGGTGGCGAAGCGGGACTGCTCGACGACGTCGAGGGTCGCCTGGAAGTCCTCCTCCGTCTCGCCGGGGAACCCGACGATGATGTCCGTGGAGATGGCGGCGTGCGGCATCCGGTCGCGGACGCGGTCGAGGATGCCGAGGAAGCGCGCGGACCGGTAGGACCGCCGCATCGCCTTCAGCACGGTGTCCGACCCGGACTGCAGGGGCATGTGCAGCTGCGGCATCACGTTCGGTGTCTCGGCCATGGCATCGATGACGTCGTCGGTGAATGCGGCGGGGTGGGGGCTCGTGAAGCGGACGCGTTCGAGTCCCTCGATCGACCCGCAGGCGCGCAGCAGCTTCGCGAAGGCACCGCGGTCCCCGAACTCGACGCCGTAGGAGTTGACGTTCTGGCCGAGCAGCGTGACCTCGACGGCGCCGTCGGCCACGAGGGCCTCGATCTCGGCGAGGATCTCCCCCGGCCGCCGGTCGCGCTCCTTGCCCCGGAGGGACGGGACGATGCAGAAGGTGCAGGTGTTGTTGCAGCCGACGGAGATGGACACCCAGCCGGCGTAGACCGATTCGCGCCTGGTGGGCAGCGTGGACGGGAAGACGTCGAGGGACTCGAGGATCTCGAGCTGGGCGTCCTGGTTGTGCCGGGCGCGCTGCAGCAGGGCGGGCAGCGCGCCGATGTTGTGGGTGCCGAAGACGGCGTCCACCCAGGGCGCCCGGCGGAGGATGGTCTCGCGGTCCTTCTGGGCGAGGCAACCGCCGACGGCGATCTGCAGGTCGGGGCGGGCTTCCTTCACGGCCTTGAGGATGCCGAGATTGCCGTACAGCTTGTTGTCGGCGTTCTCGCGTACGGCGCAGGTATTGAAGACGACGACGTCCGCCTGGCCCTGCTGCACCCGGACGAGGCCGGCATCCTCGAGCAGGCCGGAGATGCGCTCGGAGTCGTGCACGTTCATCTGGCAGCCGAAGGTGCGTACCTCGTAGGTGCGCTGATCGGGGACGCCGGGGGTGCTGCCGGTCTCACTGATGGTCGCGCTGGCGGGACCCGGGACTGTGATGCTCACGTCATCCAGCGTACGGCGGGCGGCGGGGACGTCCACAATCGCGGGTCAGTCGGCGTCCGCCTCGGCGAGGACGCCCTTGACGAGCGAGAAGGCCGTGCCGGGGCTGTAGCCCTTGCGTGCGAGGACGCCGACGAGGCGCCGCACCTCCTTCTCCCGGACGGCACGGTCCGACAGGTCGGCGTTCCGGCGGAGCTTGCGGCGGACGACGTCGCGCGCCTGCTCGTGCTCGTCCTCGTCGGAGATCTGCAGCAGGGCGTCCTCGGCCAGGTCGCCGTCGATGCCCTTGTCGGCGAGTTCGCGGCGCAGGGACGAGCGGGAGAGCGCCTTCGCGGCGGTCCGTGTCCGCACCCACATCCGGGCGAACTCGGCGTCGTCGATCAGCTGCACCTCCTCGAACCGGTCGAGGAGGGAGGTGATGATCGCGGGCGGGACGGCCCTCTCGGCGAGCTTCAGGGCGAGCTGGTGGCGGCTCCTGGCGCCGAGGGCCAGCTGGCGCAGCAGGACGGACCGGGCCTCCGACGTCCACTCCTCGTCGCTCTTCTCGGCAATGGATGCTTCGGGCCTCCCGGCTCCGGTGGGGCCACCCCTCGACCGTCGCCTGCCCGAGCCGTCCGAGCTGCCCGGGCCGTGTCCGACGTCGACCGGGGCCGCGTCCTCCCCGGGAGTCTCCGCGGGGTACTCCACCGGCGGGGCGTCGGCGGACGAGCCGACGACCGGCCCGAACGGGTCGTCGGACCGTGCCCGGCGTGAGCCACTGGTGCGACCGCCCGTGCGGGCTTTCCGTTGCCCCCCGCCCGAACGCCGGCTCCCGAAGGACGAGGAGGACGAGGAGGACAGCGCGGAACCCCGGCGCCCGAAGGACGAGCGCCGGGGTCCCGCGGCACCGGGAGGATCAGCGGCAGGGTCGGACCCGTCCGCACCGAACAGTCCGGACGAAGTCCCCCACTCGACCGGGTCCGCTCCGGTATCGGACGGCACCGTGCCTACTCGCCGCTGACGGCCTTGAGCTTGGGAGCCTCGGCCTCGTCGGCCGCGGGCTGCACCCCGATGCCCAGCTTGACCCTGATCTTCTGCTCGAGCTCATCCGCGAGGTCCGGGTTGTCCTTGAGGAACTTCCGGGCGTTCTCCTTGCCCTGGCCCAGCTGGTCGCCGTCGTAGGTGAACCAGGCACCGGACTTCTTGACCAGGTTGTTCTCGACGCCCACGTCGATCAGGCCACCCTCGCGGGAGATGCCGTGACCGTACAGGATGTCGAACTCGGCCTGCTTGAACGGCGGGGCCATCTTGTTCTTGACGATCTTCGCGCGGGTCCGGTTGCCCACCGGGTTCACGCCTTCCTTCAGGGTCTCGATGCGCCGCACGTCGATACGGACCGACGCGTAGAACTTCAGCGCCTTGCCACCCGTGGTGGTCTCGGGGCTCCCGAAGAAGACACCGATCTTCTCGCGCAGCTGGTTGATGAAGATGGCGGTGGTCTTGGTCTGGCTCAGGCGGCCGGTGATCTTCCGGAGCGCCTGGCTCATCAGGCGGGCCTGCAGACCCACGTGGCTGTCACCCATTTCACCCTCGATCTCCGCGCGCGGGACGAGGGCTGCGACGGAGTCGATGACGATGATGTCGATCGAACCCGAGCCGATCAGCATGTCCATGATCTCCAGCGCCTGCTCGCCGGTGTCCGGCTGCGAGACGAGGAGGGCGTCGGTGTCCACGCCGAGCCTCTTCGCGTACTCGGGGTCGAGCGCGTGCTCGGCGTCGATGAAGGCGGCGATGCCGCCGTTGCGCTGGGCGCTCGCGACGGCGTGGAGCGCCACGGTGGTCTTGCCGGAGGATTCCGGGCCGTAGATCTCGACGACCCTGCCGCGCGGCAGCCCACCGATGCCCAGGGCGACGTCCAGGGCGATGGAGCTCGTGGAGATGGTTTCGATGGGGGCACGGGTCTCGTCTCCGAGACGCATGACGGATCCCTTGCCGTACTGCTTGTCGATCTGGGCGAGAGCAGCTTCGAGGGCTTTCTCGCGGTCTGGAGCGGCCATTCTTCACCTCGGTTTTTCATGGCCAACTGGCCTGTTTACGTGTTCGGTACGACTGTATGGGCCTGCGCCGACAGTTTGAGGTGGAGCCGCCGGTATGTGCACAAGAGCGGGCCACCGCCGTGAACATCATACCGCGATCCGAACAGATATTCGATTATCCGTGGCGCCGCGCGTGTCCGTCCGACCCGGTCCGAGGACGCGCTCCCGGCGGTCACCGGGGCTTGACGTCGCGGCCGAGCCAGCGCTCCCGCGGCACGTCCTGGATACGGCACACCGCCTCCCAGACCGCCTTCGGGTCGACGCCCGCCGCGAGGGCCTCGACCGCCGTCCTGTCACCCAGGCGGTCGACGACCAGGTCCCGGGCGAGCGTCCTCGAGTATCCCGCCCCGAATTCGTCGTCCATCAGCCGCCAGAAGTCGCTCAACCGCATGTGCCGTTCCCTGCTCTCGTCGTCTCCGCGCCGCCGACCCCCGCCGCGGTCCGGGCCTACCGCCGTACACGTCTCCTCCATTCTGCGCGCTCCGCCGCCGCGCGCGGGCACCGGAGCCCGCGCGCGGCCGGACCGGATGGCCGGGCCGCCGAAAGTAGCGTCCCACCGCATGGTGTCCCGCGGACGCGTCACCCTACAATTGCCCCATGAACGCGAAGCCGAGTACCACAGACACCGAGCCGGGCCTCGCCGCGTACCCCGGGGACGATGCCGACACCGATGCGGCCATCGAGGCCCTGGAGCAGCAGCTCAGCATGCTGTGGCGCCGCGCGCGGTCCAACTCCTACAAGGTGGCCCGCCGCGTGCACCCGGACATGGAGCCGGCGGCCTACGGGCTCCTCGTCATACTCCAGCGGGAGGGTTCCATGCGCCTCACGGACATCGCAGCCAGCGTGGGCGTCGGAAAGCCGTCCGTCAGCCGCCAGATCGCGATGCTCGAGCAGCTCGGGCTGGTGCAGAAGGAGGCCGATCCGCTCGACGGCCGGGCGCAGGCCATCTCCCTGACGGAGGCCGGCACGCGTCAGCTCGTGGCCGCGCAGTCCGCGCGCAAGCAGGCGTTCCACCAGCTCATGGAGGACTGGGACGTGGACGACCTGACGCGCCTCGGCACGCTGATCGCCCAGCTGAACAACACGTACACCAAGGACAACTGGTAGCAGACGGACGACTGGTAGCAGACGGCAGGAAGGCCCGTCCCCTGGGGGGACGGGCCTTCCTTGTGGGGTCGTGCGGGGAATCAGCGGTTCGTGGCCGCGAGTCCCCGACGGAAGTCGTCGTTCAGTTCGTCGGTGAGGTCGTCCCCGAACTCCTGGGAGAATTCCTGCGGGATGGTATCCGGGATGGAGACGCCTTCTGCTACTGCCAGTCGGTCGCTGACTTCCCGCAGCATCGAGGAAAGGGGCACCTCGAGTGCGCTGCAGATCGATGAGAGGAGTTCAGAGGATGCTTCCTTCTGGCCACGCTCAACCTCGCTGAGGTATCCGAGGGAGACCCTCGCACTGTGCGACACCTCTCGCAGGGTACGGCCCTGGCGCTGGCGGACGTCACGCAGGACGTCGCCGATCTCATGGCGAAGAACTACCATCTTGCGCTCCTTAGGCTTGCGTTGTGCATCATCTGCCAACCCCACATCACGCCAACGGACTACGCCGTTTACGGATACGGGTTGCTTTGCCATCTGTATCGCCTTGCTCCCTCATGAATGGGCACCGCCCGGACGGACGTGTGCACCGTGATGATGACCTGGCCGTTCTGCTTGAGCCTGAGTCGCCCACCCTATCAACGGCAGGCACTGTTTATAACTACCCCCGCGCACGGTTTGTTCCCCTGGACAGGGCCCCGAGGAGCTCCGAGAGCGCAGCGTCGCGGGAGGCGCTGCGGATCTCGTCGCGGCCGCCGGAGAAGTGGTGCTCGCGTGCTTCCGCGCCCGAGACCGACGAGATCGCCGTGAACACGGTGCCGACGGGCTTCCCCTCGTGTGCGGCGGGTCCGGCTACGCCGGTGGTCGCGACGCCGATGTCGGCCGAAAGGGCCTCCCGCGCCCCGCGCGCCATCGCCTCGGCCACGCGGGGATCGACGGCGCCGGCCTCGGCGAGGAGCCGGGCGTCGACGCCCAGGAGGTTCTGCTTGACGGATACCTGATAGGCCACTATGCCGCCCTGCAGGACGGACGAGGCGCCGGGCACCTCCGCGAGGGCCGCCGCGACCATCCCGGCCGTCAGGGATTCCGCCGTTGCCACGGTGAGGCCCAGCCGGGTGGCGAGGGCGACGACGTCGGACGCGAGCTGCGCGCCGGTCACTTCCGCGCGTCCGCCCGGAGGCGGGCGGCCTGCACGACGTAGTCCACGCCGGTCACCACCGTGATGACGACGGCGGCCGCCATGACCGAGGCCGAGAGCCACCAGGCCCAGTCCCCCAGCAGGGCCTGCAGCGGCAGCAGGAAGAGCAGGATGGCGACGGTCTGGACGACGGTCTTCAGCTTGCCGCCGCGGGAGGCGGGCATCACGCCGTACCGGATGACCGCGAAGCGCAGGAGCGTGATGCCGATCTCGCGGACGAGGATGACGACCGTCACCCACCACCAGAGCTCTCCCAGGACGGAGAGCAGCACGAGCGCGGAGCCGATGAGGAGCTTGTCGGCGATCGGATCGGCGATCTTGCCGAAGTCGGTGATGAGCCCGCGGCTGCGCGCCAGGTCACCGTCGAGCTTGTCCGTGTAGATCGCGACCACGAAGGTGAGGACCGCGAGCCAGCGGAACAGCCCGGCCTGCCCGTCGTCGAGCAGGAGAAACCAGATGAAGAACGGGACGAGCAGGATCCGCACGACGGTGAGGACGTTCGCGATGTTCAGGACCGGCACCGCCGGGCTCGGGGAGCTGTTCACCATGTCAGGCTACCTGCCGGTGAGGTTCCAGGCGTCCTCGCCGCCGTCGTCGTCGGATCCGCCGGGGGTGTCCGCGTCGTCGTAGTAGTCGACGGCCTGCGGTCGCGACGCGAGGTCCTCGGCCACGAGGTCCACCGGCCCCGGGGCGGGGCGGGGCGCGACCGGCGGCTCGTCCCCGCGCATCGCGGCGAGGACCGGCTCGAGGTCGTCCGGCTTGACGAGGACGTCGCGGGCCTTCGAGCCCTCCGACGGGCCGACGACGCCGCGGGACTCGAGGAGGTCCATGAGCCGTCCCGCCTTCGCGAAGCCCACGCGGAGCTTGCGCTGCAGCATCGAGGTGGAACCGAACTGCGTGGTGACGACGAGCTCGGTGGCCTGCAGCAGCACCTCGAGGTCGTCCCCGATGTCGTCGTCGATCTGCTTCTTGGGCGCCTCCACGGCGACGTCCTCGCGGTAGGTGGCCTGCAGCTGGCCCTTCACGTGCTCCACGACGCGGTGGATCTCGGACTCGGTGACCCAGGCCCCCTGCACACGCATGGGCTTGGAGGCGCCCATCGGCAGGAACAGGGCGTCGCCCTGGCCGATCAGCTTCTCGGCGCCGGGCTGGTCGAGGACCACGCGGGAGTCCGTGACGGAGGACGTCGCGAAGGCCATGCGCGACGGGACGTTCGCCTTGATCAGGCCGGTGACGACGTCCACCGACGGCCGCTGGGTCGCGAGGACGAGGTGGATTCCGGCGGCACGCGCGAGCTGCGTGATCCTCACGATCGAGTCCTCGACGTCGCGGGGCGCCACCATCATGAGGTCGGCGAGCTCGTCCACGATGACCAGGAGGTACGGGTAGGGACGGACCACGCGCTTGGAGCCCTCGGGCGGGACCACCTTGCCGTTCCGCACCGCCTTGTTGAAGTCGTCGATGTGCTTGTAGCCGTAGTTCGCGAGGTCGTCGTAGCGCGTGTCCATCTCGCGGACCACCCACTGCAGCGCCTCGGCGGCCTTCTTGGGGCTCGTGATGATCGGCGTGATGAGGTGCGGCACGCCCTCGTAGGCCGTCAGCTCCACTCGCTTCGGGTCCACCATGACCATGCGCACCTCGTCGGGGGTGGACCGCATGAGGATGGAGGTGATCATCGAGTTCACGAAGGAGGACTTGCCCGCGCCGGTCGCGCCGGCGACCAGGAGGTGCGGCATCTTGGCGAGGTTCGCGACGACGAATCCGCCCTCGACGTCCTTGCCGACACCCATGACCATCGGGTGGTCGGTCTTGCGGGCGTTGCCGGAGCGCAGCACGTCACCGAGGGACACGGTCTCGCGGTCCGTGTTGGGGATCTCGATGCCGATGGCCGACTTGCCGGGGATGGGCGAGAGGATGCGCACGTCGGAGCTGGCGACGGCGTAGGAGATGTTCTTCGACAGGGCGGTGACCCGCTCCACCTTGGTGCCGGGTGCGAGCTCGATCTCGTACCGCGTGACCGTCGGGCCACGCGAGAACCCGGTGACCTTCGCGTCCACGTTGAACTGGTCCAGGGTGTGCGTGAGCGCGGCGACGACGGCGTCGTTGGCCTCGGAGCGCTCCTTCGGCGGGGTGCCGGCCGGCAGGTAGTCCGACGGCGGCAGCGTGTAGGCGACGTCGCCGGCGAGCTGCAGCTGCTCGGTGCGCTGCGGGATGGGCGTCGGCGGGACCTGCGGCTGCACCGGCGTGGAGGGGACGATGATCGCCTTCGCGGCGGGGACCATGTCGATGGCCTCCGTGGCGCCCTCGGGTGCGCGTTCCGGCGCCTCCGTGGGCGGAACGCGGCTCGCCTGCGACCGCTTGATCTCCTCGGCGGCGAGTTCCTGCCTCGTCGGACGGCGGACACCGGGCGGCACGGCGGCCTCGGCCTCGCGGGCGCGGCGCTCCTCGTCCTCGATGACGGCGCGCTCGAAGGCCTCGTCGCCCACGTAGCCGTCGGCGTCCGACCCCTCCTCCGCGTGCTCGGCATCGAAGGGCGCGTCCGTCTTCTCCTTGCCGAACAGGCGCTTGCGCTTCTTCGGCTCCGGCTTCGCCGTGGCGCCGTGCGCCTCGTAGAGGTAGCTCTGGTCGTGGCCGTCGTCGCGCGTGTGCCGGGCGTCGTCGGGGTCCTGGCCCATCAGGTGCTCGTAGAGCGCGCGCAGGCGGGCGGGGATGTGGCGGAAGGGCGTCGCGGTGACGATCAGCAGGCCGAGGAGGATCGCGGCGCCGAGCAGCAGGCCGACCGGCCACGCTGTCAGGACGCTGCTGAGGGGTCCGGCGACGAGGAAGCCCACGACACCGCCCGCGCGCCAGAGGGCGTCCAGCCCGTGCTGGAGACCCGGCTGCCCGCCGACGAGGTGCGCTATCCCGGAGCCGGCGAAGAGGATGACGAGCAGGCCGATACTGATGCGGTTGTTGGCCCGGTGGCGCTCCGGGTACCGGAATAGGCGGACGGCGCCGATGCCGAGCAGGAAGGGGACGAGCAGGGCCATCCAGCCGAAGGTGCCCCCGGCTGCGGCGTGCACGATGTCCGCGGGTGTGCCGCCGAGGGCCCACCACTCGACGGCGGCGACGGCGAGGGCGAGCAGGAGGAGGAACAGGCCGGAACCGTCACGCCGGAGCTCCCGCTCGGGGTTCACCGTGTGGCCGAAGGCCCGGACGCCGGACCCGACGACGCCTGCGGCACCCATCCAGACGGCCTGGACCGCGCGCACGGGGAGGGCGGGGCGGTCGTCCTGCCGCGGTTCGGGGGCGACCGGCGCCTGCCGGGTCTTCGCCGGGGCGCGGGTGGCGCCCTTCGCGGGCGCCTTGCCGCGGGAGGTCCCTGCAGCGGCGGACGCTCCCCTGCTGCGGGTCTGCTGCTGGCCCCGCGGGGCAGGGGAGGTTCGAGTGGCCATGCACTCCACGGTACCGGACGGCGTCGCCCAACCGGCGGATCCCGGCCCCCCGCGGGGACGGCGTGACCGGCCGGGGACTGCCGGTCACCGGCCGGTCCCGTGCCCGGGTCAGGCCTCCAGGACCACCGGGATGATCATGGGGCGCCTGCGGTAGCGCCGGTTGACCCAGGTGCCGACGGTTCGCCGGACGACCTGCTGGAGCTGGTACGTGGTGTGCTCGGTGGTGTTCGTCACGGCGTCCTCGAGGGCGGTGCTGATCCTCGGTCTGATCTCGTCGAAGACGGACTCGTCCTCGGCGAACCCCCGCGCGTGGATGTCCGGGCCGGAGACGATCTTGCCGGTGGTGCGGTTGACGACCGTGATGATCGAGATGAAGCCCTCCTCGCCGAGGATGCGGCGGTCCTTGAGGTCGGCGTCCGTGATCTCGCCGACGCTGGAGCCGTCCACGTAGACGTAGCCGCACTCGACGGCTCCGACGACGCGGGCGGTGCCGTCCACGAGGTCGATCACGGAGCCGTCCTCGGTCAGCAGGACGTTCGACGCCGGCACGCCGGTCTGCTGCGCGAGCTTACCGTTCGCGATGAGGTGGCGTGTCTCGCCGTGCACGGGCATGACGTTCCGCGGGCGGAGGATGTTGTAGCAGTAGAGCAGCTCGCCGGCCGCGGCGTGGCCGGACACGTGCACCTTCGCGTTGCCCTTGTGGATCACGTCGGCGCCGAGCTTCAGGAGCCCGTTGATCACCCGGTACACCGCGTTCTCGTTGCCGGGGATCAGCGAGGACGCGAGGATCACGGTGTCGCCCTCCCCGACCGTGATGCGGTGGTCGCCGTTGGCCATCCGGGACAGTGCCGCCATGGGTTCGCCCTGGGAGCCCGTGGACATGAGGACCACGCGGTCGTCGGGCAGGTCGTCCACGTTCTTGATGTCCACGAGGATGCCGTCCGGCACCCTGAGGTAGCCGAGCTTCTCCGCGATGGCCATGTTCCGCACCATCGACCGACCGGCGAAGCAGACGAAGCGGCCGTGGGCGTGCGCGGCGTCGAGCACCTGCTGCACGCGGTGCACGTGGGAGGAGAACGACGCGACGATGATGCGCTTGCTCACCTGCCCGAACAGGTTCTCCAGCACGGGGCCGATCTCGCGTTCGGCCGTCGTGAAGCCCGGGACGTCGGCGTTCGTGGAGTCGACCATGAACAGGTCCACGCCCTCCTCGCCGAGGCGGGCGAAGGCCCGCAGGTCCGTGATGCGGCCGTCGAGGGGCAGCTGGTCCATCTTGAAGTCGCCCGTGTGCAGGACCGTGCCCGCCTCGGTGCGGAGGAACACGGCCAGGGCGTCCGGGATGGAGTGGTTGACGGCGACGAACTCGCACTCGAAGGGGCCGAGCTGCTCGATCTGCCCCTCCGAGACCGTGAGCGTGTACGGGCGGATGCGGTGTTCCTGCAGCTTCGCCTCGACGAGGGCGAGGGTCAGCTGGGAGCCGATGACCGGGATGTCGGCCTTGAGCCGCAGCAGGTACGGGACGGCCCCGATGTGGTCCTCGTGCCCGTGCGTGAGGACGAGGCCGACGACGTCGTCGAGCCGGTCCTCGATGTAGGAGAAGTCGGGCAGGATCAGGTCGACGCCGGGCTGGTTCTCCTCGGGGAACAGCACCCCGCAGTCGACGATCAGGAGCTTGCCGCCGATCTCGAAGACGGCCATGTTCCGGCCGATCTCCCCGAGGCCGCCGAGCGGCACCACCCGGAGGGTACCCGGCTCGAGCACCGGCGGGAGGGCCGGCCGCGTGGCGGGAGGGGCGTCGCTCATGCGCCCGACTCCCGGCCGGACGACGACGCCGGGTCCCAGCCGGTGCCGGCGAGATCGGCGAGGACCGCCTCGAGTTCGTGCGGCTCGGGCCCGACGAGGGGCAGGCGCACGACCGCGTTCGGCAGCACGCCCTGCAGGTGCAGGATCTCCTTGGCCGAGACCGCGCCCGGGATGTGCGTCATCACCGCCCGGATCACGGGATCGAGCTCGAAGTGGGCCCGGCGGGCCTCCGCGAGATCACCGGCGGCGGCCGCGTCCACAAGGGTCCGGAAGGCCCGTGTGGCCACCTGCGCGGTGACGCTGACGACGCCGACCGCCCCCGCGGCCATCCACGGCAGGGTGAGGCCGTCGTCGCCGCAGTAGACGTCGAGGTCGGTGGCGGCGAGGACCCGGGTGATGGCGGCGAAGTCCGCCTTCGCATCCTTCAGCGCGCCGATCCTCGGGTTCTCGGCGAGCCGCAGGATCGTCTCGGTGGTGATGGGGATCCCGGAGCGGCCGGGGATGTCGTAGACCATGACCGGCAGGTCGCTGGCCGCCGCGACGGCCTCGAAGTGGGCCAGCACACCGGACTGGGTGGGCTTGTTGTAGTACGGCGTCACGACGAGCTGCGCGTGGGCGCCCGCCCGTTCGGCGCGCCGTGCCATCTCGACGGAATGCGAGGTGTGGTTCGTGCCGGTACCCGCGATGACGCGCGCCCGGTCGCCCACCGTCTCGGCGACCACGCGGTAGAGGTCCTCCTTCTCGGAGTCCTCCAGCGTGGACGTCTCCCCCGTGGTGCCCGACACCACGAGGCCGTCGCAGCCGTCGTCGACCAGGCGGGCGGCGAGGGCGGCGGTGGCGTCGAAGTCCACGGCGCCGTCGGCGGTGAAGGGCGTGACCATCGCCGTGACGAGGGAACCGAACGGGAGCGTGCGTGAGGGGGTGTCGACCATGGGGAAAACGTTACCCGCTCGCGCGGTGCCCGGTGGGACGGGCACCTGCGGGCACGAGGTGCGCACAGGACGGCAGGGGGTGCCTGTGGGACCATGGCGGGATGCACACGACGTCCGCTCCCCGGCGGCTGACCGGGATCGACGCCGCCCGCGGCGTGGCGCTCTTCGGCATGATGAGCACCCACGTCCTGCCGCTCTACGCGCCGGGCACCATCGATGCCACCTGGACGGCCCAGGTCTTCTCCGGCCGCGCGTCGGGGCTGTTCGCCGTCGTCGCCGGCATCGGCCTGGCCCTCCTGACGGGAGGCCGCTCGCCGCACCGCGACCGCCTGCTGTCCGCGGACCGGAACGGCATCGCCGTGCGGGCCGTGATCATCGCCCTGATCGGCCTCGTCCTCGGCGGCGTGGAGACGAACATCGCGATCATCCTGTTCCACTACGGCGTGCTCTTCCTCCTCGCCCTGCCCTTCATGGGCCTCCGGGTCCGGCCGCTCGCGGCGTGGGCCGCGGGCTGGGTGCTCCTGGCGCCCATCGCGGCCTACCTGCTGCGCCCGATCGTGACGGCGGGCGTCGTGCCGTCGTCGGTCGGCGGCAATCCCGTCTTCGAGCACTTCCTCGAGCCGCAGACGCTGGCCGCGGACATCTTCCTGACCGGCTACTACCCGGTGCTGCAGTGGCTCGGTTTCCTCCTGGTCGGCATGGTGATCGGGCGGCTGGACCTCTCCCGGCTCGGCGTGCAGCTGGCCCTGGTCGGGGCCGGGATCGTCGCCGCGGTCGGCGCGCGTTTCGTGAGCGCGCAGCTGCTGGGGCCCGGCGGCGGGCTCGCCGCGCTCCTCGCGACGCCCGAGGGCACCCGCTACCCGCTCGAGGCGATGCTCGACGTCGGACTGGCCGGCGTGGAGCAGTCGGGTTCGTGGTGGTGGCTGGCCGTCAGCGCACCCCACTCGGGCACCACCCTGGACCTGGTGCACGTGGCCGGGTCGGCAGCGGCCGTCGTCGGGGTGTGCCTCCTGCTGACGCGGCGGTTCCGGCAGGCGCTCCTGCCCCTCTCGGCGCCGGGCGCCATGACGCTGACGCTCTACACCCTCCACGTCTGCGTGATGAGCTGGGCGGACCAGCTGGTGCCCCTGCCGGACCCGGTGCCGCTGTTCTGGGTGCAGGTGGTCGTCGCGGTCGCGATCGGCATCCTCTTCCAGCGCGTGCACTCGCGCGGCCCGCTGGAGCTCCTCACCTCGGGGGCCGCGAACGCGGCACGCGAGGGCCGTGCCGAGGTGCGGCGCTAGACGTACTGCTCGACGTACTGCTAGACGGCGGCGTCCTGCCGGTACAGCTTCGCGGCCTCGCGCATGGCCTTGCGCGCCCGCTTGCGGTCGCCGGCGGCGTCGTAGGCGCACGAGAGCCGGAACCAGCTGCGCCAGTTCCCGGGATCGGCCTCGACCTCGGCCTGGTAGGCGGGGAACGCGCTGTCCGCGGCGGAGCGCACGATCCGGCCGGAGGGTGTCCTCGGCAGGTCGTCCACGGGGAGCCCGCCCTCGCCCTCGAGCTGCCGCGCCATGCGCTGCGTCTGCGCGCCGAAGAGCAGCTCGCGGATCAGCGCCCACGCGCCGATGCAGGGCAGCAGGAGGTAGCCGGCGCCGATGGCCTTCGCCACCGGCTCCGGGTCGCCGAGGAGCAGGAAGCTGCGCTGGAAGGCCACGGCGAGCCAGAAGACGAGCAGGGCCGTGACGAGCAGGACGCCGAGCCGGACCTTGTACTTCCGGTAGAACTCCACCGCGCTCACCGGCTTCCGCCGGCCTGCAGGTCGAGGTAGCCGTCGAGGCCGACCGTCAGGCCGGGATGGTCGGCCACGGACCGGATCCCGAGGAGGACACCGGGCATGAAGGACGCGCGGTCGTAGGAGTCGTGCCGGATGGTCAGCTGCTCCCCCGGGCTGCCGAGCAGCACCTCCTGGTGTGCCGTGAGCCCGCGGAGGCGCACGGAGTGCACGGCGATGCCATCGACAGTGGCCCCGCGGGCGCCGTCGAGCGTGTCGCGCGTCGCGTCGGGCCCGGCCGGGACGCCGGCGGCGGCCCGGGCTGCGGCCATGAGCTGCGCGGTCCGGACGGCGGTGCCCGAGGGGGCGTCCACCTTGTCCGGGTGGTGCAGCTCCACGATCTCGACCGACTCGAAGTAGCGCGCCGCGGTGGCGGCGAACGCCGTGGCGAGCACGGACCCGAGGGCGAAGTTCGGGGCGATCAGGACCCCCGTGGCGGGCGAGGCCGCCAGCAGGGACCGGAGGCGCTCGAGCCGTTCCGCGGACCAGCCCGTGGTCCCGACCACGGCGTGCATGCCGTGCTCGACGGCGAAGGCGACGTTGTCGAAGGTGGCGTCGGGCACGGTCAGGTCGACGACGACGCGCGCCCCCGCGGATACGAGGGAATCGAGCGGGTCGCTGCTGCCCAGGGCCGCGACGAGCTCGAGGTCGGGTGCCGCCCCGACGGCGCGGACGGCCTCGGCGCCCATGCGGCCCCGGGCTCCGAGGACGGCGACGGGCAGGTGTTCGGTCATGCGGTCAACCCTACTGTTCAGCCCCTGCGCCGACCCACTCCACGGTCCCGTCCGTGAAGAACTGCTCCTTCCAGATGGGGACCCGCTCCTTCACGAGGTCCACGAGGTCCGAACACACCCGGAACGCCTCCCCGCGGTGTGCGGCACCGACGGCGGCGACGAGCGCCTGGTCGCCGATGGCGAGGGGCCCGATGCGGTGCGCCACCCAGATGCGGACGCCGTCGTGCCGGGCGGCGATCTCCTCGGCGACCTCGCGGATGACCCGTGCCGCGCTCGGGTGCGCGGAGTAGCTCAGGGACGTGACGGCACGCCCGCCGTCGTGGTCCCGGACCACGCCGCTGAAACCGACGACGGCCCCGCAGAACGGGGAGTCGACGCCGGCGTGGGCCTGCTCCGGGGTGATCGGGGTGGCGGCGACGGCGGCATGCACGACTTCACCGGTGGTCATGGTGGCCCTCCAGCTGGGAGCAGATGTGGTCGATGAGCGGTGCGAGCACGGCGAGCCCGTCGCGCACGCCGCCGGGCGACCCTGGCAGGTTGATCACGAAGGTCGACCCCGCGGTGCCGGCGAGGCCCCGGCTGAGGGCCGCGGTGGGGACCGCCTCCGCGCCGGCGCGGCGCATCGCCTCCATGATGCCGGGCAGGCTGCGGGTCAGGTAGGGGGCCGTCTGCTCGGGGGTGGCGTCGTCGGGGCTGATCCCGGTGCCGCCGCTCGTGATGAGGACGGCCGGGCGGGCCTCGAGCGCGGCGCCGATCGCGGCTCCCACGGCCTCGCCGTCGGGCACCACGACGGCGTCGGCGACCGCGAAGTCGTGCCGGTAGAGCCAGT
The DNA here is from genome assembly GCF_058269195.1 of Arthrobacter sp. TJ-240. Lineage (NCBI taxonomy): Bacteria > Bacillati > Actinomycetota > Actinomycetes > Micrococcales > Micrococcaceae > Arthrobacter > Arthrobacter sp. TJ-240. The sequence continues at coordinate 62,226 of NZ_JBZCNG010000008.1, forward strand.
CCGCGATGGCGGGCCCGCACTCGTCCTCGTAGGTGCCGGCGGCGGCGCGGGTCGAGGCGATGACCACGGCGGCGGTGCGCAGCGTCGTCATACGGCCCAGTCCCCGCTCTTCCCGCCGGACTTGGAGAGCACGCGGGTGCCGTTGATGACGGCGTGCCGGTCCACGGCCTTGATCATGTCGTACAGGGTGAGGGCCGCGACGGACGCGGCCGTGAGGGCCTCCATCTCCACCCCGGTGAGGGCGGTCGTCCGCACGAGCGCGCTGATCCTGACACGTCCGCCGTCGGGCTCGAAGTCCACTGTGACCTTCGAGAGCGGCAGCGGATGGCACAGCGGGATCAGCGACGAGGTCTGCTTGGCGGCCATGATGCCGGCGATCCGGGCGACCGCAAGGGCGTCGCCCTTCGGCAGGTCCCCCTCCGCGATGAGCGCGACGACGTCGGCCCGGGTCTCGAGGACGGCTTCGGCGACGGCCTCGCGGACGGTGGCCTGCTTGCCGGAGACATCGACCATGTGGGCGGTGCCGTCGGCGCGGACATGGGACAGTGTGCCGGCGGACGGCGGGGCGGGCGGGCGCGTGCTCATGGGTGGATCCTTTCTGCGGAGACCATTCAACCAGTCCCGGCGGCCTCGGTCCCGGCGTCCTCCAGGACGAGGACGTCCTCGACGACGAAGGGGTCCGTCGGCACGGGGCCGGTGAGCGTGACCTCCACGGTGTCCCCCGCCGCCAGCGCCGCGACCCCGGCGGGCACGTGGACGAGGCAGTTGGAGGCGGCGAGGGCGTGCAGGAGGTGGGAGTCGGGCCCGCCCACGAGGGCCACCTTCCCGTCCCGGTAGAGCCCGCGGCGCACCTGGTGCTTGGCGGCGGGACTGTCGAGGCCGTCGACGAGGACGGCGTCGAGCACGGGACGCGGAGCCGGGGCACCGGTCAGCTGGTGGAGGGCGGGTCTGAGGAACATCTCGAAGGAGACGAGGGCGCTGACGGGGTTGCCGGGGAAGCCGAGGAAGGGGATGCCCGAGAGGGTGCCGTGGGCCTGCGGGCCGCCCGGCTGCAGGGCCACCGAGGAGAACTCGACCGTGCTGTCCGCCAGCGCCTGCTTGACCACCTCGTAGGCGCCCTGGCTGATCCCGCCCGTGCTGAGGACGAGGTGGGTGCTGCCCGCGGGGATCGCCGCGAACGCGTCCTGCAGGACGGCGGGATCGTCGCCGAGCAGCCGGTGGCGGGTGACCAGGGCCCCGGCCTCGCGCAGAGCCGCCTCGAGGAGGGTGGAGTTGGCGTCGTAGATCGCGCCGGGAGCCAGCGGGGTGCCGGGTTCGGCGACCTCGTCGCCCGTGGAGAGCAGCAGCACGCGGAAGCGGGGGCGCACGCGGACCGTGCCGACGCCGCAGGCCGCGAGGAGGCCCAGCTGGGCGGGGCCGAGCAGCGTGCCCGCCGGCAGGGCCGTGGCGCCCTCGGCGATGTCGCTGCCGGCCCGGCGGACGAACAGGCCCGGCGCGGTGTCGCCGGGCAGCCGGACGGCGACCGGTCCGTCGGCCCGCTCCGCCACGGAGTGGAACTGCGCCGGGTCGGCGCGTTCGATAGGCACGACGGCGGCCGCGCCGTCGGGCAGCATCGCGCCCGTCATGATGGGCGCGGCCGTGCCCGGCTGCAGGGGCGGCGGTACCGAGCCGGCGGGGATGGCGTCGGCGACGAGGAGGGCTGCGGTCGCCCCGAGGTCGTCGGCGTGCACCGCGTACCCGTCCATCTGCGAGTTGTCGAAGGGCGGCAGGCTCACGGGTGCCTGGATGTTCTCGGCCAGGGCGCGGCCCTGCGCGTCGACGAGCGGGAGGACCTCCGGAGCGGAGCGGTCGTACCCGCTGCTCCAGCGCAGGAGGCCGACGACGGCGGACCGGTGTTCGGCGACGGTTCTTCTCATGACTGCCCTCCGCGGCTCCGGTCTAGGTCACCGTGAACGTTACCGTGTGCAGCCCCTCGGCACCGTCAGGCGCGGGCGCCACGGAGGCCTCCGACTGGATGCCTCCCGCGCGGTCCATGGCCCGCGACTGCAGGGTGTGTGTGCCTGCCTCCAGCTGCAGCGTGGCGCGGTACTGGCACCAGGTGTCGGCGGAGATCGGCGTGGCGAGCTCCGCGCGCTCCCACGCGCCGCCGTCGACCCTCACCTCCACGGCCTCCACGCCCGTGTGCTGCGCCCACGCCACGCCCCCGACGACGACCTCACCCGCCGGCACGCGGGCATTGGCGCGCGGCACGTCGATGCGGGACGAGGTCTTGACGGGACCGCGCTCGGACCAGCCGCGCGTGGACCAGTAGGCGCGGTCATCGGCGAAGCGGGTGACCTTCAGTTCGCTCACCCACTTCGTCGCCGACACGAAGCCGTAGAGGCCCGGCACGACCAGGCGCACCGGGAAGCCGTGCTCCACGGGCAGGGGCTCGCCGTTCATGCCGACCGCCAGGAGGGAGTCCCGGGCGTCCGTCAGTGCCTCGAGCGGCGTTCCGGCGGTGAACCCGTCGACGCTGCGCGACAGGACCATGTCCGCTCCCGGCCGCACGCCTGCGCGGGCCAGGAGCTCCCGGACCGGCCAGCCGAGCCAGCGGGCATTGCCGGTGAGGTCCCCGCCGACGGTGTTGGAGACACAGGCGAGCGTGACGTAGCGCTCCACCAGGGGCAGGGCGAGGAGCTCGTCGAAGGTGAGCTCGATCTCGCGGTCCACCAGCCCGGTGACCGTCAGTGACCACTGCGCCGGGTCGACGACCGGCACCACGAGGGCCGTGTCGATCCGGTAGAAGTCGTCCGACGGTGTCACGAGGCCGGTGATGCCCTCGACCTCCAGCTCGGCGCCCGCGGGGATGACCGACCCCGCCGGGGGCGGCGTGCCGGCCGCCGCCGGGGCGGGGAGCCGCACGGCGGCACGCTGCCCGGCCACGGTGGACTGCGAGGAGCGCACGCGGGTTGCCACCGCGCCCGTGGCCACGGCGACGACGGCCGCCCCCGATGCTCCCTGGAGGAACCGGCGGCGTGCCGGAAGCGGGTCCGCGCCGCCGCCGTCGGACGCCCCGACCCAGGCGCGCAGCGACCGCACGAGGGCGTCGAGCACGAGCACCGCGAGCACCACGGCGAGGACGGGCGCCACGAACGACACGAGGGACGACTGCGGCCGCGAGGCGACGGCGAGGACACCGAGGACACCGAACCCCACGACGAGCGCGCGCCCCGCGAACGGCCTGCGGTCCTCGAGGACGCCGGCCGCGAGGGCGAGGACCGCGATCACCACGGCGATGACCGTGAGGAGGACGGCCTTGTCCGCCGTGCCGAACCAGGCGATCGCCCAGTCCTTGACGCCGGGCGGCAGGAGGTCGATCACGGCGGAACCCACGGCGCTGACCGGGGTCACCGAAGGGCTCAGGGCAGCGGCGGCCAGTTCGCCGCCGATCACACCGAGACCGACCGCGAGGACTCCGGAGAGCGCTGCCCAGGTGCGGCGTCGGATCATTGCTGCCTTCCCGGCCCCGACGACGGTCCGTCGCCGAAAAGGACCATCCCTTACACGACCGCGGGCGCGGGCTGGTTCCCTGTTCGCGCGATAGGGTCACGGGGCCGGAAGGCGTACGCTCGTCCCATGGGAGTTCACCTCGGAATGCCGCGCGACGCCCGCGGGGCCGCCGCCCACGGTCTCCTCGACGTCCACGGCCGACGCGCCACGGACATGCGACTGTCCCTCACGGACAAGTGCAATCTGCGCTGCACCTACTGCATGCCCGCGGAGGGCCTCAACTGGCTGCAGAAGGACCAGGTCCTCACCCGCGCCGAGATCGTGCGCCTGGTCGGCATCGGCGTCGACCGGCTCGGCATCCGGGAGCTGCGCCTGACGGGGGGCGAGCCGCTCGTGCGCGCCGACCTCCTCGACATCATCCGGGACATCCGCGCCGACCACGCCGACCTGCCCATCTCCATGACGACGAACGCCCTGGGCCTGGACCGGCGCGCCGTGCAGTTGAAGGACGCCGGGCTGACCCGCATCAACGTCTCCATGGACTCGCTGCACCCGGAGACGTTCGCGCAGCTGACGCGCCGGCCGTTCCTCGACCGGGTCCTGAAGGGGATCGAGGCCGCCGCCGACGCCGGCCTGGGACTCGTCAAGATCAACGCCGTGCTCATGCGCGGCATCAACGACCACGAGGCACCGGACCTCGTGGCGTGGGCGGTGTCCCGCGGCTTCGAGCTCCGGTTCATCGAGCAGATGCCCCTCGACGCCGACCACGGCTGGACGAAGGAGGGCATGGTGACGGCCGCCGAGATGCGCGCACTCGTCGAGACGCGCTTCGTCCTCACGCCGGATCCGCGCACCCGCGACGGCGCCCCCGCCGAGCGGTGGGAGGTCCGGGCGAAGGAGGACCCCGACGCCGTCCTCGGCATCGTGGGGATCATCGCGTCCGTCACGGAGCCCTTCTGCGCCGACTGCCGCCGTACCCGCGTCACGGCGGAGGGCAAGGTGATGAGCTGCCTGTTCTCCCGCGAGGAGACGGACCTGCGCGGACTCCTGCGCTCCGGGGCGGACGACGACGCCGTCGCCCAGCGGTGGCGGGAGGCCATGTGGCTGAAGCCCCGGGCGCACGGTATGGACCACACGGGGCTCGGCTCCGACGACTTCGTGCAGCCCGACCGGTCGATGAGCGCCATCGGTGGCTGACGTGCTGGTGAGGTACTTCGGTGCGGCCCGCGCCGCGACCGGCGTCGACGAGGAACGCCTGCCGGGCGGCCGCACGCTCTCAACGGTCCTTGCGGACCTGCGCTCACGCCCCGCGGCGACGGCAGGGCCGTCCCTCGCGAAGGTCCTGGACCGCAGCAGCTTCCTCCTCAACGAGGTGGCGCTGCGCGATCCCGCGACGGTACTGCAGGACGACGACGTGCTCGACGTCCTGCCGCCCTTCGCCGGCGGCTAGCGCGCGAAGTCCGCCGCGGAGTCGAACGGCCCGACGACGACCGTCGTGCGCGGCGCGGCGGCCAGCTCACGCGCCAGCGACTGCACCTCCTCGGCGGTGACGGACCGGATGCGGTCGAGCGACGTGTCCATGTCGACGAACTCCCCCGAGACCAGTTCCGAGCGTCCCAGCCGGGACATGCGGGAGCTGCTGTCCTCGAGGGCCATGACGAGTCCGCCCGAGAGCTGGCCGACCGCCTTGCGGAGCTCCTCCGCGTCGATGCCGTCGGCCGCCAGCCGGTCCAGCTCGGCTCCGAGCAGCTCGATGACCTGCCCGGTCTTGGCCGGTGAGCACCCGGCGTACATGCCGAAGTACCCGGAGTCGGCGTAGGCGGCCGAGAAGGAGTAGGTGGAGTAGACGAGGCCGCGCTTCTCCCGGATCTCCTGGAACAGCCGGGAGGACATCCCGCCGCCGAGGACGGCGTTCAGGACGCTCATGGCGAACCTGCGTTCGTCGGTCGCGGTGAGGGACGGGCAGCCGATGAGGATGTTCGACTGTTCGACGGCACGCCGGATCACGTGCGTGCCGGTCTCCCCCGTCACCCGGGCGGTGGCGGTGGAGCGGCGCGCCACGGGCAGGGCGCCCTCGTCCAGCGCCCAGCCGGCGGTCTCGAGCGCTTCCTGCACGAGCCGGCACACGATGTCGTGGTCGAGGCCGCCCGCGGCGGTGACCACGAGTTCGGCGGGGGTGTAGTAGCGCCGGTAGTGCGCGAGGACGGAGTCCCGCGGGACGGCCCGGATGGCCTCGGGGGTCCCGCCGATCGGGCGGCCGAGCGGGTGGTCCCCCAGGACCAGCTCGACGAACCTCTCGTGGGCGACGTCCGCCGGGTCGTCGCTGTCCATCGCGATCTCCTCGAGGATCACGTCGCGTTCCTGCTCGAGCTCCTCCGGGTCCAGCACGGCCGAGGTCACCATGTCGGCGATGACGTCGATGGCCATGGGCAGGTCGGAATCGAGGACCCGCGCGTAGTAGCAGGTGTTCTCCTTCGCGGTGGCGGCGTTCGATTCGCCGCCCACCTCGTCGAAGGCCGACGCGATGTCCATGGCGGAGCGGCGCGTGGTGCCCTTGAAGAGCAGGTGTTCGAGGAAGTGGGTGCTGCCGTGCTCGCCGTCGGCCTCGTCGCGGGAGCCGACGCCCACCCAGAAGCCGATGGTGGCGGACCGCTGGCCGGGCATGGCCTCGGTGAGCACGCGCACCCCGCCGGGCAACACGCTGCGCCGCACGACGTTGCCGCCCGGATCCCCGGCCACGAAGGTGGGGTCGAGGTCGTCGCCGCCCGTGCGGGGCGTCGGCAGCAGGGGAAGGGACACTACGGAGGACAGGGGCATCCTGGTCTTTCTGGGAGTTCGGTGAAAAGGCCGACGGCCCCGACACCGACCGAGTCGTTCGGTCGGTGCCGGGGCCGCGGGCCGTGGGCTGCTCCGGACGGGCTAGTCGTCGTCGCCCTCGGCGAGGGGGATCTCGATCCCGGCGTCCTCGGTCGGCTGCTCGTCGGCGACGACGGGCGAGAGCGAGAGCTTTCCGCGATCGTCCACCTTCGTGATCTCGACCTGGACCTTCTGGCCAACGGACACGATCTCGTCTACATTGTCGACGCGCTTGCCGCCGGCGAGCTTGCGCAGCTCGGAGATGTGCAGCAGGCCGTCCTTGCCCGGGGTCAGCGAGACGAAGGCGCCGAAGGTCGTGGTCTTGACGACCGTGCCCAGGTAGCGCTCACCGATCTCGGGGACCTGCGGGTTGGCGATGGCGTTCACGGCGGCGCGGGCGGCCTCGGCCGACTCGCCGTTCGTGGCGCCGATCAGCACGGTGCCGTCGTCCTCGATCGAGATGTCGGCTCCCGTGTCCTCCTGGATCTGGTTGATCATCTTGCCCTTGGGGCCGATGACCTCGCCGATCTTGTCCACGGGGATCTTGACCGAGATGATGCGCGGCGCGAACTCGGAGAGCTCGTCCGGGGCGTCGATCGCGGCCTGCAGCACACCGAGGATGTGCAGGCGTGCCTCGCGGGCCTGCTTCAGCGCGGCGGCCAGCACCGAGGCGGGGATGCCGTCGAGCTTGGTGTCCAGCTGGATCGCGGTGACGAACTCGGACGTACCGGCGACCTTGAAGTCCATGTCGCCGAAGGCGTCCTCGGCTCCCAGGATGTCGGTCAGCGCCGCGTAGCGCGTCTGGCCGTCGACGACGTCGGACACGAGGCCCATGGCGATGCCGGCGACCGGCGCCCGGAGGGGCACGCCGGCGTTCAGCAGCGACAGCGTCGAGGCGCACACGGAGCCCATCGACGTCGAGCCGTTGGAGCTCAGCGCCTCGGACACCTGGCGGATCGCGTAGGGGAACTCCTCGCGGGTCGGCAGGACGGGCACGAGGGCGCGCTCTGCCAGGGCCCCGTGGCCGATCTCGCGGCGCTTCGGCGAACCGACGCGACCGGTCTCACCGGTGGAGTAGGGCGGGAAGTTGTAGTTGTGCATGTAGCGCTTGCGCGTGACGGGCGACAGCGAGTCGATCTGCTGCTCCATCTTGAGCATGTTCAGCGTCGTGACGCCCATGATCTGGGTCTCGCCGCGCTCGAAGATCGCGGAGCCGTGCACGCGCGGCAGGACCTCGACCTCGGCGGTGAGCTTGCGGATGTCGCTCAGGCCGCGGCCGTCGATGCGGACCTGGTCCTTGAGGATGCGCTGGCGGACCACGGCCTTGTTGAGCGAGCGGAAGGCTGCGGACAGCTCCTTCTCGCGTCCCTCGAACTGGGCGCCGAGGGCGTCCATGAGCTCGGTCTTGAGCGCGTCCGTGGCGTTGTTGCGCTCCTGCTTGTCCGCGATCTGGAAGACCTGGGCGAGCTTCTCGGAGCCGGCGGCCTCGATCGCCTCGTACACGTCGTCCTGGTAGTCGAGGAAGATCGGGAACTCGACGGTCGGCTTCGCGGCACGCGCCGCGAGGTCGGCCTGCGCCTCGCACAGCGCGCGGATGAAGGGCTTGGCCGCCTCGAGGCCGTCGGCGACGATCTCCTCGGTGGGGGCGGTGGCGCCGTTCTCCTTGATGAGGGTCCACGAGTTGTCGGTGGCCTCGGCCTCGACCATCATGATGGCGACGTCGTCACCTGCGATGCGCCCGGCGACGACCATGTCGAAGACGGAGTTCTCGAGCTCGGAGTGCTTCGGGAAGGCGATCCACTGGTCGGAGCCGCTGCCGTCGGACACGAGGGCCACGCGGACGCCGCCGATCGGGCCGGAGAAGGGCAGGCCGGACAGCTGGGTGGACATCGAGGCCGCGTTGATGGCGACGACGTCGTAGCGGACGTCGGGGTTGATCGCGAGGATGGTCACGACGACCTGGACCTCGTTGCGGAGTCCCTTGACGAACGCGGGGCGCAGCGGGCGGTCCATGAGGCGGCACGCGAGGATGGCCTCGGTGGAGGGGCGGCCCTCGCGGCGGAAGAACGAGCCCGGGATGCGGCCCGCGGCGTACATGCGCTCCTCGACGTCGACCGTCAGGGGGAAGAAGTCGAACCCTTCGCGCGGCTGCTTGCCCGCGGTGGTGGCCGAGAGCAGGGCGGTGTCCTCGTCGATGTAGACCATGGCGGAGCCGGCGGCCTGCTGGGCGAGACGCCCGGTCTCGAAGCGGACGGTGCGTGTTCCGAAGCGACCGTTGTCGATCACTGCTTCGGCGAACTGGATTTCGGGACCCTCCAAGAGAGTCACCTCCGTTTCTCAGGTATCGGAGGCAATCGGCACCCGTCGTGGTCCCGTCCTCGCTGGACGGTCCACAGCACCCGGTCTTCGATCGAGATCCACGGAGCGGCATCGTCTCGATGCGTTCCGGGGACCACTACCGAGGACCGCGAATGCGCGGTGCCGGTTGACCCCTGTTGTGCGGTCTTTGCTGCTGGTGGTGCTGTTCTGCTGTCCTGCCGATCGCTGGCCGACGATGTCCGTCAGCGAGAGAAGGCGGCGCCCTCTCCGGAGAGAAGGTGCCGCCTTCCGATGCTACTTATCGACGCAGACCCAGGCGCTCGATGAGCGACCGGTAGCGCGTGATGTCGGTGTCCCGCAGGTAGTCCAGCAGGCGACGGCGGCGACCCACGAGAAGCAGCAGGCCACGACGCGTGTGGTGGTCGTGCTTGTGCATCTTCAGGTGCTCGGTCAGGTCGAGGATACGACGGGAAAGCATCGCGATCTGCACCTCGGGTGAACCGGTGTCACCTTCGGCCAGGGCGTATTCCTTGATGATTTCCTGCTTGATGGCGGCGTCAAGGGCCACGAGTAACTCCTAGAGTTGTACCGTGAACAAGTGCTGAGCATCGCTTGCACGACGACACAGAAAAATCCAGCCACCACGGACTGCAGCCGGATCTTCGACCAGTTTAGCGTCTGGGCTGGTGTTCTGTCGAAAGCAGACCGCGCGCGTTCTCGACATCGAGCTTCATCTGCTCGATGAGCGCCTCGGGCCCGGTGTAGGCGACCTGCCCGCGCAGGCGTTCGACGAATTCGACCACGACGGCCTGCCCGTACAGGTCGAAATCCTGCACGCGCTCGGGTGGCCTGTTGATGACGTGCGCCTCGACCTGCCGGTCGACGCCGTCGAAGGTCGGGTTCGAACCGACGGAGATGGCCGCCGGCCACCGCGTGCCCGCCTCGTCGACGAGCCAGCCGGCGTAGATGCCGTCAGCAGGGATGTAGCCCTGGGAGGACGCGGCGAGGTTCGCCGTCGGGTAGCCGAGCTCCCGTCCGCGCGCCGCCCCGTGCACCACCTCCCCCCGCATCCGGTGGGAGCGCCCGAGCACCCGCGCCGCGGTGCCGACCTCTCCCGCCTCCAGCGCCTCGCGCACCCAGGTCGACGAGCACCGGCGGTCGCCGTCGTCGTCCGTGGCATCCATGGGGAAACTCGCGCCGAAGTCGTCGATGGTGATGACCTCGAAGCCGAGCTTCCGGCCGAGCGCGCGCATGGTGTCGAGGTCACCACTGTTGCCGCGGCCGAACCTGACGTCGTGTCCGATCACCACGGCCTTGGCCTTCAGGGTGCGCACGAACACCCGCTCGACGAACTCCTCGGGGGTGTTGGAGGCCAGCTCGAGGGTGTAGTGCATCATGAGCAGCGCGTCGATGCCGGTCTCGGCGAGGGTGGCCACGCGGTCCTCGAGGCCCATGATCAGTTCGGGGGCCGAATCGGGGCGGTGCACCTGGGCGGGGTGCGGGTCGAAGGACACGACGACGGCGGCCGCGGAACGCTGCCGCGCTGCCTCGACGACCTGCTGCAGGACGCGCTGGTGGCCCCGGTGCACGCCGTCGAAGTTGCCGAGCGTCAGGACGGAGGGCCCGAACTCCCGGGGCACGCTGTCCAGGTCTCTCCAGTAGTACACGCATCTCCTTCGGGATCCGGCTGATCCCCGGGGCCTCGGATGAGTTCCGGCGGGGGAATCGCCTCTCCCATTATGGCCGAAAGCCCTGCGGCGGACGGCATCGCGCCGGGCGCACGGGAGGGGCGCCGGGCTCGCGGGCGGGGCGACCGCGGGTCAGCCGCGCTGCGCGAACTCCCTGCGGAGGTCGCTGGTCTTCGCGATGTACTTGTGCCACACGAGCAGGGCCGGGGGGAATGCCAGCTCCACGACCATGAGGATGATCAGGACGTAGTTGGGGGTGCCGGAGAAGGCCCAGGACAGCACCCGCCCGATACCGCCGATGAAGACCATGAGGCACACGAGCCAGAGCATGTTGGCCCACTGGAACTTGATGGCGATCGTGATGAAGGCGGCGCCGACGCCCACCATCATGGCCGAGAAGAACCTGAACTGGCTCTCGAGCGTGGGGTTCGCGGGGCTCGCCTCGGTGTCGGGCAGTCCCGCGGTCCCGAGGATCAGGTAGTAGGCGCCGAATGCGGCGAGGACGAGGCCCACCAGGACGACGACGGTCCGGAAGACGTTCCAGTCCTCGCCCGAGCCCTTGCCGGGCTTCTTGCTCTTGGCGGGGGCGGTTCCACCCTTGGCCGGGGTGGTCCCGCCCTTCGTGGCGGGCGGGGAGGCAGGGGTGGAGGTCGGGGTGGAGGCAGGGGTGGAGGTCGGCGCGGACGTGGGTGACGCTGCTCCGGTTCCGGTCCCGGTTCCCTGCCGCGGCCGGGCGTCCGGCGCCACGGGCCGCCCCCCGGATGCCGCGGGATTCTCGTGCTCGGGGCTGTTGCTGGTCATGTCACTCCCTGGGTGCGGGCCGGATGATGCTCTCCCGCCATACTCTCACGGGGCCGCCCGCCGTCGGCGGCGGATTCCGGGGCCGCCTCCGACGGCGGCCGGCTCCGTCCGTCAGGCGGTGACGCGGCCCGGCCGGTTCCGACGCAGCCAGGCGAGTCCGAGGATCGGCAGGATGAGGGGCACGAATCCGTAGCCCCGGCCGAAGGCGGACCAGACCGTCTCGTGGGGGAAGGCCTCGGCGTCGAACACGCTGAGGAGTCCCACGGTGACCACGCCCACGAGCTCGGTGGTCACGGCCACGACCGACACCCGGTAGGCGCGCCCGCCCGGCCGGGCGAGGGACACCGTCGCGACGATGTACACCACGGCCGCGACCGCCGAGAGCAGGTACGCGAGCGGAGCCTCGCCGAACTTGGTCGCGATCTGGAAGGCCGCGCGGGCCGTCGCCGCGAGGGCGAACACCCCGTACACGGCGACCAGGAGCCGCCCCGGCCCGCCGGCGCGGCTCGTCCCGCCGACATCAGCGGCGCGGTCCGCCGCGCCGTCCGGCCGCTGTCCCCGCTTCGTCACAGTCCCGCCACCCCGTCCCAGATCTGCTCCATGCGGAAGAGCATGACGAACACCGTCAGCCCCGCCGCCGCGAGCACGAAATTGCTCCACCGCGTCTTCTCGAGGATCGCCCACCAGAACGCCCCGACCGGCACCAGGAGCGCCGTGAGGAGGTAGCCCCAGAACTCCCAGGCCTCCCCCAGCACGGGGTCTCCCGTGGCCTGCCGGATCACCGCGCCGACCGTGTAGGCCAGCAGGAAGAGTTCGACGGCCGCGACGGACAGGATGGTGATGTCGTTCGGGGGCTGCCGCAGCAGGGCGGCGCCGATGCACAGGAGGGCGGCCAGGCCGCACACCAGCGACCCGACGAGGAGGAAGGGATCCACGGCTAGTCCTGCCCGCCCGGCGCGAACACGAGCGCGGTCCGGGCAGCCCCGCCGCGGTTCTCCAGCAGCGCCACGAGGGTGCCGTCCGGGGCGAACGCGGCGACGGGCACGTCGGGCTCGCTGTTGGGCCCGATCCGCCGGCCGTGGGAGACGTCGGCGGCCTCGGCGTCCGTCAGCTCCCGGACCGGGAACAGCGCGCGACCGGCGTCGTCGAGCGGGAGGATCTCCAGGTCCTGCGCGAGCTCGTCCAGCGTGCGGGCCTGCTCGATCGAGTACGGGCCGACCTTCGTGCGGCGGAGGGCCGTCAGGTGCCCGCCGACGCCGAGCGCGTCCCCCAGGTCACGGGCGAGGGCGCGGATGTAGGTGCCGGAACTGCATTCGACAGTGACGTCGAGGTCCTGCAGGCGTCCGTTGCTGACCCTGCGGGTGGCGTGGACGTCGAAGCGGTGGACGGTCACGGGGCGTGCGGGGAGGTCCACGTCCTCGCCGGCACGCACCCTGGCGTAGGACCTCTCCCCCTTGACCTTGATGGCGCTCACACTGCTCGGTACCTGCTGGATGTCGCCCGTGAGGGCGGCCACCGCGGCGCGGATGTCCTCCTCGGTGACGGCGGCGGCGATGCTGCCGCCCGTGACCTCGCCCTCGGCGTCGTCCGTGAGGGTCGACTGGCCGAGGCGGATGGTGGCGGTGTACGTCTTCGACGTGCCCACGATGAAGGTGAGCAGGCGGGTGGCACGGTTGATCCCGATCACGAGGACGCCGGTGGCCATCGGATCGAGGGTCCCGGCGTGCCCCACCTTCCGGGTCCCGGCGAGCCGGCGGAGGCGGCCCACGACGTCATGACTGGTCCAGCCCTGAGGCTTGTCCACGATGATCAGCCCTGAGTGGACCTGCCCGGAATTCACGCCTCCCAGTATATGGGCCTGCATGGCCCGCGGCTGCGCGGTCCCGCGCCCCGACGCCGGTGCCCGGGGTGCGCGATACGATCCTGCCTATGCCTTCCGCTCCGTTCCGTGTGGTCAACGTCCCGGTCAACCAGATCCGCGAGATCACGCAGCTGGCGTGGGCCACGCCGGACTCCATCGTCCTCAGCATTGGCGAACCCGGGTTCCCCGTGGCGCGGCACGTGCTCGAGGCGGGCATGGCCGCGCTCGACCGTGACGACACGAACTACACGCCCAACGCGGGCCTCGCCCCGGTGAGGGCCGCGTTCGCCGAGCGGTTCTCGCGCCTGTCCGGCGTGGAGGAGGACCCCTCCCGCGTCTTCGTCGTCGCCGGCGCGCAGCAGGGTCTGCACCTGGCCCTCAGCACCCTCATCGGGTCGGGCGACGAGGTCCTGATCCCGGACCCGGGCTATCCCACGTTCACCATGACGGTGGGCCTGCTGGGCGGCATCCCCGTGCCCTACCCCCTCGTGCCGCACCACGGCTTCCAGCCCCGCATCGAGGACCTGCAGCGGCTCGTCACCTCGCGGACCCGCGTGCTCATGCTGAATTCGCCGTCGAACCCGCTCGGCTCGGTGTTCGACCACGACCTCACGCGGGAGCTCGTCCGCTTCGCGCACCGGAACGATCTGTGGATCATCTCGGACGAGTGCTACGAGGCCTTCACCTACGACGTGCCGCACGTCAGCCCCGCGCGGTTCGACGCCGGCGGCCCGGAGGCCGTGCCGGAGGCGCGCGAGGCGCGGGTGGTCACCTCCCTGACGCTGTCCAAGACCTACGGCCTGACCGGGCTGCGCATCGGCGCGCTCGTCACCCCGCCGGGCATGGAGCAGCTGCTCAGCAACATCATGGAGGCCACGGTCTCCTGCGTGGCGGCGTCGTCGCAGTACGCGGCCCTCGCCGCGATCACCGGGCCGCAGGACTACGTGTCCACGGCCCTGGAGCACTACCGGCACAACCGGGACGCGGCGACGGCCGTCCTCGACGCCCTGGGCATCGGCTATCTCGACGCGCGCGGGGCGTTCTACCTGTGGGCGGATCTGTCCCACGCGACGGGCGGCGACGTCCGCGGCTGGACCCGCCGCTTCCTCGCCGAGCGGGGGGTCGCGGTCGCCCCCGGCACGGCGTTCGGCGCCATGGGAGAGGGGTGGGTCAGGATCGCGCTCTGCGGCAGGACGGACGAGCTCGTCGAGGGGCTCTCGCGGCTCCCCTCCCCCTCCTGACCCCGCGCCCGGCCCAGGAATGCGAAAGGCAGCCGACCCGAGGGGCCGGCTGCCTTTCTGCACGGTGGTCGCGCGGGCGGACTAGCGTCCCGCCTCGTCGTCCTCCGACGTACGGTACGGGTCCGCGTCTCCCGCGAAGTCGGCGCCCTGGGCGATGGCCGCCACTTCGGCGTCGCGCTCGCGGGCCTTCTGCAGCAGTTCCTCGAGGTGGCTGGCGTTGACCGGCACCTCGTCGGGGATGAACTCGAGCGTCGGCGTCAGGCGCGCGGTGATGTTCTTGCCGACCTCCGAGCGCAGCACGCCGCGCGCGGACTCGAGCGCCATGCGGGTGGCCTGCTGCTCCTCCGCGTCGCCCAGCACCGTGTAGTACAGGGTGGCGTGCTGGAGATCGTTGGTCACGCGGGCATCCGTGATGGTGACCGCCTCCAGCCGCGGGTCCTTCACGCGGCGCCGGAGCGCCTCGGCGACGATGACTTTGATGCGCTGCGCGAGCCGCGCGGCGCGGGCCGGATCTGCCATTGCTGATACTCCTACTGGAATGGGGGGACCCTTCCGGGCCCGGGACGAATGACGCAGGCGCCCCGGAGAACCGGGACGCCTGCGCCGACCGAGGTGCTAGACGCGGGGCTTCTCCCGCATCTCGAAGGTCTCGATGGTGTCGCCTTCCTTGACGTCGTTGAACGACCCGAGGCCGATACCGCACTCGAAGTCCGTACGGACCTCGGTGGCGTCGTCCTTGAACCGCTTGAGCGAGTCCACGGAGAGGTTGTCCCCGATGACCTTGCCGTCGCGGAGCACACGTGCCCTCGTGTTGCGGCGGATGATGCCCGACCGGACGATCGAACCGGCGATGTTGCCGAACTTCGAGGAACGGAACACCTCGCGGACCTCTGCGGTTCCGAGCTGCACCTCCTCGTACTCCGGCTTGAGCATGCCCTTGAGGGCGAGCTCGATATCGTCGATCGCCGCGTAGATCACCGAGTAGAAGCGCATGTCCACGCCTTCACGCTCGGCGAGGTCCGCGACGCGCTCCGCCGGCTTGACGTTGAAGCCGATGATGATCGCGTTGTCGACCGTGGCCAGGTTGACGTCGTTCTGCGTGATGGCACCGACACCGCGGTGGATGACGCGCAGCTGCACGCCTTCCCCGACGTCGATCTTGAGCAGCGAGTCCTCCAGGGCCTCGACGGCACCCGACACGTCACCCTTGAGGATGAGGTTGAGGGTGTCGACCTTGCCCTCGGCGACGGCCTGGTCGAAGTCCTCGAGGCTGATGCGCTTGCGGCGCTTGGCGAGGGCCGCGTTGCGGTCCGCCGCTTCACGCTTCTCGGCGATCTGGCGTCCGGTGCGCTCGTCGTCGGTGACGAAGAACGTGTCACCTGCACGGGGCACGTTGGACAGGCCGAGCACCTGCACGGGACGCGACGGTCCCGCCGTGGTGACGACGTCGCCGTTCTCGTCGAACATCGCACGTACACGGCCGTGGGCCGTACCGGCGACGATCGTGTCGCCGACGCGCAGCGTTCCGGACTGCACGAGCACCGTGGCCACCGCACCGCGACCGCGGTCGAGGTTCGCCTCGATCGCGATACCGCGGGCGTCCTTGTTCGGGTTGGCCCGCATGTCCAGCGCGGCGTCCGCGGTGAGCAGGACGGCCTCGAGGAGCTCGTCGATGCCCATGCCCTGGAGCGCGGACACGTGGACGAACATGGTGTCGCCACCGTATTCCTCGGGGACCAGGCCGTACTCGGTGAGCTGGCCCTTGACCTTGTCGGGGTTCGCGCCTTCCTTGTCCATCTTGTTCACGGCCACGACGATCGGCACGTTGGCCGCCTGGGCGTGGTTCAGCGCCTCCACGGTCTGCGGCATGACGCCGTCATCCGCGGCGACGACGAGCACCGCGATGTCCGTGACCTTCGCGCCGCGGGCACGCATGGCGGTGAACGCCTCGTGGCCCGGGGTGTCGATGAAGGTGATGGCGCGCGTGCTGTCCTCGTGGACGTGCTGGATCTGGTAGGCACCGATGTGCTGGGTGATGCCACCGTGCTCGCCCTCGACGACCTTGGTGTTGCGGATCGCGTCGAGCAGTCGCGTCTTACCGTGGTCGACGTGGCCCATGACCGTGACGACCGGCGGACGGACCTCGAGCTCCTCGTCGCCCTCGGCTGCCAGCTCGGCATCGAAGTCGATGTCGAAGCTGCTGAGGAGCTCGCGCTCCTCGTCCTCGGGCGAGACGACCTGGATCTTGTAGCCCAGCTCGGTCCCGAGCACCTCGAAGGTCTCCTCGTCCAGCGACTGGGTCGCCGTGGCCATCTCACCGAGGTGGAACAGCACGGTGACCAGTGCGGCGGGGTTCGCCTCGATCTTGTCGGCGAAGTCCGTGATGGACGAGCCGCGGCGCAGGCGGACGATGGTGTTGCCGTCTCCGCGGGGTACGCTCACGCCGCCCAGCGAAGGAGCCGACATCTGCTCCAGTTCCTGCCGCTTCGCGCGCTTCGACTTGCGCTGCTTGCCGCGACCGGCTCCACCCTTGCCGAAGGCGCCGGCGGTGCCGCCGCGTCCGCGGGTGCCCTTGCCGAAGCCGCCGCCGGCGGGCGCGCCGCTGGGGCTGTTCGGTGCTCCGCCGGGTCCGCGGCGCGGACCGGCGCCTGCACCTGCACCGGGGGCTCCGCGGCCGGGGGCAGCGGGGCGCTCGGTGCGGTTCGGCATCATCCCGGGTGTGGGACGCGAGCCGGGGGCACCGGGACGGGGAGCGCCGGGGCGCGGTGCACCCGGGCGGGGTCCACCGGCACCTGCCGCCGGACGGGGTCCGCCCGCACCAGCGGCGGGACGGGGGCCACCGGCACCTGCGGCCGGGCGGGGGCCACCGGCTCCGGCGTCGTCACGACGACCGGGGCGGGGCATGCCCTGCGACGGCGCGAAGGGGTTGTTACCCGGACGCGGCGGACGCTCCGAGGTCCGGTCCGCTCCACGGTCGGTGTCGCCGCGGCGCGACCCCATGCCCTGCGAGGGGGCGAAGGGGTTGTTGCCGGGGCGGGGTGCGCCACCGGGACGGGCACCCGAGGGCCGGGTACCTGCTGCGGGTGCGGCGGGCGGGGTCGCCGGGCGGGGCGCAGGGCGCACTCCCGGCGTCGGACCGCCCTGGGTCTCCTGCTGGGCAGGAGCGGGGGTGTTCTCGGCAGCTGCCGGAGCAGGCGTCTCCGCCGGAGCGGAACCGTTCGAGAACGGGGATGCCTGCGGAGCGGCCGGAGCGGCCGGAGCGGCCGCAGCTGCGGGCGGGGTGGGTGCTGCGGGCGCGGCCGGGGCGGGTGCCTCGGGGACGGCCTGGGCAGCGCCCGGCTTGGGGCCCGACGGCGCGGGGGCCGCGGGGCGTGAGGGTGCGGGAGCGGCGGCGGGCTTGGTGCCGCCGGCGCCGGGGTATGCGCCGCGAAGCTTCTTCACGACGGGGGCCTCGATGGTGGATGAGGCTGAACGGACGAATTCGCCCAGTTCCTGCAGTTTAGCTACTGCGTCTTTCGAGGTGATACCGAGCTCTTTCGCGAGCTCGTGTACGCGGACCTTGGCCACATTTCTCCTGTCTCGGTCCGCACCGAGCCAGGCACGAACCGTCTATTTCCTACTGCTGATCCCAGCCACCGGGGCGCCTGGACGATCGATTGCAGAGCGCAACGAAAAGGTCATCGTTGCGCACTCATCGCTGGGTACTCATCGGGTTTCCATGAGGGTACTGACCCGCTTTCAGGGAGGACGGTGATGAATCGGAGCGCGTGTCTCGACGCTCCAGGGATGCCTGGAAGCCCGCTGCCAACAGGGCAGTGTCCACCGGCCCGCGGAAGGCCCTGTGAAAGGCTTTCCGCTTGACGGCCGTTTCCAAGCATGCCGGGTCGGGGTGCAGCCAGGCGCCCCGTCCGGATAGCCGGCGCCGCTCGTCGATCACGGCGACCTTGATCCCGTCGATCGGTTGTGCGACAACCCGCATCACGTTCGACTGGCGGTCCCGCCGGCGGCATCCCACGCAGGTGCGTAGCGGATGGTGGCCTTCCGGGTGCTGCCCGGACTCTCGCTCACCGATACTTCCTCGATGGACAGAGTCTTCCGGGCACGACTCCACAGCAGTCACGTCCATTCTACCCCTTCCGGCCCCGTCGACAGACCGGGCTGCTACGCCTTGGCCGCCTGGGCGGGCTTGGCGGCGTCGGAGACGATGTCGATCCGCCAGCCGGTGAGCTTCGCGGCGAGGCGCGCGTTCTGGCCTTCCTTGCCGATCGCGAGCGAGAGCTGGTAGTCGGGCACGACGACGCGCGCGGACCGCGTGGTCTCGTCCGTGATGGTCACCGACGTCACGCGCGACGGCGAGAGCGAGCTGGCGATGAAGGAGGCGGCGTCGTCGTTGTAGTCGACGATGTCGATCTTCTCGTCGTTCAGCTCGTTCATGACGGCGCGGACACGCGTGCCCATCTCGCCGATGCATGCGCCCTTGGCGTTGACGCCGGGCACGTTCGCCTTGACCGCGATCTTCGTGCGGTGGCCGGCCTCGCGGGCGAGGGCCACGATCTCGACCGTCCTGTCGGCGATCTCGGGGACCTCGAGTTCGAAGAGCTTCCGCACGAGCCCCGGGTGCGAGCGGGACAGCGTGATCGAGGGACCCTTCATCCCGCGGTGCACGTCGACGACGAACGCGCGCAGCCTCGTGCCGTGCAGGTACTTCTCCCCTGGGACCTGCTCGGGGGGCGGCAGCACGGCCTCGACCGAGCCCAGGTTGACCTGGACCATGTGCGGGTTGGTGCCCTGCTGGATCATGCCGGCGACGAGTTCGCCCTCCTTGCCGCGGAACTCCCCGAGGATGTTCTCGTCCTCGGCGTCGCGCAGGCGCTGCAGGATGATCTGGCGCGCTGTGCTCGCCGCGATCCGGCCGAACCCGCCGGGGGTGTCGTCGAACTCGCCGACGGCCTCGCCGTCGTCGTCCTTCTCCGTGGCCCAGATGGTGACGTGTCCATTGCGGCGGTCCAGTTCGGCCCGCGCCGTCTCGTGGGCGCCGGGCGTGCGGTGGTAGGCGATGAGCAGTGCCTGCTCGATCGTGGGGATCAGCTTGTCCAGCGGGATCTCGCGTTCGCGCTCGAGCAGCCTCAGTGCGCTCATATCAATGTCCATGTGGGTCTCCTTACGCGGGGTGCACGGCGCCGGACTCATCCGGTTCGGCACCCTCGCTGTCATCGTGGTGTTCATCCTCAAGATGCGCGAATTCGACCTGAACGGTCCCCTTGCGGATCCTGGAAAACTCGAGGGCGAGTGGATCGCCCTGTTTGGGCTTCATGCCCTTCTTGACCGGCAGCTGGGGGATCAGCCGGATCCCCGCGGCGGTGACGTCCTGAAGGCGCCCGACGACGACGTCGCCGGTCACCGGCTTGACCTCGACCATGCGACCCACGTTGCGGCGCCAGTGCCGCGGCTCCGTGAGCGGGCGTGATACGCCGGGCGAGGAGATCTCGAGGTTGTACGGGCGGTCGTCGTCCTCGGGGTCGCTGTCCATGGCCTCGGACAGGTCCGAGGAGATGGCGGAGATCACATCGAGTCCCACGCTCCCCGTCGCGTCCTCGGGCAGGTCGACGACCACGTGGACCGTGCGGTGCGAGCCGGCGACCTTCACCTCGACGTCCTCGAGGTAGAGGTTGTGCTCCTCCACGACGGGCTGCAGCCTGGTCCGCAGGCGCTGTGCTTCAACCTGCAGTTCCGCCTCCGCGGCGGACTTGCGGGTCGAGGCATGTTTTTCGTTCCCGGACCGGACCGCCATAGCTGCCTCCCACTCGATGATGTTGTCTCCCAAGAGTACCGACATTCCGCGACGCCGGGTGTATGGCCGGGTGAAACGCGGACCGCCGTGGGATCATCGGAAATTGTGAGAAGGCAGGCGGATACGGGCGTACAGCAAGGGCGTGACGGCACGACGGCCTCCGCTGCCGGGCGATGGGCCCGGGGTGCTGCGAGGCTCGTCGGCCTCTTCCTCGTGGTCCTCCTCGTGGTCGGCGTCGGCGTGGGCGTGACTCCCGACGAGCCGCAGGCACCGGTCTACTCCGCCGCGGAGCGGGCGCAGCTCGACGCCGAGGGGCGGTACCGTGCACTGGCCGAGGATGCCCGGGAGGCCGCGGCGGCCGACCCGGCGCTCGCCGGTGCCCTGGTGGCCGCCGCCGACGATCTCGCGGCGCAGGCCGACGCGGTCGCCCTGCCACGCTCCACCACGGTGCCGTCGCCAGGATCCCCGTCACCGGACGCCGCGCCCGGGGCAACCGATCCTGCCGAGCCGTCCGATCCCTCCGATTCCTCCGGGCCGTCCGATCCGGCGGTCCCCGCTCCCGCACCGGCCGACGCGGCAGGCGTGCTCGCCCTCCTCCGCGACAGTGCCCTGCACAGCCTGAGCGACGCGGTGGGCGCCGAGCCCGGTCCGGCCCGCGTCCTCGCGTCGGCAGGAGCGAACCAGTGGCGGCACGCGGTACTGCTCGGTGCGCTCCTCGGAGCCGATGCCGGCCTGCCGTCCGCCGATGCCGTCCCGGTCGGGGACCTGGCCGGCTCGACGGGACTGTTCGCCGCCGTGGCCCCGGCCGCAGCAACCCCCTCGGCCCCGTCCGATCCAGGCGCCGCCCCGTCCGATCCAGGCGCCGCTCCGTCCGATCCGTCCGCTCCGTCCGGTCCCGCTGACTGCGCCGGGACGCCGCGCGGGCCGGACGCCGACCGGAAGGCCATGCTCAGTGCGAAGACCGCGGAGGACCAGGCACGCTTCGGGTACGAGGTCGCCGCGGCGCTGCTTCCCGACCCGCCGGCCCTGCTCGCCCGGGCGTCGCTGCACGGGGCGGCCGCCGACGACGCCGCACGACGTCTCGAGGACCTGTGCGCCCCGGCCGCCCCGGCACCGGCCGGTTTCGCGATCGGGACCGACTTCCGCGCGGATCCGGCAGCGGCCCTGCGCCACCTCGAACAGGAGCATGCCGGGCTGTACGCGGGGCTGATCCCTGCGGTCGGGCCCGATGCCCGGGCATGGGCCGTCGTCTCCTTCAACGCGGCCGCGCAGCGCAGCCTCGACGCCGGGGCACCCCTCGGAGCCTTCCCCGGGCTCGAGGACGGCGCGACCGGCGCCACGGGACCGGACGAGCCGGAGGAGCCGGCCGATGGCTAGCGGAGCGGGCGTGGTGCCCGACGGGCACGACCGGTCGCCGGTCAGCAACACAGCCGACACCCAGCGGGTGATTCCCGATCTGCCGCCGCGCCTCGTGGGCAGCGCACGGACGATCACCGGTGGCGCCCGGTGGCTGCGGGACTGGCGCGGACTGCTGGCCGACCGGCTCGCAGCCTGGGACCTCGACCTGGACCTCGCGCCCGGGCAGCCCGTCTGGGCGGGCCGGTGCGCCGTCGTCGTCCCGGTGGTAGGGCACACCGGCGGCCGCACGCAGCGGTGCGTCCTCAAGCTCACCGTCCCGCACGACGAGGCCCTCCCGGAACCCGACGCCCTGGCGCTGTGGGACGGGACGGGCGCTGTGCGGTTGCTGGCGTCGTCGCGCCCGGACTTCGCGCTGCTGCTCGAACGCCTCGACGGCGACTCGTCGCTGCACGACGTGCCCCTCGACGCGACGCCCGGCCCGTGGGGCGCCGTGATGCGGCAGCTGTCGATCCGGCCCGGCGACAGCGCGGCGTGGGCGGCCATCCCGCACCTGGCCGCCGCGGCCGAGGAGTGGACGGACACGCTGCCCGCGCGGTGGGACGAGCTCGGTGAGCCGTTCCCGCGGTGGCTCATGGAGTCCGCCCTCGAGGTGTGCCAGTCGCGCGGTGCGGTGGGCAGGAGGTCCGACCACGACGTGCTCGTGCATGCCGATCTGCACTACGCGAACCTGCTGCCGTCGTCGCCCGGGCAGCTGCTGCACTTCACGGCGATCGATCCGAAACCGGTGCTCGGGGACGCGGAGTACGCGGTGGCCCCGATGCTGTGGAACCGCCTCGACGAACTCGACGCGGGTGATCCCGCCGGGCACCTCCGGGCGCACGGCACGGCCCTGGCCGTCGCCGCGGGGCTGGATGCGGGCCTGGCCCGCGGCTGGACGGTGGTCCGGGAGGTGCGGAACGCGCTGTTCTACCTCGGGCACGGCCTGGGCGGGGACGCGCAGCGCTCGCTCTGGGTGGCGAGCTCGGTCCTGGGGCGGACGCTGGACGGGCTGCCGCCGGTCAGCGCCCTACCCGCCCTGTAGGCCGAGCATCGGCCTGACGTTCTCCACCCACACGTCGTAGCCGAGCTTGAGGATCAGCGCCCCGACGACGGCGAGGAACACCACGCGGATGAACCTGCTCCCCTGGCTGATGGCCATGCGGGATCCGGTGTAGCCGCCGGCCATGTTCGCGACGCCGAGCAGCAGTCCGAGCCCCCAGAGGATGGACCCGTTGGGGAGGAAGAACATGAGCGCCCCGAAGTTGGTGGCCATGTTCACGATCTTCGCCTTCGCGCTGGCGCCGAGGAAGTCGTACCCGAGCAGCGTGACCATCGCGATGATGAGGAAGGACCCGGTGCCGGGGCCGATCAGCCCGTCGTAGAAGCCGATCACGAGGCCGATCGCGCCGGCCGTCCCGTAGTGCCGTGCCCCCTGGTGGCGCAGCTGCGTGAGCGTCCCCACCGAGGGCCTGAGGGCCGTGAACACCGCGACGGCGATGAGCGCCACGACGATGATCGGCTTGAACACCGACGACGGCAGCGACGCGGCGAGGATCGCGCCGCCGAAGCTCCCCACGAGGGCGATCCCCGCCATGGGCAGGGCGGTGCGAAGGTCCGGGTGGGCGCGGCGGTAGTACGTGACGGCGCTCGTCGTCGTGCCGAAGATGGACCCCAGCTTGTTGGTCGCGAGGGCCTCCACGGGCGTGATGCCGGGCACGAGGAGGAGGGCGGGCAGCTGCAGCAGCCCTCCTCCCCCGACGACCGCGTCCACCCAGCCGGCGGCGAACCCCGCGACGAGGACCAGCAGGATCGTGGCGAGGTGCAGTTCCTCGAGTCCGGACACCACCGGGGCCTAGTGCGCGGTGAGCTCGCGCAGCAGCGCGACGGCCTCGTCCACGGCGACGTCCTGCGCCTCGCCCGTCCGGCGGTCCTTGACCTCGAGGACGCCGTCCGCGAGCCCGCGGCCGACGACGACGATGGTGGGCACGCCGATGAGCTCGGCGTCGCCGAACTTGACGCCCGGGGAGACCTTGGGGCGGTCGTCGTAGAGCACGGTCAGTCCGGCCGCCTCCAGTTCGCCGGCGAGCTTCTCGGCCGCCTCGAACACCTCGGCGCCCTTGCCGGTCGCGACGATGTGCACGTCGGCGGGCGCGACGTTGCGGGGCCAGATGATGCCCGCATCGTCGTGGTTCGATTCGGCGAGGGCCGCGATGGCGCGGGTCACGCCGACGCCGTACGAGCCCATGGTCACCGTGGCGAGCTTGCCGTTCCGGTCCAGGACCTTGAGCCCGAGAGCGTCCGCGTACTTGCGGCCGAGCTGGAAGATGTGGCCCATCTCGATGCCGCGGGCGGCGATGAGCGGTCCCGATCCGTCGGGCGCCTCGTCGCCCTCGCGCACCTCGACGGCCTCGACGATCCCGTCCCAGGTGAAGTCCCGACCGGCCACGAGGCCGAAGACGTGCCGGCCCTGCTCGTTGGCGCCCGTGATCCACGAGGTGCCGCTGACCACGCGGGGGTCCACGAGGTAGCGCAGGCCGGTGGAGCCCTCGAGGCCGAGGACGGCGGCGTCGAGCGCGAGCCCCGGGCCGATGTAGCCCTTGACGAGGCCCGGGTGCTTCCTGAGGTCCTCCTCGCCGGCGGCCTCCACGGCCACTTCGCCGCCCGTCTCGAGGTGGCCGGCGATGTTCGCCTCGATGCGCTTGAGGTCCACGGTGCGGTCCCCGGGTACGCCGACGACGACGATCTCGCGCTCGCCGGTGGGCAGCACGGCCGCGAGGACGACGTTCTTGAGCGTGTCGGCGGCGGTCCACGCGCGGTCGGCCCGCGCCGCTGCGGCGTTCGCGTGGTCCACGAGGGTGTCGATGGTCGGGGTGTCCGGGGTGTCGCGGACCTCCGCTGCGGGCGCACCGGTGAAGTCGACGGCGTCGGGCACCACGGTGGTGACGGCCTCGACGTTGGCGGTGTAGCCGCCCGCGGAGCGCACGAAGGTGTCCTCACCGATGGGCGTCGGGTGGAGGAACTCCTCGCTCTTCGAGCCGCCCATGGCACCGGCGGTCGCGGTCACGGGGACCACCTCGAGTCCGAGGCGCTCGAAGATGCGCAGGTAGGCGCCGCGGTGCAGCTGGTAGCTCGCCTCGAGGCCCTCGTCGTCGATGTCGAAGGAGTAGGAGTCCTTCATGATGAATTCGCGGCCGCGGAGCAGACCCGCGCGGGGCCGTGCCTCGTCGCGGTACTTGGTCTGGATCTGGAACAGGCTCACGGGCAGGTCCTTGTACGAGGTGTACAGGTCCTTCACGAGCAGCGTGAACATCTCCTCGTGCGTGGGCGCGAGGAGGTAGTCGGCGCCCTTGCGGTCCTTGAGGCGGAAGATGCCGTCGCCGTACTCGGTCCACCGGTTCGTCGCCTCGTAGGGCTCCTTGGGCAGCAGCGCGGGGAAGTGGACCTCCTGGGCGCCGATGGCCTCCATCTCCTCGCGGATGATCGCCTCGACCCGGGCGAGGACCTTCAGTCCCAGCGGCAGCCAGCTGTAGATGCCGGGCGCCGCACGCCGGATGTAGCCGGCACGCACCAGCAGGCGGTGGCTCGCGACTTCGGCGTCGGCTGGATCTTCCCGCAGGGTGCGGAGGAAAAGGGTCGAGAGTCGTAAGACCACGCGGGTGTCCGTTCGTTTCTATCGCGCACCGGGATCGTGCGCTGCCGTTCACGCTCCCGCCGTCCGGCGGGAGACAACAGATACCAATCTAGCGGGTCGGCGCCGCCGTGCCCGGCCGCCCGGGTCCTCAGAAGAGGATGGTCGCGAAGGTGTCCACCTGTTCGAACCCCACGCGCTTGTACGCGGCGATCGCGCGGGCGTTGTAGGAGTTCACGTAGAGGCTCACCGTGGGCGCGAGGGCGCGGGCGGACGCGACGACACCCGCCATGTACGCGGCGCTCAGTCCTTTGCCGCGATGATCCGGGTTCATCCAGACGCCCTGCACCTGCACGACCTGGGAGGACACCGTACCGAGCTCGGCCTTGAAGATCACCTGGCCGGCGTCGTCGAAGGCTGCCAGGGAGTGCTTGCGGCCGATGAGCGAGGCGACGCGGCGGCGGTAGTGTTCCGACCCGCCGATGAACGGCGAGTAGCCCACCTCCTCCTCGAACATGGCCGCGCACGCGGGCAGCAGCCGGTCGAGCTCATCGGGCCGTGTGAAGCGGAGATCGGTCGCCGGAGCGACTAGGGGGTCCGCGTCGATGGCCATGAGCGGCTGCGTGGGGCGGACGTCGAACGGTTCGGCGCTGTAGTCCTCGAAGGTGGACCACAGGTCCATCACGCCCTCCGAAAGGCCGAAGATCGATGAGAAGGAACGCCCGGAGCGCCCGAGGTGGTCGCCGAAGATGGCGCCGGTCTCGTCCGTCACCCCGACCGGCACGAGGTTCACGCCCGCCCAGCAGGCGGCGCGCAGGTCGTGGTGGCGGAACATGCCGATGATCTCCCCGCCCGAGAAGGACGGCGCGGCGCTGCCCATCGACTCGAGGTGGGAGGCGACGAACACGTTGGCCACGGGATCGTCGTCGACGATGGTCCAGAGGTCCCGGGTGTCCTCCTCGCCGAGCACGCGGAAGGACCAGGGTCCCTCGGGGTCGGGCTGCGACCTAGCTGACGGTAACCATGGGGCCACCCTGGCCAGCAGTTTCGCCATCGGACTCACCCATTTCCTCTGCGAGCCGCATGGCTTCCTCGATGAGCGTCTCCACGATCTGGTCCTCGGGCACGGTCTTGATGACCTCGCCGCGCACGAAGATCTGGCCCTTGCCGTTGCCGGAGGCGACGCCGAGATCGGCCTCGCGTGCCTCGCCCGGCCCGTTGACGACGCATCCCATGACGGCCACCCGCAGCGGTACCTCCATGCCCTCGAGGCCGGCGGTGACCTCCTCGGCGAGGGTGTAGACATCGACCTGCGCCCTGCCGCAGGAGGGACAGGAGACGATCTCGAGCTTGCGGGGGCGGAGGTTGAGCGACTGCAGGATCTGGTTGCCCACCTTGATCTCCTCGACCGGCGGGGCGGAGAGGGACACGCGGATGGTGTCGCCGATGCCCTTGGAGAGCAGGGCGCCGAAGGCCGTGGCGGACTTGATGGTGCCCTGGAAGGCGGGCCCGGCCTCCGTGACCCCGAGGTGCAGGGGCCAGTCGCCGCGCTCGGCCAGGAGCTCGTAGGCACGCACCATGATCACCGGGTCGTTGTGCTTCACGGAGATCTTGAAGTCGTGGAAGTCGTGCTCCTCGAAGAGGGACGCCTCCCAGACCGCGGACTCGACGAGTGCCTCGGGGGTGGCCTTGCCGTACTTCTGCATGAGGCGCGGGTCGAGGGAGCCGGCGTTGACTCCGATTCGGATCGAGGTGCCGGCGGCCTTCGCCGCATCGGCGATCTGCTTGACCTGGTCGTCGAACTTGCGGATGTTGCCCGGGTTCACGCGGACAGCGGCGCACCCGGCGTCGATCGCCGCGAACACGTACTTCGGCTGGAAGTGGATGTCGGCGATGACCGGGATCTGCGACTTCCTCGCGATGATCGGCAGGGCCGCGGCGTCATCGGCCGAGGGGCAGGCCACCCGGACGATGTCGCAGCCGGTGGCCGTCAGCTCGGCGATCTGCTGGAGCGTCGCGTTGATGTCCGTGGTCGGCGTCGTGGTCATCGACTGGATGCTGATCGGCGAGTCCGACCCGACGCCCACCGAGCCGACCTTGATCTGGCGGGTCTTGCGCCGGGGCGCGAGGACCGGCGGCGGCGCTGCGGGCATTCCTAGGTTGACCGAGGTCAATGGTTCCTCCATGCTGGCGGCCTTGACCGCGCGTCTGACGAGTTCGTTTTTTTCATTATCCACCCGCCCCGGCGGTCCGGGGCGCGGTGGCGATGCACGTCACACGTGGTCGCGGAATGCCCCGATGATGGGTTTCCATTCGGTGGTCTTCACCGCCGAGATCGCTCCCGCGACGGCGAAGGGGTCCTGGCCGACCAGCCGGCTGAGGTCCGACTCGTTCTCCGAGGTGAACAGCAGGAGTGCTCCGCTGCCGTCGGCGAAGGGCCCGGACGCGAGGACACGGCCCTGGCCGACGAGCTCCTCGAGCCACTGCCGGTGTGCGGGTCGGTGCTGCGCGCGGAGGTCGTCGTGGTCTGGGTTGTACACGTACTCGACGGCGAAGATGCTCATGGAATCACCCTACGTGAGTCACAGCAGGTACACCTTGACGAGGGTCGCGACACCCGCGGCCCACAGCATGGAGGTCAGGGTGCCGATGATGAAGCGTTCCGACGCCGCCGGTGTCTCCTTCAGCTCGGCGTAGCGGCCGAGGGCCTTGACGGCCACCACGTAGGCGATAGCGACCGGCTGGCCGCCCAGGATGGCGACGGTCACCGCGAGGCGCTCAAGCACGCCGATGACGAGTCCGCCCCGGAGCACCCCGGGCGGCAGGGCGTCCACGGGCGCCTGCGGGGGCTGGGCGGGCGGTTCGGGGAGATCGAGCTGCGGCTGGTCCGCGGGCTCGGGCAGTTCCTCCCGGCGCCGTTCCGCGGTGTCCACGGAGCGTGCGAGGCGCAGCACGAGCATGGTCACGGGCAGGCCGACGCCGCCCGCCACCACCAGCGCCGCCACGATCCACAGTGCGTCCACCCGACCTCCTCCTGGTCTCCCGGTCTCTGCTCCATGTCTACCCCACGGCACCCCCAGGCAGACGCCCGTGGACTACGCGGCGCCTGCATCGGCCCAGGCCAGCAGCCGCGCCGCCGCGGGCCGGACGGCGTGTTCCTCGTGCCAGGCGGCCCGCGCGGCGGCCTTGCTCACGGCCTGCGGGCTGATGCCGAGCGTGCGGGCGACGGCCGTCTGGGTACCGCGCTCGCCCGGCTGCAGGAGATCGAGGATGCGCCACTCCGCCTCCGAGCGTCCGAGGACGTGCCGGCCGAGCAGCGCGAGCACGCCCTCCGCCTCCGCCGCCGCACGGGCTCCGCCGTCGGGGGACTCGACGGCCAGTGGTGCCCGCTCCCCCGTCTTCTTGGCGCGCTCGACGGCGCGCCGGGCGGCCACGAAGGCGGACCCGCGGGCCTCGCGCGGGGAGCGTGGGAAGGGCTCCTCCACGCCTCCGATGCCGATGCCGACGTACCAGCCGCCGGAGCGCAGGCAGAGCAGGACGGCGTCGACGACGTCACCGGCGTGGGTCAGGACGCCCTGCGCCTCGTCCCCGACCGAGCGCTCCCAGGGCAGGGCGGCGGGAATCGGGGCGAGGAGGTCCAGCAGGTCCGGGATGCGGTCCGTCGTGCTGCGGCTGCCGGCCTGGTCGATCGTGAGGACGAACATTCTTCAACCGTATGAGGTTGAAATCCGATTTACAACCGATCAGCCGAACAGATCGACCGGCTTCACGATGTCGGCGTAGATCAGCAGCACGCCCATGCCCATCAGCAGGATCGCGACGGCGTAGGTGAGCGGCAGGAGCCTGGCCATGTCGAACGGCCCGGGGTCCGGACGCCCGGACAGGCGGGCCACGGTGCGCCGCAGGCCCTCCCAGAGCGCCCCTGCGACGTGGCCGCCGTCGAGCGGGAGAAGCGGGATGAGGTTGAACACGAACAGCGCCAGGTTCACGCCGGCCACCAGTCCAATCAGTGTCGCGGCGCGGGACTCCACGGGGATCTCCTCCATCGCGGAGATCTCCCCCGCGATCCGGCCGACGCCCACCACGCTGATGGGCCCCTCGGGATCGCGCGGTGCGTCCGAGAAGGCCGCCTGCCCCACCTCGACGACGCGCTGCGGGAGGTTCAGGACCACCCCGGCCACGCGGGCCAGCGAGTCGCCGACGGCGGGAAGCACGGCGCCCGCGGGCTGCGGCACGAGCTCCTGCGTCGATCCGACGCCGATGAAGCCCACCTCCTGGGTGACGGTGGTGCCCTCGTCGTCGACCTCGGCCGTGCCGTCCGCGGTGGCGACGGGCCGCTCGGTGAGCAGCGGGGTGATGGTGGAGTCGATGGTCTCGCCGTCGCGCACGTAGCTGATGGCGACCTCACGTCCGGCTGCTTCCCTGATCCAGCCGGAGAGCTCGTCCCAGCCCGTGACGTCCCGGCCGTCGAAGGCGACCACGCGGTCGCCGGGCAGGAGGCCCGCTTCGTACGCGGGGGCGGCGGGATCGTCCGCGCCGCACTCCGTCTGCCCGGTCTCGGCCTGCTGGCTCGCGGGGACCACGCACTCGGAGACGGAGGCGATCGTGGTGGTGGGCTGGGCGGTGCCGAAGCCCATGAGCAGGACGGCGAACAGCACCGTGCCGATCAGGAGGTTCATCAGCGGACCGCCCATCATGATGATGATGCGCTTCCAGATGGGCAGCTTGTAGAAGACGCGGTCCTCGTCGCCCGGCTGCAGCTGCTCCGCCGCGGCCTGCCGTGCGTCGTTGGTGAGCTGCTGGAAGACGCCGGTGCTGGACTGGCGCACGGCGGCGTCGCCGGTCGCGGCGGGTGGGAACATGCCCACCATCGAGACGTATCCTCCGGCAGGGATCGCCTTGAGTCCGTACTCGGTCTCGCCCCGGCGACGTGACCAGACGGTGGGCCCGAAGCCCACCATGTACTGCGTGACGCGGACCCGGAACAGCTTCGCGGGCACGAGGTGTCCCACCTCGTGCAGGGCGATCGAGGCGGCGATCCCGACGACGACGAAGAGCACCCCGACGATGAACAACAGAACAGTCACAGCTTTTCCTTTTGGATCTCCGATGCCGCTGCCGTTCCGGGCAGCGACTCCCCGAGGCCACAACGGGCCCGGGCACTCGTGCGTGCCCAGCGCTCGGCTTCGAGGACTGCAGCGAGGGTGAGGTGTGCCCCGCCGGCGGCGTCCAGCGCGCGCTGGTCGTCGACGACGGCGGAGACCGTGTCCACGATGTCAGGAAAACCTATGGCTCCCCTGTGAAAGGCCTCCACGGCCTCCTCGTTCGCCGCGTTGAACACGGCCATGCGCGTGCCTCCCTCGGCGGCGGCCCGCTTGGCGAGGGTGATCGCGGGGAACGCCTCCTCGTCCAGGGGTTCGAAGGTCCACTCGGCGGGGCGGCTCCAGTTGCAGGCCTTGGCCGATCCCGGCACCCGGAACGGCCAGCCCATGCCGAGGGCGATCGGGAGGCGCATGTCCGGTGGCGAGGCCTGCGCCAGCGTGGAGCCGTCGACGAACTGGACCATGGAGTGGATCACGGACTGCGGGTGGACGACGACGTCGATGCGCTCCAGCGGGATGTCGAAGAGCAGGTGGGCCTCGATGACCTCGAGGGCCTTGTTGACCATGGACGCGGAGTTGGTGCTGATGACACGGCCCATGTCCCAGGTGGGGTGGGCGACGGCCTGGGCCGGGGTGACATTGCGCAGCTGCGAACGCGTCAGGCCACGGAAGGGCCCGCCCGAGGCGGTGAGGACGAGACGGTCCACCTCGTCCGCCGTCCCCCCGCGCAGGGCCTGGGCGATGGCCGAGTGCTCCGAGTCGACCGGCACCAGCTGTCCCGGTGCGGCTGCTGCCCTCACGAGGGCTCCCCCGGCGATCAGCGACTCCTTGTTGGCGAGCGCGAGCAGGTGCCCGGCGGCGAGCGCGGCGAGGGTCGGCTCGAGCCCGATTGACCCGGTGATGCCGTTGAGGACGACGTCGGCGTCGGGCCAGGCGGCGACGCGCGCCGCGGCGCCGTCCCCGGCGAAGAGCTGCGGCGCATAGCCCGAGACACCGGCGGTGTCGGCGGCGGCTCCGATGGCGTGCTCGAGCTCGGCCTCCGTGGCGGAGGCGACACCGACGGCGGGCGCGCGGACGGCGACGGCCTGGCGCGCGAGGAGGTCCAGGTTCCGCCCGCCCGCGCTGAGGCCGGCGACGCTGAAGCGGTCCGGCGCCGCGGCGATCACATCGAGTGCCTGCGTGCCGATCGAGCCGGTGGAGCCGAGGATGGAGACGCGCCGGTGCTCCCGGGTGGGGTTGCTGAAATCCATGGCCCCAGTATCCCGCAGAGTAGGGGTCGGCACGCCCCCGGCGGCCACCTCCAACCCCCTGACGGGCACCGATAGTGTCGGTGCCGGGTGATGGAATGGGGTATGTCCACCGGATCGGCGCTGCTGGCCCTCGAGGACGCCTACGACGAGGCGATCTGGGGATGGCCCGCGGATGCGGTCGACGAGATCCTCGGTCCACTGGAGGACCTCGGCACCGAGGACGCAGGGACCGACAGCTATCGGCGAGCGCTCATCGAGGAGGCGTCGCCGTCCGGACTGGTGGCCCGCCTGCAGGACGCGCCGATGATCGCCGCTCCCTCCCGCCTCGACGACACGCTCGAGCTGCTGCGCGCGGCCGAGCGCCTTGCGTCCTGGGCGGCCGCCCAGCGGGCCCGCTTGATCACGGAGGTCCGCACGTTCAGCGATCGCGGGCACCGGACCTGGTCGGGCGGGTCGTCGTCCCTCGCGTTCACGGAGACGGTCGTGGAGACCGCGGCACTCCTGAAGCTGTCCGAGGGCTCGGCCGCCCGGCTCGTCTCGGAGTCGCTGACCCTGACGCGTGAGCTGACGAGCACCCTGATGGCCCTCGAGACCGGCGGGATCTGCCCGGCGCGGGCGTCGGTCATCGTGGAGCAGTCCCGCACCCTTCCCGGCGAGGCCGTGCACGCCTTCGAGGCGGAGATCCTCGAGACGGCGGGCGAGCTGAACCGGCCGAAGCTGACGGTGCGGTGCCGGCGGTTGAGGGAGAAGCTGCATCCGGAGACGCTGATCGCCCGGAGGGTGAGAGCTGCCTCGGACCGGCGTGTCGTGTTCGAGCCGGATCAGGACGGGATGGCGTGGTTGAACGCCTACCTCCCGGCGGAGCAGGCACTCGCCCTCCACACCACGGTGGACGCCGCTGCCCGGATTCTCCGCGCCGCGGACGATCCGCGGACGCTGCCCCAGTTGCGGGCCGATGTCCTGGCGGACCTGCTGCTCGGCACCGGCGGATGCACCCGAGGAAGCGCCGGAGGAAGCACCGGAACGGTTCCCGGCTGCGGCGCGAGCTGCCGTTGCGGAAGCAGCAGCTCCGAGACTGGGCAGGGCCGGTTCCCACGGTCCGCCGCGGCGAAGATCGTCGTCACGGTTCCGGTGTTCTCGCTCATGGGACTCACCGACGAGCCGGCCGAGCTGGAGGGCTACGGTCCCATCCCGGCCGATGCCGCCCGAACGCTGGCCGCAGGCGCCACCTCGTGGCTGCGCCTGCTCACCCATCCCTTCACCGGCGCTGTCCTCGGCCTGGACAGGACCCGGTACCGCCCGAGCGAGGACCTCAGGACCTGGGTCCGGCTCCGGAACAGCACCTGCAGCTTCTACGGATGCTCACGTCCCGCCAGTCGCTGCGATCTCGATCACCTGCTCGCCTGGGCCGACGACGGAGCGACCGGCCCGGACAACCTCTTCCCCGCCTGCAAGCGACACCACATGCTCAAGCACCGGACGGACTGGTCCCCGAGCCCCGACCCCGACGGCGGCCTGACCTGGCTGTCGCCGGGCGGCCGTACCTACACCACGCCGCCGGAGCCGCCGCCCGGTGAGCCGGGTACGTCCGCGACGGCCCGGATACTGCAGGGTGTCGACGTTAGACGGCGTGCGGATGGGGAAGCCGGGGCCGAGGCACTGCCGCCCTTCTGAGGGATACCCGGTCGGCCGCACGACAGGGGGTGCCCGGCGAGCGCCGGACCAGTACACCCGGTGGGATCGAACGGGAAGGACCGGCAGGGCGCCGGACCGGCCGCAGCCTGCACAACCTGCGCCGGCTAGGCTCGCGGCTCGTACCGCAGGGCTACCGCGCCGGAGCCGAACTCCTGCCGGTCCACCAGGCGGAGGTCCAGGTGCTGCGACAGGCCGGCGAAGAGCGTAGGGCCATGGCCTGCGACCCGGGGGTGCACCACGAACTCGTACTCGTCGATCAGGCCGAGTTCCGCCAGGGCCAGCGGGAGCGTGACCCCTCCCGTGAACAGCCCCCTGCCCGGTGCCCGCTTGAGCTCCAGCACCGCCTCTGCAAGATCCCCGCGCAGCAGCTCGGCGTTCCAGTCGACCCGCTCCAGCGTGCTGGACACCACGTACTTCTTCGCCGCATCGATCGTCCGTGCGAAGGGCTCGGTCCACGCGGGCCCTGCACCCGCGTGCGCCGGACCGCGGAACGCGGCCTCCATCATCCCGTAGGTCACCCGGCCGAACAGGAGGGCATCGGCCCGCTCGAGATTCTCCACGGCGTGCCGGTGCAGCTCCTCGTCCGCCTCAGCCGCTCGGTGGTCGCAGCACCCGTCCAGGGTGATGTTGATGGAATACCTCAGCGGCTGCATCGCCCCAGCGTACGGAAATCGACGCCGGGCACAACCCCTCAGCTGCGCTGTGCCCTGCCCAGGACGCTGCGGGCGTGCCGGAGGATCGGCTCGTCCACCATGCGCCCCTGGTACGTGAAGACGCCGCGCTCGTGCTCGGCGGCCACGAGCAGGGCACGGGCGTGCTCCACCTCGTCCGCCCCGGGGGCGAACGCGGCACGGATCGCGGCCACCTGACCCGGGTGGATGGACGCCTTGGCCGCGAAACCGGAAGCGGCGGCGTCGTCGGCCTCCACGGCAAGGCCCGCCAGGTCGGCGATGTCCACGTAGACGGCGTCGATGGCCGCGCGGCCCGCTGCGCCGGCCGCGAGGAGCACCTGCGAGCGCGCGTGGAGGGCCACCGCGCGGTAGGCGCCGGTCGGTGTCCTGCTCGAGGTCCCGCCGAGGGACGCCACGAGGTCCTCGGCCCCCCACATGAGGGCGGTGACGCCCTCAGCCCGGGCGATGTCCACGGCGTTGACGACGCCGCGTGCGGTCTCGCACAGCGCGATGACGTCCACGTCGCCGAGGGCGGCCCGGACGGCGGCGACGTCGTCGGGTGACTCCGTCTTGGCGAGCATGACCGTGCGGTAGGCAGTGCGGCGGACGGCGTCGCAGTCGCGGGCGAAGTCCGCGGTCCCGACCGCGTTGAGGCGCACCACAGTGGTATCCGGGGAGAGGGCCGACGCGGCGAGCGCGGCGCGGGCCGAGGGTTTCGCGGCCGGCGCGACGGCGTCCTCGAGGTCGAGGATGACGGTGTCGGCGCGGTCCACCGCTTTCGCATAGCGCTCCGGCCGGTCCGCCGGGCAGAAGAGCAGGGCCGGGCCCAGCACGATGCCGCTCATGCCTGCCCCTGCTGAGCCGCCTGCTGACCCGTCGAGGACCACATGAGGACGCTGCGGCTCGCCGTCGCCACGACCTCGCCGTGCTGGTTCCTCCCGGTGTGGGCCATGGTCACGATGCCCTGCCCCGGGCGGGACGACGACGGCCTGACGGCGGTGATCTCCGTCTCGGTGTACAGGGTGTCACCGTGGAAGAGCGGCTTCGGGAACGCGACGTCGGTGAGGCCGAGCTGCGCCACGATGGTGCCCTGCGTGAGCTGCGAGACGGACTGGCCCACGAGCGTGGCGAGGGTCAGCATCGAGTTCACGAGGCGCTGGCCGAACGGCTGCTCGGCCGACCACGCCGCGTCGAGGTGCAGGGCCTGGGTGTTCATGGTCAGCGTGGTGAACAGGACGTTGTCCGCCTCCGTGAGAGTGCGGCCCGGCCGGTGCGCGTAGACGGCGCCGACGGTGAGCTCGTCGAGGTAGAGCCCGCGCTGCTCGATCACGGAGCGCTCCCCCGAGGGACCGCTCACGCCGCGGCTTCCGGGAGATCGATCCGCAGCGGTGCACCGGTGGCGGCGACGACGTCGTCAGCACTCACGCCCGGGGCGGTCTCACGCAGGACGAGGCCGTCGGGTTCGACGTCGATCACCGCGAGGTCTGTGATGATCCGGTCGACGCAGCCCTTGCCCGTCAGCGGCAGCGAGCAGGCCTCGACGATCTTGGGTCGGCCGGCGCGGTCCACGTGCTCCATCATGACGATGACGCGCTTGGCCCCGAACACGAGGTCCATGGCGCCGCCCATCCCCTTGACCATCCTGCCGGGCACCATCCAGTTCGCGAGGTCGCCGTTGCGCGCGACCTCCATCGCCCCGAGCACGGCGACGTCGACGTGGCCGCCCCGGATCATGCCGAACGAGGACGCCGAGTCGAAGAACGCAGCCCCGGCGTTCGCCGTGACGGTCTCCTTCCCGGCATTGATGAGATCGGGGTCCACGGCGTCCTCCGCCGGGTACGGGCCCACGCCGAGGATCCCGTTCTCCGAGTGCAGCACCACCTCGACGCCGTCGGGGATGTAGTTGGGGATGAGCGTGGGCATGCCGATACCGAGATTGACGTACTGGCCGTTCTCGAGCTCCTGGGCGACGCGGGCCGCCAGTTCGTTGCGGGTGAGTGCCATGCTCATGCTCCTTCGGACGCGGCGGGTGCAGCCAGCGAGACCGTGCGCTTCTCGACGCGCTTCTCCGCGTCCGGGGCGACGACGACGCGCTGCACGAAGATGCCGGGTGTGTGGATCTGCCCGGGGTCCAGCTCGCCGGGCTCGACGAGCTCCTCGACCTCGGCGATGGTGATCCTCCCGGCCTGGGCGCACAGCGGGTTGAAGTTCATCGCGGTCGCGTGGAACACGAGGTTGCCGTGCCGGTCGCCCTTCCAGGCGTGCACCAGCGCGAAGTCCGGGCGGAGCGATTCCTCCAGGACATAGTCGACGCCGTCGAAGGACCGCACCTCCTTCGCCTTCGAGGCGACGGTGACGTTCCCCTCGGTGTCGTAGCGCTGCGGCAGGCCGCCCTCGCTCACCTGGGTGCCGACGCCCGCCGTCGTGTAGAACGCGGGGATGCCCGCCCCGCCCGCGCGGAGCTTCTCGGCCAGCGTGCCCTGCGGCGTGAGCTCCACCTCGAGCTCACCGGCCAGGTACTGGCGCGCGAACTCCTTGTTCTCGCCCACGTAGGAGCTGACGGTGCGGCGGATGCGGTGGTCGGACAGCAGGATGCCGAGGCCCCAGTCGTCCACGCCGCAGTTGTTGCTCACCGTCTCCAGCTCCGCCGTGCCCTGCTCGTGCAGGGCCTCGATGAGCGACACCGGGATGCCGCACAGGCCGAAACCGCCGACGGCGAGCGACGCTCCGTCGGGGATGTCCGCCACGGCCTCCGCCGCGCTGCTGACCACTTTGTTGATCACTGCTTCTCCTTCGTGTCGCCGCTGGCGTCGGCCGGGTGGACCTAGAGGCCGAGTTCCCGCGCGATCAGCATGAGCTGGACCTCCGTGGTCCCCTCGCCGATCTCGAGGATCTTCGAGTCACGGTAGTGCCTGGACACCACGAACTCGTTGATGAAACCGTAGCCGCCGAAGATCTGCGTGGCATCGCGTGCGTTGTCCATGGCAGCCTCGCCTGCCACCAGCTTCGCGATGGAGGCCTGCGTCTTGAACGGCTTGCCGGCGAGCATGCGGGCCGCGGCGTCGTAGTAGGCCAGGCGCGCGGTGTGGGCGCGGACCT
Source organism: Arthrobacter sp. TJ-240 (assembly GCF_058269195.1). NCBI lineage: Bacteria > Bacillati > Actinomycetota > Actinomycetes > Micrococcales > Micrococcaceae > Arthrobacter > Arthrobacter sp. TJ-240. The sequence continues at coordinate 99,118 of NZ_JBZCNG010000008.1, forward strand.
GCATGCGGGCGATCTTGAACTGGATGGACTGGTAGGCGCCGATGGTGCTGCCGAACGCCATGCGCTCGCCGGCGTACCTGATGGACTGCTCCACGCAGCCCTGCGCCGCACCGGTGGCGAGCGCGGCGATGGCGATCCGGCCCTCGTCGAGGATCTGCAGGAAGTTTGCGTAGCCGCGGCCTTGGGTGCCGAGCAGGTTCGCCTCGGGGACGCGGACGTCGCGCAGGGTCAGCGGGTGCGTGTCGGAGGCGTTCCAGCCCACCTTGTTGTAGGCCTTCTCGGCCGTGAAGCCGGGGGTGTCCGAGGGCACGAGGATCGTGGAGATCTCCTTCTTCACCGTGCCGTCCGGCCGTTCCGAGGTCCCGGTGACGGCGGTGACGGTCACGAGGGAGGTGATGTCGGTGCCCGAGTTCGTGATGAACTCCTTGGTCCCGTTGATCACCCACTCGGGTCCGTTGGCGCCCTCCTCGAGGATCGCCGTCGTCCTCGTGCCGGACGCGTCGGATCCCGCCTCGGACTCGGTGAGGCCGAATCCGCCGAGGGCCTGGCCGGCGGCGAGGGAGGGCAGCCACTGCTGCTTCTGCTCCTCGGTGCCGAACCGGTAGATGGGCATGGCCCCGAGGGACACCCCGGCCTCGAGGGTGATGGCCACCGACTGGTCCACGCGGGCCAGCTGCTCGAGCGCCAGGCAGAGCGCGAAGTAGTCACCGCCCATGCCTCCGTACTGCTCGGGGAACGGCAGGCCGAACAGGCCCATGTCCCCCATCTGCTTGACCACCTCGTAGGGGAAGCTGTGCTCGGCGTCGTGCTTGGCGGAGACCGGGGCCACGACCTCGTCGGCGAACTCGCGGACGGTGTCGACGAGGTCCTGGTACTCCTCGCTCAGTTCGAATTTCATGCTGCGTTCCCTTCCGTGGGGATAGGTGCCGGGCTGCCCTCGGGGGCGGCCTCGATGGTGGCGAGGATCTGCTGGGCCCGGACGAGGTCGCCGGGCTTCAGGGACAGGCGGACGACGCCGGACAGGGCGGCGGTGAGCTGGTGTTCCATCTTCATGGCCTCGACGGCGACGAGGACGTCCCCCGCCTCGACCGTGGCGCCGTCCTCGACGGACACGGACACCACGGTGCCCGGCATGGGGCTGCGGACCAGCGGGTCGGCGGCTCCCTCCTCGCGCGTGATGCGGGACAGGGCGGCGTCGAGCAGTTCGCGGCGGCCCGGTCGGCGGACGCGGGCCGACCAGCCGGCGTCCCCCAGCCAGACGGTGTCCCCGTCGACGGCGTACTGCCGGCGGGTGCGCAGGCCGTCGACGGTCGCTCCCCCGCCGTCGACGGTGACCGTGACGGCCGTACCCCCGACCTCGGCCTCCCAGCCGCGTCCGGTCCGGAGGAGCCGGACGGTGGCGGACGTGTCCTGGGCCTCGAGCGTCACGGCGCGCGGCCGGGGCGTCCCGAGCCGGAAGCCGTCCCCCCGGTGCCAGGGCGAGCCTCCCGGGACGACCGGCTCGGCCTCGAGGAGCAGGACGGCGGCGAGCGCGAGGTCCTCGGCGCCCACGCGGCGGAAGGCCAGCTCCGGGAGTCTGCGCTCGATCAGGGTCGTGTCGAGCCGCGCGGCCCGCACGTCGTCGTCGTTCACGAGCAGGCGGAGGTACTCGATGTTGGTGTCCACGCCGAGTACCACCGTGGCCGCGAGGGCCGCGTCGAGGCGGTCGAGCGCCTCGCGCCGGTCCGTACCCCACGCGATGACCTTCGCGAGCATCGGGTCGTACGACGACGAGACGGTGCCGCGGGGCAGGAGGGAGCTGTCCACGCGGATGCCCTCCCCCGTGGGTTCGGCGAGCGCCAGGACGGTCCCGGTGGACGGCAGGAATCCGGCCTCGGGGTTCTCGGCGTACACGCGGGCCTCGACGGCGTGGCCGGTGAGGACGACGTCGTCCTGCGTGAACGGCAGCTGCTCCCCGGCGGCGACGCGGATCTGCCACTCCACGAGGTCGATGCCGGTGACGAGTTCCGTGACGGGGTGCTCGACCTGCAGGCGCGTGTTCATCTCCATGAAGAAGAACTCGTCCGGCGCGGTGTCGGAGACGAGGAACTCGACGGTGCCGGCGCCGGTGTAGTCGACGCTGCGGGCCGCGGCGCACGCGGCCTCGCCGATCCTGCGGCGTGTCGCCGCGTCGAGAAGGGCGGACGGCGCCTCCTCGATGACCTTCTGGTGCCGGCGCTGCAGGGAGCACTCGCGCTCGCCGAGGTGGATCACGGTGCCGTGGCCGTCGGCGAGGACCTGCACCTCGATGTGGCGCGGGCGTGGAACGAGGCGTTCGAGGAACAGGGTGTCGTCGCCGAACGCGCGGGCCGCGACGCGGCGCGCCGTGGTCAGCGCCTCGGGGAGGTCCTCGGCACGGTGGACGGCGTGCATGCCCTTGCCGCCGCCCCCGGCGGAGGGCTTGATGAGCAGCGGGAACCCGACGCCGCCGGCCGCACGCAGCAGGTCCGCGTCGGAGAGGCCCGGTTCGGCGATGCCGGGCACCACGGGGACGCCGGAGCGGGCCACGTGGTTCTTCGACCGGATCTTGTCGCCCATGACGTCCAGGGCATGGACGGACGGACCGATGAACACGATCCCCGCGCCCTGCAGGGCGTCGGCGAAGGCGGCGTTCTCGCTGAGGAACCCGTAGCCGGGATGCACGGCGCCGGCGCCCGTGCGGCGGCAGGCCTCGAGGACGGCGGGGATGGACAGGTAGCTCTCCGACGGCGCCGCCGCGCCGATGCGGACCGCGACGTCGGCCTCGAGGACATGCCGCGCTCCTGCGTCGGCGTCGCTGTACACGGCAACGGAGCGCAGCCCCAGGGCGCGCACGGAGCGGATCACGCGGCTCGCGATCTCGCCGCGGTTGGCGACGAGGACGGTGTCGAACGGCCGGTCGGCGCTGGAGGTCTGGCTGGAGGTCTGGCTGGAGGTCATGGGGTCACATCCGGAAGAGGCCGAAGGAGGTATCGGGCAGGGGCGCGTTGGCGCAGACCTCGAGCGCGAGGCCGAGCACGGTGCGGGTGTCGGCGGGGTCGATCACGCCGTCGTCCCACAGGCGCGCCGTGGAGTAGTAGGGGTTGCCCTGCGCCTCGTACTGGTCGCGGATCGGGGCGCGGAACGCCTCCTCGTCCTCGAGCGGCCACTCCTGCCCGCGCGCTTCGAGCTGGTCGCGCTTGACGGTGGCGAGGACCGACGACGCCTGGTTGCCGCCCATGACCGAGATGCGGGCGGCGGGCCACATCCACAGGAAGCGGGGCGAGAAGGCGCGCCCGCACATGGAGTAGTTGCCGGCGCCGAAGGAGCCGCCGACGACGACGGTCAGCTTGGGCACGCGGGCCGTGGCGACGGCGGTGACCATCTTGGCGCCGTTCTTCGCGATGCCCCCGGCCTCGTAGTCCTTGCCGACCATGAACCCCGAGAGGTTCTGCAGGAAGACCAGGGGGACGCCGCGCTGGTCGCAGAGCTCGATGAAGTGGGCTCCCTTGAGCGCGGATTCGCTGAACAGCACGCCGTTGTTGGCCACGATCCCCACGCGGTGCCCGTGGATGCTCGCGAAGCCGGTGACGAGCGTGGTGCCGTACTCGCGCTTGAACTCGTGGAACTGCGAGCCGTCGACGAGGCGCGCGATGATCTCGCGGGCGTCGTAGGAGGCGTTCACGTCCGTCGGCACGGCGCCGTAGAGCTCGTCCCGGTCCACCACGGGCTCGAGGACGGGCACCACCGGCGCCTGCACGGCCGCCGCCGCGGGCGGCAGGGTGGCGATGATGTCGCGGACGATCTCGAGGGCGTGCTGGTCGTTCTCCGCGAGGTGGTCCGTGACACCGGAAACGCGGGAGTGGACGTCGCCGCCTCCGAGCTCCTCCGCCGTGACCACCTCGCCGATGGCTGCCTTCACGAGGGGCGGTCCGCCGAGGAAGATGGTGCCCTGGTTGCGGACGATCACGGTCTCGTCGCTCATGGCCGGCACGTACGCGCCGCCGGCGGTGCAGCTGCCGAGCACGGCGGCGATCTGCGGGATCTTGGCCGCCGACATGGTGGCCTGGTTGTAGAAGATGCGGCCGAAGTGGTTGCGGTCCGGGAAGACGTCGTCCTGCCGGGGCAGGAACGCCCCGCCGGAGTCCACGAGGTACACGCACGGCAGGCGGTTCTCGAGGGCGATCTCCTGCGCCCGGAGGTGCTTCTTCACCGTCATCGGATAGTACGTGCCGCCCTTGACGGTCGCGTCGTTGGAGATCACGAGGACGTGGCGGCCGTGCACGAGGCCGATCCCCGCGATCACGCCCGCGCCCGGGCACTCGTCGTCGTACATGCCGTTCGCCGCCAGCGGGGCGATCTCGAGGAACGGGCTGCCGTCGTCGAGCAGCTGGTCGATGCGCTCGCGGGGCAGGAGCTTGCCGCGGGCGACGTGCCGCTCGCGGGAGCGCTCGGGACCGCCGAGCGCGGCCGTGGCGAGGCGTCGGCGGAGGTCGCCGACGAGCTCCGCCTGGGCCTCGGCGTTCTCCGAGAACACGGGTGAGAGCGGATCGACCTTCGATGCCAGGGTCTCCATCGACTACTTCCTCGCGCACAGTTCAGTTAGCAGGCGCTAACTGGATTCAGGTTAGTGGTCATTAACCCGGTTGTCCATGACAATGAGGGGACGAATTCCCCGGCCGACGACAAGGACCCCCATGGACGCACTGCCCACCGAGGAGCGCGTGACCGGCCGGAGCATCGCGAAGGCCAGCCGGCGGGCCGCGCTGCTGGACGCCGCGGCCCAGCTGTTCGCGGACCGCGGGTACAACGGCGTCTCCATCGAGGACCTCGGTGCGGCGGCAGGGGTCAGCGGCCCTGCCGTGTACCGGCACTTCCCGGGCAAGCCCTCGGTCCTCGCGGCCCTGCTCACGGGGGTCAGCGAGGACCTGCTCGAGGGCGGGCGCGCCGTGGCCGATGGAGCGTCCTCGCCGGAGGATGCGCTGCGCGGGCTGATCCGCTTCCAGGTGGAGTTCGCGCTGAGCAACGCGAACGTCATCCGCGTCCAGGACCGCGATCTCGGTTCCCTCCCGCACGACGACGAACGCACCGTCCGGTCCCTGCAGCGCGGTTACGTCCAGGTGTGGGTGGACGAGCTGGCACGCCACGCGCCCGAGACGGAGCGGTCGCTGCTGCGGCGCAAGGTCCACGCCGTGTTCGGGCTCATCAACTCGACACCGCACACCACGCGCAGCAGCACCTCGCCCCGCGAGCTGGCGGCGCTCCGGGACCTGCTGCAGGACATGGCCTGGGCGGCCCTCACGGTATGAGGCCTCCGGGACGTGCCGGGGCGGCTAGTACGCTGATCCCACGAGAAGTTCCGGCCGCGCAGCCCGCCCGGCCCCTCCACCGACTGAAAGTGCCGCTGTGATCACGCTACGTCCCGTTGAAGCACCCGACCTCGACGCGTTCTTCTCGCACCAGCTCGACCCCGGGGCCAACCACATGGCCGCGTTCGGCGCGAAGAACCCCTCCGACCGCGGCGTGTTCGACCACCACTGGCAGGACATCCTCAACGACGGCAGGATCACGGTGCGCACCATCCTCTCCGACGGCGAGGTGGTGGGCAGCATCCTCGCCTACCACGACGCCGACACCCCGGAGATCAGCTACTGGATCGACCGCTCCCGGTGGGGCCAGGGCATCACGACCGCCGCCGTCGGGCAGTTCCTCACCGAGGTCACCGACCGGCCCATCCGGGCGCGCGCCGTCGCCGACAACGTGAGCTCCATCCGGATCCTCGAGCGCTGGGGGTTCCAGCAGGTCGGCGAGACGCAGGGCTTCGCGCCGTCCCGCGGGGCCGTGGTGAAGGAACTCATCCTCGAACTGGCCTAGCGCCCCCGACAGCACCGACTACCCGGGCGACCTTCAGGAGGACACAGCATGGAAATCCCCGCCCCGCTCGGTCACCGCGAGACGCGCGACGGCGTCGAGCACCTCGTCTTCACCCGCTCGCTCGCCGCGCCGCCCGCCGACGTCTGGGCCGCCTGCACCGACCCGACGCGCATGCAGCGCTGGATCGGCACGTGGAGCGGTGATCCGTCCTCCGGCGAGGTGCGGTTCCGCATGACGGCCGAGGGCGACGACGTCCCCGAGGAGGTCTACCTCGTGGAGGACTGCGAGCCGCCCCGCCGCTTCGCGGTCCGCAGCCGCGACGGCGCCACCTTCTCCCCCGACGGATCCGGCCCGCGCGTGGCCTGGCAGCACACCCTCGAGCTCGACGGGTCCGCCGGCGGCGGGACGACCCTGGTCTTCACGCAGGTGGTCCCCGCCGGGCCGGTGGGAGCAGCCATGGTGGCCGACGTCGGCCCCGGGTGGGACTACTACCTCGATCGCCTCGAAGCCGCCGTGAGTGGTGCCGACCCCGAATCGATCGTGTGGGAGCCCTACCTCGAGCGCACGGGAGGCTACCGCGCCCTCTTCGGGTGAGACCCCCGTCCGCTACACCATGGCCAGGACCATCGCAGGATTGCGGAGGATGGTGCCCACGTCCGAGAGGAAGCGCGACCCCTGCTCGCCGTCGACCAGCCGGTGGTCGAAGGAGAGGCTGAGCGTCAGGACGGAACGCAGGGCGACAGCCCCCTGGTACTCCCACGGCATGCTGCGGATGGCCCCGACGGCGAGGATGGCGGCCTCCCCCGGATTGAGGATGGGCGTGCCGGCGTCGATCCCGAAGACCCCGATGTTGGTGATCGACAGGGTCCCCCCGGTCAGGTCTGCCGGCGTGGTCCTCCCGGCACGCGCGGTCTCCGCCAGCGAGCCGAGGGCCCGGGCGAGGTCCACCAGGGCCAGTGACTGCGCGGCCTTGATGTTGGGGACCAGCAGTCCGCGCGGTGTCGCGGCCGCGATCCCGAGGTTCACGTCCGCGTACTGGACGATCTCCTGCGCCTGTTCGTCCCAGGACGAGTTGAGGGTCGGGTTCCGGGCGACGGCGATGCACACGGCCTTCGCGACGACCGCGAGCGGTGTGATCCGGGTGCCCTCGAACGCGCGGCTCTGCTTCAGCTCGGCCAGCAGGTCCATGGTCGGCGTGACGTCGATGGTGAGGAATTCCGTCACGTGCGGCGCCGTGAAGGCACTCGCCACCATGGCCGCCGCGGTGTGCTTGCGTACGCCCTTGATCGGGGTCCGCGTCTGGCCGGCCGGAACCGTGCTCCGCGGGCTCGCGGGCACGACCGGATCCGTCGCCACGGGGTGTCCCGCCGTGCCCGCGAGGGCGGCGAGGACATCGGCCCGGGTGATGAGCGAGCCCGGGCCGGTACCGGTGAGGCCGTCGAGCGGGATGCCGAGGTCGCGGGCGAGCTTCCGGACCGGAGGCGTGGACCGCGGCCGCTCGGCAGGGACGGGACCCGGAGGAACTGCCACCGTGGACAGGACGGCCGGCAGGACGCGGTTCCGGCGCTGCGGACGCCCGCCCTTCTCCACCGCGGCCCCGTAGCCCACGAGGTTCGGTTCGCGCTTCGCGGGCTGCTCCTCGCGGACCGCGGGACGGGAGGACACCGTGGCCTCCCCCGTGACCTCCCCCGTGACCTCGGACGTGGCCTCGGACGGGACGGCGAAGGAGACGATCGGCGCTCCGACGTCGACCGTGGTGCCGGCGGGCTCGTGCAGCCGCACGACGACGCCGGCGTAGGGCGAGGGCAGCTCGACGACGGCCTTGGCGGTCTCGACGTCGGCGATGATCTGGTTCAGCTCGACGGTGTCGCCCTCGGCGATGTGCCACTGGACGATCTCCGACTCCGTGAGGCCCTCCCCGAGGTCGGGGAGGCGGAACTCGCGGACGATGCTCGACGACGTCGTCGTCACTGTACTGCTCCTTCGGTGGTGGACGCGCTGTCGGGTCCGCTCAGGGAGTTCGGCCGGCGCATCACGCGGTCCACGCCGTCGAGGATCCGGTCGAGGTCCGGCAGGTGGTGGAACTCGAGCTTGGAGTACGGGTACGGGATGTCGAAGCCCGTGACGCGCACCGGGGCGTGCTCGAGGTAGTCGAAGCACCGCTCCGTGATGCTCGCGGCGATCTCGGCACCGAGGCCCCCGGACTGTGCGGCCTCGTGCGTGACCACGAGCCGGCCGGTCTTCCGGACCGACGCCTCGACGGTCGCGAAATCGATCGGCGCGAGGGACCGGAGGTCGATCACCTCGATCGAGAGGCCGTCGTCGGACGCGGCGGTCGCGGCGTCGCGGGCCGTGGGGACGAGCGGGCCGTACGTCACGAGCGTGACGTCGGTGCCCTCGGTGACCACGCGGGCGGCGCCCATGTCCGACGACGCCGGGTCGGACGCCTCGTCCACCTCGCCCTTGACGTGGTAGCGGCGCTTGGGCTCGAAGTACAGGACGGGGTCGTCGCACCGGATGGCCTGCTGGATCATCGTGTAGGCGTCCTGCGGGTTCGAGACGCTGATCACCCGCAGGCCGGAGGTGTGCGTGAAGTAGGCCTCCGGCGATTCCGAGTGGTGCTCCGGCGAGCCGATGCCGCCGCCGAAGGGGACCCGGATGGTGAGGGGCATCCTCACGGCACCCTGGGTCCGGTAGTGCAGCTTGGCGACCTGGCACACGATCTGGTCGAAGGCCGGGTAGATGAAGCCGTCGAACTGGATCTCCACCACGGGACGGTACCCGCGGTAGGCCATGCCGACGGCGGTGCCCATGATGGCGGCTTCGGCCAGTGGGGTGTCGAGGACGCGGTGCGCACCGAAGTCCTTCTGCAGGCCGTCGGTGATGCGGAAGACGCCACCGAGCTTGCCGATGTCCTCCCCCATGAGGACCACCTTGGGGTCCTCGTCCATGGCGCGGCGGAGGCCGGCGTTGATCGCGCGGCCGAAGGTCATCGTGGACATCAGCGGGGTCCTTCCTGCGGGGCCTGGGCGAAGGAGGCCAGGTACCGCTCGTAGTGGTCCTGCTGGCGGTCCAGCCAGGAGTTCGGCTCGCTGTACACGTGCCGGAAGACGTCGGACGGGGCCGGCTCCGGCATCGACAGGCAGCCCTCGCGCAGCTCGGCGGCGACGGCGTCGGCTTTCGCCTTCACGGAGTCGGTGTAGTCGGCGTCGAGCAGGCCGAGCGAGTCCAGCAGGGTCGCGAGCCGCGCCAGCGGGTCACGAGCCGCCCAGTCCTCGAGTTCGTTCGCGTCCCGGTAGCGCGTGGGGTCGTCCGCCGTCGTGTGGGGTCCCATGCGGTAGGTGACCGCCTCGATGAAGGTGGGTCCGCCGCCCGAACGTGCCCGGGCGAGAGCCTCGCGCGTCACGGCGAGGCAGGCCAGGACGTCGTTGCCGTCGACGCGCACGGACGGGATGCCGAAACCGGGGGCACGGCGGGCGATCGGCACGTGCGCCTGCAGCCCCACCGGCTCGGAGATGGCCCAGTGGTTGTTCTGGCAGAAGAACACCACCGGCGCCTGGTAGCTCGCCGCGAAGACCATGGCCTCGTTCACGTCGCCCTGGCTCGTGGCGCCGTCGCCGAAGTAGGTGACGGCGACGGCGTCGGCGCCGTCGTTGAGGATGCCCATCGCATAGCCCGTGGCGTGCAGGGTCTGCGCGCCGATGATGACCTGCGGCGTCGCCATGTTGATGGTGTACGGGTCCCAGCCCGACGAGGCGTTGCCGCGCCACACCCGCAGGAGGTCGGCGAGGTCCACCCCGCGGCAGTAGGCCACGGCGTTCTCGCGGTAGCTGGAGAACACGAAGTCGTCGGAGCGCAGGGCCCGGCCGGACCCGATCTGCGCTGCCTCCTGGCCGAGGAGCGGGGGCCAGAGCGCGAGCTCCCCCTGGCGCTGCAGCGCGGTGGCCTCGGCATCGATGCGCCGCACCACCACCATGTCCTCGTAGAGCTTCTGCAGGGCGGGGCCGTCGACGTCGGCCACGAGGTCGTCGTAGTGTCCGTGAGGGTGGCGGACGCCGTGGGGATCGACGAGCTGCACGAGCTCGTCGGCGCCGGGACGGGAGGGGCCGGGGTGCACCGTGCCGCTCGCCCGGTCCGGGGAGGAGCCATCCTGGGTCATTGCACGCAACCTTCGTACTCGCAGGCAACCCTCCATCGATCGATCGGTCTGGAGGGCTCCGGGCGCCTTTACCCGGAGTGAGTGTGACCCTACTCACAGAGGGCAGGAGGCACAACCGTCAACTCGTTCAGTGAGCAGAGTGCACTATTGCGGTGTCATCCGCCGTGTTAGCGTTGCGCACTATGCAACCCCTCGACCTCACCGACACCCGCCTGCTGCAGGCCATGGCCAAGGACCCGCGGCGCACCGTCGTCGCCCTCGCGCAGAAGCTGGGCCTGTCGCGGAACACGGTGCAGGCGAGGATGGCGCAGCTCGAGAAGAAGAGCGTCTTCCTCTCGTTCGAGCGGCGCATCAACACGGTGTCGCTGGGTTACCCGCTGACCGCCTTCATCCACGTCCACGTGCAGCAGCAGAAACTGGCCGCGATCACCCGCAGCATCGCCGCCGTCCCCGAGGTGGTGGAGGCATTCGGCGTGACGGGCCAGGCGGACATCCTCGTCCGGGTGGTCGCGGTCGACGCCGAGGACCTGTTCCGCATCAACGGCAAGATCCTCGCCTGCGAGGGCGTGGAGCGCTGCGACACCTCGCTCGCGATGGGCGAGCTCATCCCGTTCCGGGTGGAGCCGCTGCTCGCCCGCGGGCCGCGCACGCCGGCCTGACCCACCGCGCCGCCCGGCCCCACGACCGCCCTACACTCGTCGCATGGACAGACGGGCGCGGGGATCCTATGCCAAGGGCGTCGAGCGGAGGCGCGAGCTCCTCACGGTCGCCGCGGAGGTCTTCGCCGCGGAAGGCTTCGAGGGCGCCACCCTGAAGCTCGTGGCCGAGCGTGCCGGCATCCGGGAGGCGACGCTCTTCCACTACTTCAGCGGCAAGCAGGACCTCCTCACGGCGGTCCTCGCCGACCGCGACGAACAGCACGCCGCAGAGCACAGCAGGACGGCCGCGTCGCTCGCCGACCTGCCGCGCGTGGCGGAGCGGAACGCGCAGCACCCCGGGCTGACCGCGCTCTTCGCGGTGGCCTCGGCGACGGCCACACGGCCGGGCCACGCCGCGCGTGACTACTTCCGGAACCGCTACGCGTGGGTGGTGGCAGTGACCGCCGAGGATATCGCGCGTGCACAGGAACGGGGCGAGGTCCGCTCCGACGTCGATCCGGAGGACGCCGCGCGCATCATCATCGGGGTCTTCGACGGCATCCAGCTGCAGTGGCTCTACGACCCGTCGGTCAGCATGCCGGCAACCCTCGCCGCGGTCCTCCGGCTCCTCGAGCCATGACCTCCTCGAGCCGCGACCCGCAGACGGACGAGGCCGCCCCACCGGCAGGTGGAGCGGCCTCGAGCGGTAGGGGAACCTGTCAGTGGTCGGTGGCCTTCTCGGCGCCGACACCGGTGAGCGAGCGGACCTCCATCTCGGCCTGCTTCATCGGATCCTCCTTCGTCCGGGACAGGATGGTGCCCAGCCAGCCGAGGAAGAACGCCAGCGGGATGGACACGATGCCCGGGTTGCTCAGCGGGAACAGGGAGAAATCGGCGCTCTGGATCATCGACTTCTCACCGCCGGAGACGACGGGCGAGAGCGCGATCAGCAGGATGGCCGAGCCGAGCCCGCCGTACATGCTCCAGATGGCGCCCTGGGTGTTGAACCGCTTCCAGAACAGGGAGTAGAGGATGGTGGGCAGGTTGGCGCTGGCCGCCACCGCGAAGGCGAGCGCCACGAGGAATGCGACATTCTGGCCCTGGGCGCCGATGCCGCCGAGGATCGAGAGCAGGCCGATCACGACGACGGTGCGCCGTGCGACCTTGACCTCGCCGTCGGGGTCCACCTTGCCGCGCCGGATGACGCTCGCGTAGATGTCGTGCGCGAACGAGGCGGCGGCCGTGATGGTGAGGCCCGCGACGACCGCGAGGATCGTGGCGAACGCGACGGCGGAGATGAGGCCGAGCAGGATCGACCCGCCGAGCTCGTAGGCCAGGAGCGGGGCCGCCGAGTTGACGCCGCCGGGAGCGGCCGCGATGCGCTCGGCGCCGATCAGGGCGCTCGCGCCGTAGCCGAGTACGAGGGTGAACAGGTAGAACGCGCCGATGAGCCAGATGGCCCAGACCACCGAGCGGCGCGCCTCCTTCGCCGTGGGTACGGTGTAGAAGCGCATGAGGACGTGCGGCAGGGCCGCGGTGCCGAGGACCAGGGCGAGCGCCAGGGACAGGAAGTCGAGGCGCGTGGTGGCGCTGAGGCCGTACTGCAGGCCCGGGCTCGTGATGGCGGCGTTGCCGGAGGTCTCGATGGCCGCGCCGAGCAGCGTGGACAGGTTGAAGTCGTGCAGGGCCAGGACCCAGACCGTCATGATGAACGCGCCCGCGATCAGGAGGCACGCCTTGATGATCTGCACCCAGGTGGTGCCCTTCATGCCGCCGATCAGCACGTACATGATCATGAGGACGCCGACTACCGTGATGACCACGGACTGGCCCACGCGGTCGTTGATCCCGAGCAGGAGCGAGACGAGACCGCCTGCGCCGGCCATCTGCGCGAGCAGGTAGAAGAAGCAGACCGCGAGGGTGGTGATGGCCGCGGCGATGCGGACCGGCCGCTGCTTGAGGCGGAAGGACAGGACGTCGGCCATGGTGAACTTGCCGGTGTTGCGCAGCAGCTCGGCGACGAGGAGCAGGGCCACCAGCCAGGCGACGAGGAAGCCGATCGAGTACAGGAAGCCGTCGTAGCCGTTGATCGCGATGGCGCCCACGATGCCGAGGAACGATGCCGCGGACAGGTAGTCGCCGGCGATGGCGGTGCCGTTCTGCCCGCCCGTGAAGGAGCGCCCGGCCGCGTAGTAGTCGGCCGCGGTCTTGTTGTTGCGGCTGGCGCGCAGCACGATCACGAGGGTGATCGCGACGAACACGCCGAAGATGGCGATGTTCAGCAGCGGTGAACCGACCGTCGTCGCCTCTGCGGTCTGGAGCGGTACGCGGACGGCCGCGCTGGGAGCGATCACTTGGTTCCTCCTGCGGGGTCGATGAAGGCCTCGGGTGCCGCTTCCTCGAGCTCGTGCCGAAGCTCCGCGGCGATCGGGTCGAGGCGCCGGTTGGCGTAGCTGACGTACCACATGGTGATGGCGAAGGTGCTGACGAACTGCAGCAGCCCGAGGATGATGCCGATGTTGATGTTGCCGAAGACCGGCGTGGCCATGAACTCGTGCGCGTAGTCGGCCAGCAGCACGTAGGCGAAGTACCAGAGCAGGAAGAACACTGCCATGGGGAACACGAAACTGCGGTGGCGCTTGCGCAGTTCCTTGAACTGCTCGGTCTGCTGGACTTCGGTGAAGTCGACGGCAGCACCGGAGCCGGCGGCCGGCTCTACTGGGTGCGAACCCATGGTTCCTCCTTCTTCTCTTGGGAGTCACCCGGGCGCGTTACGGCAGGGACGGCCGCGCAGGAGGGCACGCCGGTGTGACTCCCATCACTGTGCGGCACGGCCGAGGAGGAGACCACCCGCGCCGCGCCGCGCATCGCCGAGCGCGCAGCAGGGTGCGCCGAACGGTCGCCGGGCACGACGAACGGCGCGGTCCGCCCGGCCGCCGGCCGGGCGATACGCTGAAGCCATGTTCAGTGCCGCCGTCGACACCGCCCTGGTGTGCGCCGTGGCCGTCCTCACCCTCGCCGTCGTGGCGTCGCTCGGGTTCCGGCTGTCCCGCTCGTACCGCGACCTCGGGTCCGACGCCGACCGGGCCACGTACGCCACGCTCCACACGGCGGCCCTCGCCTCGGAGCACCTGCGGGAGGGTCTGACGCCGTCGGGCGCCTCCCGGGCGAGCCGGCACCTGCGCGGCCTGCTGCGCTGCGACGTGCTGATGATCAGCGACGCCGCCGGCGTGCTCGCCTGGGAGGGCGGGCGCGGCACCCCGCCGGACGTGATGCCGCTCGTGCGGCAGGTCCTCGAGAGCGGGCGCACGCAGATCGTCCGCCGGCAGCGCCTCGACGCGCTCGGCCCGGACCTCGGCGAACTCGTCCTCGCCCCCATCCGGGTGGACGACCGCGTGGTGGGCACGGTCGGCGCGTTCGCGGGCGACGTCAACGCCGGCCTCGTCCGTGCCACCAATGAACTCGCCGGGTGGGTGTCCACGCAGGTGGAGCTGGCGGAACTGGACTCGTCGCGCCGCCTCCTGGCCGAGGCCGAGGTCCGGGCACTGCGCGCCCAGATCAGCCCGCACTTCATCTACAACTCGCTGAACGCGATCGCGTCCTTCATCAACACCGATCCGCAGCGGGCCAGGGAGCTGGTGGTCGAGTTCGCGGACTTCACCCGCTACTCGTTCCGCCGTCACGGCGACTTCACCACCGTGGCCGAGGAGCTGCGCAGCATCGACCGGTACCTCCTGCTCGAACGCGCACGGTTCGGCGACCGCCTCCGCGTCAGCCTCGAGATCGGCCCCGAGGTCCTCAGCACCGTCATCCCGTTCCTCAGCCTCCAGCCCCTCGTCGAGAACGCGGTGCGGCACGGGCTGGACTCGAAGGACGGCGTCGGGAACATCACGATCACCGCGCACGACGTCGGGCCGTTCGCGGAGGTGACCATCGAGGACGACGGCGTCGGGATCGATCCGGACCACCTGCGCTCGGTCCTCGCGGGCCACACCGAGGACGTCCACGTGGGCCTGCGGAACGTCGACTCCCGCCTCCGCCAGGTGTACGGCGACGACCACGGGCTCATCATCGACACCGCGCCCGGCGCCGGCACGCTGATCACCCTGCGCGTGCCCAAGTCGCAGCCCGAGCACCAGGCGTAGGACGCGTAACCTGTAACCCATGGTCAATGTCATCATCGCCGACGATGAGCTCCCCGCAGTCGAGGAGCTGGCCTTCCTGCTCGGCAAGGACGCCCGGATCGGGACCATCCACCGGGCCTCCAGCGGGGCGGACGTGCTCCGGACCCTCGAGCGCCACAGCGTCGACGCCCTCTTCCTCGATATCCATATGCCGGCCCTCTCCGGGCTCGACATCGCCCGCGTGGTCTCCCGGTACAGCCGCCCGCCCGCCGTCGTCTTCGTCACCGCGGACGAGGACCGCGCCCTCGAGGCGTTCGACCTGCGCGCCGTCGACTACCTCCTGAAGCCCGTGCGGACCGCGCGGCTCGCGGAGTCCGTCCGCAGGGTCTGCGAGCTCGCCGAGGGCTCCGGCACGGCACCCGAGGTGATCACCGTGGACCAGGGCGGTGTGAGCCGGATGATCCGGCGCGACGACGTCCTGTACGTCCAGGCCCAGGGCGACTACGCGCGCCTGCACACCGCCGAGGCGAGCTACCTCATCCGCATCCCGCTGAACGACCTCGAGCGCCAGTGGGCCGAGGCCGGGTTCCTGCGCACGCACCGCTCCTACCTCGTGTCCATGGACCAGGTGCGGCAGGTCCGGATCGGCGCGGGCCGCGCGAGCCTCTTCGTCGGTGATGCCGAACTGCCGGTCAGCCGGCGGCACCTCCCCGACGTCCGCGAGAAGCTCGAGGCCACGCGCCTCCGCCCGAGCCACTGACGGCCGACGGACCGGATCCCGGGATGACGGAGGAACAGCCCGCAGTGCCGCGCCGGGTGCGTGTCACTGCGCCCAGGACGGCCGCCCGGGCCACCGGCGCGTCCTTCCCCGTGGCCCGCGAGATGGCCGAGCAGTCGGAGGTGGGGCAGCTGTTCGTCGCGTCCCTCATCAGGTCGCAGCTGCGCCTGGCGCTCGTGGTCGCGGCCGGTTTCCTCGTCATCCTCATCGGCATCCCGGTGCTGCTCGCACTGTTCCCCGCCATCGACGGCGTGATGGTCTTCACCGTACCGGTGCCGTGGCTGCTCCTCGGCCTCGGCATCTACCCCCTCGTCATCGGCTGCGCCGTCCTCTACGTACGCAGCGCCACCCGGAACGAGCGGCGCTTCCAGGACCTCGTCGACGATGACTGAGGGTGTGACGTCGGTGCTCGACGACGACCTCCTGCGGTTGAGCCCCGCCATCGGGTACACGGCCCTCGTCCTCGTGGCGCTCAGCACCGTGCTCATCGGCATCTACGGGTTGCGCATCTCGCGGACCACCGGCGACTTCTACGTGGCGTCCCGGACCGTACGCCCATGGTGGAACGCCTCCGCCATCGGCGGCGAGTACCTCTCCGCCGCCAGCTTCCTCGGCGTGGCCGGGCTCATCCTCATCTCCGGTGTGGACGCCCTGTGGTTCCCGATCGGCTACACGGCCGGCTACCTCATGCTGCTGCTGTTCGTCGCCGCGCCGCTGCGCCGGTCGGGCGCGTACACCATCCCCGACTTCGCCCAGGCGAGGCTCGACTCCCTGCTCGTGCGCCGCGTGACCAGCCTGCTCGTCGTCGTGATCGGCTGGCTGTACATCGTGCCGCAGCTGCACGGCGCGGCACTGACCGTGCGCGTCACCACGGACCTGCCCGCGTGGGCGGGACCGCTCGCCGTCGTCGTGGTGGTGTGCCTCAGCGTGGTGACCGGAGGCATGCGCTCCATCACGTTCGTGCAGGCATTCCAGTACTGGCTCAAGCTGACGGCCCTCGCCGTCCCTGTGGTCTTCATGCTCGTCCACCTCGGCGACGCAGGCCTGCCGGTCACCGCCGGCGGCAGCGCGTTCACCGCGGACCTGGACACGGCGGCGGACGCCTCGCTGTACGGCACCATCTCGCTCGTCATCGCGCTCCTGTTCGGCACGCTCGGGCTGCCCCACGTCCTCGTCCGCTTCTACACGAACCCGGACGGTGCCTCGGCGCGCCGGACCACGCTGATCGTGCTCGGGCTCCTGTCGGTGTTCTACCTCTTCCCAACCGTCTACGGGATCCTCGGCCGCATCCACACCCCGGAGCTGGCGGCGGCGGGAGCGGCGGATGCGACGGTGCTCCTGCTGCCCGGGCGCATCCTCGGCGGGGTGACCGGCGATGTCCTGTCCGCCCTCGTGACCGCCGGGGCCTTCGCCGCGTTCCTGTCCACGACGAGCGGTCTCGTGGTGTCGCTCGCCGGGGTGGTCAGCCAGGAATTCTTCCACGGCAGCGTGCGGGGATTCCGGGCCGCGGCCCTCCTGTCCGCGGCGGTCCCCCTCGGCATCGCCCTGCTCACCGACAGCCTCGCGCTGGCCGGGAGCGTGGGCTCCGTCTTCGCCTTCACGGCCTCGACCATCTGCCCGCTGCTGCTCCTCGGCATCTGGTGGCGGGGCCTCACGGACGCCGGTGCCGTCGCGGGCATGCTGGCCGGTGCCCTGTCGTGCGGCGGGGCGATCACCGCGGCGGCCGTGACGGGTGCGGGCGACCAGTGGGTGTGGCTGAGCCAGCCCGCCCTGTGGACGGTCCCGACGGCGTTCCTCACCATGGTGCTGGTCTCGCGGGCGACGGCGGGGCGGCGGCCGGCGTCGACGTCGCGCGTCCTCGCGCGGCTGCACACCCCCGAGCCGCGGTAGGGCCTATCGGTGCGTCAGTCGATGCCCGCCATGAGTTCCACCACGTGGTCCAGGAACACGTCCACCTGGTTCTCCTCGTACCCGTCGGCTCCCCGCGCCTCCCGGAACACGGCCCGGCGCACCACGTCGACGCTCAGGGGCACCTCGTGCTCCAGGTAGCGCAGGAGTTCGTCGCACAGCCGGTCGACGTCCTCGACGTCGTAGCTGGGGGTGTCCTGCTTCGCGGGGCGCCGGAACCGCTCCCCCGCCGGGCGGTGGAGCCGGTTGCGGAGGACGGCGGCCGAGCGGCCGACCTGCCGCAGCCACGCGTCCTCGCCCTGCGTCCGGATCAGGTGGTCGCGTTCCCGCACCGCGAAGACGTCCTCGAGGCGGTCCAGCGCCGCGTCGACGGCCTGCGGTTCGTAGCCGCCCTTGGCGGGATCGAACGCCATGGCGCGGACGTCCTTGCTGGTGATGGCGCTGTCCGGGTCGTCCGCGTTGTAGTACCCGCGGGCCTTGGTCAGGAACCGGTCCACCTGGCGCGTGTTGTAGCCGAACTCGGTGCGTCCGACGCGCGCGAACGGAGAACTGCCCGGGCGAGCGACATGCATCGTATTTCTGTCCTTCGTGATCAGACCCTCGTGAGACCGGGCGCCGGCAACTCCGGCATGCCCTCTGACCTGCGGTTACAGCAAGCCCGGAACCAATGTAGCGGACAGCAGGTACGCCATCGGGGAGGCGAAGACGATCGAGTCGAGGCGGTCCATCACCCCGCCGTGGCCGGGCAGGAGGTTGCCCATGTCCTTGACGCCGAGTTCCCGCTTGATCATCGACTCGGCGAGGTCGCCGGCGGTCGCCGAGGCGACGATGACGACGGCGAGAACGAGGCCCACCCAGAGCGGCTGTCCCATGAGGAAGACGGAGCAGAGCCCGCCGACGACGACCGCACCGCCGATGGACCCGCCGAAGCCCTCCCACGACTTCTTGGGGCTGATCTTGGGGGCCATCGCGTGCTTGCCGAAGAACGCACCGATCAGGTACCCGAACGTGTCGTTGGCGACGACGAGCAGCAGGAGCGTGGCGATGACGAGGAAGCCGCCCTCCGCGCGCATGAGGATCATCGCGAAGCTCAGCATGAACGGCACCCACAGCAGCGTGAACGTCCCGGCCATGAGGCTCTTGCCGGCGTCGGGGGCGGGATCGACCGTGCGCCAGATGAACAGGGCGAGGACGGACAGCACGGTGGCGGCGGCGAGCCCCTCGCCACCGCCGAAGTAGGCGGCGAACGGGAGCACGAGCGTCCCGGCGAGGGTGGGCGCGAGCGGCGCGTGGATGCGTCGGAGCTCGAGGGCGCGGCAGATCTCCCACACGCCGACGAGGGCGAACAGGGTGACGATGCCGACGAAGACCACCGGGAAGAACATCAGGCCCACCAGGGTGGGGATCAGGAGCGCCGCCCCGACGCCGATCGCGGCCGGCAGGTTGCGTCCCGCACGCGATGCCTGCCCGGGAGTCCTGGGCCGGCGCCGGCGGCGGAGCAGCCTGTGGCCCGAGAGGCGTGCGGCACGGAGTGCCCTGCGGGAGCCGGGCGCCGGTGCGGCGGGCCCGCCGCCGGGTGCGACGGCGACGCGGCCGTTGTGTGGTCCGGCGTCCGTCCCGGCGTCTGTCCCGGCGTCTGTCCCGGCGTCGGGTCCGGTCGCCGGTCCGACGCCGGGAGGATCGTGGTCAGCCATCAGACCTCGAGCAGCTCCGCTTCCTTGCGCTTCAACAGCTCGTCGATGAGGTCCACGCGGGACTTCGTCAGGGCGTCGAGCTCCTTCTCGGCCCGCGAGCCCTCATCCTCACCGGCGTCGCCGTCCTTGACGGCCTTGTCGATGCCGTCCTTCGCCTTGCGGCGGACGTTGCGGACGGAGATCTTCGCGTCCTCCGCCTTGGTCTTCACGAGCTTCACGTATTCCTTGCGGCGCTCCTGCGTCAGCTCGGGCAGGACCACGCGGATCACGTTGCCGTCGTTGGAGGGGTTCGCGCCGAGGTCGGAGTCGCGCAGGGCCCGTTCGATGTCGTTCAGCGCCGTGCGGTCGAACGGGGTGATGAGCAGCGTCCGCGCCTCCGGGTTCTGGAACGAGGCCAGCTGCTGCAGCGGGGTGGGGGCGCCGTAGTACATCACCACCACCTTCGAGAACAGGGACGCGTTGGCGCGGCCGGTGCGGACCGTCGCGAAATCGTCCTTTGCAACCTCCACGGCCTTGTCCATCTTGTCGGTGGCTTCCAGCAAGGTCTCTTCGATCACAATGTGCTCCTTCGCTCCGCAGTCGGCTGCTCGGCAACCGTTCCAGTGTTCAATCCTAGTTCAAGGGGGCGCCGCGTCCGGGCGCGGGCGGGGCGGCGTTGCCCCGCCCGTCGGGACCGGCTAGGCGTACCGCTAGGCCGAGACGACGGTCCCGAGCTTCTCGCCGCGGATGGCCCGCGTGACGTTGCCCTCACCCTCCATGCCGAACACCACCATGGTCAGGTTGTTGTCCTTGCACATGGTCATGGCGGTCTGGTCCATGACCCGGATGTCGCGGCGCAGGGCCTCGTCGTAGGAGAGCGTGTCGAGCTTCTCCGCCGTCGGGTCCTTGTGGGGGTCGGCGGTGTAGACGCCGTCCACGCCGCTCTTCGCCATGAGGACCTCGTCCGCGTGCACCTCGAGGGCACGCTGCGCGGCGACGGTGTCGGTCGAGAAGTACGGCAGGCCGGCACCGGCACCGAAGATGACCACGCGGCCCTTCTCGAGGTGGCGGATGGCGCGCCGCGGGATGTACGCCTCGGCCACCTGCCCCATCGTGATGGCGCTCTGCACGCGCGTCTCGACGCCCGCCTGCTCGAGGAAGTCCTGCAGCGCCAGGCAGTTCATGACGGTGCCGAGCATGCCCATGTAGTCGGCACGCGAGCGGTCCATGCCGCTCTGCGAGAGTTCGGCGCCGCGGAAGAAGTTGCCGCCCCCGACCACGATGGCCACCTCCACGTCGCCGACCGTCGCCGCGATCTGCTTCGACACGGAGCGGACGGTCTCGGGGTCGACGCCCAGCTTGCCGCCGCCGAACACCTCGCCGGAGAGCTTGAGGAGGACCCGGCGCCGGCGCCCGGTACCATCCGTCGCAGCAGTCGAAGTGGTGACCATGAGGTGCCTCCCGGGCATAGAACTGGGGCCGGTCCGGAGCGGACGGCCGGGGGTGCGAGCGGTGGGAATGTTGCCGGACCCGTTACAGGATACGGCGCGCCTCCCCGGCGCAGGGAAGGGCGGCCACCTGTCAGGCGGCCGCCCTTCACATTCGTGCTACGGAACAGGTCCGGCGCCTAGGCTCCGACGCGGAAGCGGGCGAAGGCCGTGGCCTTGGCGCCTGCATCGGTGAGGACCGTGGCGACGGACTTCTTGGCGTCCTTGGCGAAGGCCTGATCGAGCAGGACACCCTCCTTGAAGAAGCCGGTCAGGCGTCCCTCGACGATCTTCGCCAGGGCCTGCTCGGGCTTGCCCTCGGCGCGCGCGGTCTCGTCGGCGATGCGGCGCTCCGACTCGACGAGCTCCGCGGGGACGTCCTCGCGGGTCAGGTAGGTGGGCGAGTACGCGGCGATGTGCACGGCGACGTCGTGTGCGGCCTCGACGGCGGTGTCGCCGGAGCCCTCGACGGCGAAGAGCACGCCGACCTGGGCGGGGAGGTCCTTGGACGTCTTGTGCAGGTAGGCGTCGACGATCTGGCCCTCGACGCGGGCGATGCGACGGACGTCGACCTTCTCGCCGAGCAGCGCACCGGCTTCGATGACGTGCTCGGAGACGGGCTTGCCCTCGAGCTCGAACGCCAGGAGGCTCTCGACGTCCGAGGCACCGGACTCGATGGCCGCGGCGAGCACCTTGTTGGAGAAGTCGATGAAGGGGCCGGCCTTCGCGACGAAGTCGGTCTCGCAGTTGACCTCGACCATGACGCCGACGGTGCCGTCGACGCGTGCGGCCACGAGGCCTTCGGCCGTCGAACGGCCTTCGCGCTTCGTCGCGCCCTTGAGGCCCTTGATGCGGATCAGTTCGAGGGCCTTGTCGGCGTCGCCGTTGGCTTCGTCGAGGGCCTTCTTGACGTCCATCATGCCGGCGCCCGTGCGCTCGCGCAGGGCCTTGATGTCAGCGGCAGTGAAATTTGCCATACGAACTCCTAAGTTGATGTGGATCTACGACAAGCATCCGTGGGCCGGGGCCCGCGGTACGGACGTCCGCGATGAACATCCGCGGAACATGCGTAAGGGGCGTGGTTTCACCCACACCCCTTACGCACCGGGAACTACTTGGTGTCGTCTGCTGCGGCTTCGGTGACGGGAGCCACTGCTTCGGGGACTTCCTCGGCGATCGGCGCCTGCAGGCCTGCAGGGGCTTCGTCGACGGCGGGGGCTGCCGCCTCGGGGGCGGCGGTCTCGGCCTCGGGTGCCGCGGCCGCCTCGGGAGCGGTCGCGTCGTCGGCGTTGCCCTGGAGCAGCTCGCGCTCCCACTCGGCCATGGGCTCCTCGGCTGCTGCCGCGTCGTTGTTGCCGGAGCGGTTGTGGCGGGCGACGAGGCCCTCGGCCACGGCGTCCGCGATGACGCGGGTGAGGAGGTTGACGGCGCGGATGGCGTCATCGTTGCCCGGGATCGGGAAGTCGACCTCGTCGGGATCGCAGTTGGTGTCGAGGATCGCGACGACGGGGATGCCCAGCTTCTTCGCCTCGTCGATGGCGAGGTGTTCCTTCTTGGTATCGACGACCCAGACGACCGAGGGCGCCTTGGTCAGGTTGCGGATACCGCCGAGGTTGCTCTGCAGCTTGGTGAGCTCACGCTTGAGGAGCAGGAGCTCCTTCTTGGTGTGGCCCGAGCCGGCGACGTCGTCGAAGTCGATCTCCTCGAGTTCCTTCATGCGCTGGATGCGCTTGGAGACCGTCTGGAAGTTGGTGAGCATGCCACCGAGCCAGCGCTGGTTGACGTAGGGCTGGCCGACGCGGGTCGCCTGGTCGGCGATCGCTTCCTGGGCCTGCTTCTTCGTACCGACGAAGAGGACGGTCCCGCCGTGGGCGACGGTGGCCTTGACGAACTCGTGCGCGCGGTCGATGTAGCCCAGCGACTGCTGGAGATCGATGATGTAGATGCCGTTGCGCTCGGTGAAGATGAAGCGCTTCATCTTCGGGTTCCAACGGCGGGTCTGGTGACCGAAGTGGACGCCGCTGTCGAGCAGCTGGCGCATGGTTACGACTGGCATGTTCTGCCTTTCTTTCAGCTTCGGCTCGGGCGCAGCGCGCCGCCTGAAGCTTGTTGACGGTTGTCTCGGTACCGGCCGGGGTGGCCGGTACGTCCTGGTGCCTGGTCGTCATCGTGACATCTCGTCATCGTGACATCCCCTCCCGTACCGGTTGTCACCGGACCGCGGGGAGGGCATTCCGGCGTTCTTCGGGAACGCCGGATCGCGGGCACGCGTAGTCAGCCTGCAGTTCCCGGCCCGCGTCGGCGCCAGGGGCACCGCGTGGAGGGAGCAGCAGACTGCTCGGTCAAGTGTACTACAGGGGCGGTGCACGGTCCGTCGGGCCCTTGTCCACATAGCCCCGCTCGCGCGCTCCGCCGCGCGCGGGAACGGCAGGATTGCCCCATGCATACGTCCGCCCCGCCGGTGCCGCACTCCCCCGGTCGTCCGAGGTGCCCGGGAGGCGGTTCCGGGGCCCGTCGCGGTGCACTGCGGGGGGTCCTGCCCGCCGTCGTCCTGGCCGTCGTCGTGCTCGTCGCGGGAACCGGCGGATCGCAGGGCCGGGACCCTGCCGCCCGGACCCCGGGGTTCGTCCCCGAGTGGTCGTGGCCGCTGGCGCCCGCCCCGACGGTCCTCCGCCCCTTCGAGGCGCCTCCACGGCCGTGGCAGCGCGGCCACCGCGGCGTGGACCTGGCCGGCGCAGCGCCCGCCGCCGTCCTGAGCCCCGCGGACGGTGTCGTGTCCTTCGCCGGCACGGTGGTGGACCGGGGCGTGCTGTCGATCGACCACGGAGGTGGGCGGGTCAGCAGCTTCGAACCGGTCACGACCGACCTGGTGAGGGGTCAGCGCGTCAGCGGCGGGCAGGCGGTGGCGACGCTCGACGGCGTCGGCCCCGGCCCCCCGCGTGGCCACTGCCGGGGCTGCCTCCACTGGGGTGTGCGCGTTGACGGCGAGTACGTGGACCCGCTGTCGTTCGTGACGGACCGGCGCCCCTCGGTCCTGCTGCCACTCCGGGACTGAGGCTGGAGCCCGGCCCTAGACGAAGGCGGCGATTCCCGTGATCGACCTGCCGGCCACGAGCGTGTTGATCTCCTGCGTGCCCTCGTAGGAGTACACGGCCTCGGCGTCGGAGAAGATCTTCGCCATCTCGTAGTCGGCGACGATCCCGTTGCCGCCGAGGATGTTGCGTCCTGCGGCGACGCTCTCGCGCATGCGTGCCGTGGTGAAGGCCTTGGCGAGGGCGGACTGCTCGTCCTTGGCCTTGCCCGCGTCCTCGAGCTGAGACAGGCGCACCATCAGGCCCATGGAGCTCATCGCGTTGCCGAGGATCTGGACGAGCTGCTGCTGGACGAGCTGGAAGCTGGCGATCGGCCGGCCGAACTGCTCGCGCTCCACGGCGTAGCGGCGGGCGACGTCGAACGCCGCGAGCTGCTGACCCACGGCCTGCCATCCGACGGCGAGGCGGGTGACCTTCAGGACCTTGTTGGTGTCGCGGAAGCTGTTCGCACCCTTGAGGTGGAAGTCGTCGGACACGACCACGTCGTCGAGGACGATGTCCGCGTTCTCCACGGTGCGCAGGGCGATCTTGTTCTCGATCTTCGTCGACGAGAAGCCGGGGGTGGCGGTGTCCACGAGGAACCCCTTGACCTGATTGTCCTCGAGGTCCCTCGCGTAGACGACCACCCAGTCGGAGAAGGTGGCGTTGCCGATCCAGCGCTTCGCGCCGTTGAGGACCCACGAATTCCCGTCGCGTCGCGCGGTGGTCCGCGTGCCGCCGGCCACGTCGGATCCGCCGAGCGGCTCGGTGAGGCCGAACGCCCCGATCTTCTTCATCGCATAGATGTCCGGCAGCCACTCCTCCTGCTGCTCCTTCGACGCGAGTGCCTCGATCGAGCCCGTGAAGAGGCCGTCGTGCACGCCCATGAACGTGGCGATCGAGGTGTCCGCGCGGGTGAACTCGGCGTGCATGATGCCGGCGAAGAGGTTCGAGTAGCCCTGGCGGTGGACCGGGCTCATGGGGTCGAGCTCGGCGATCTTCGGAATCAGGTCCTGGGGGAAGACGCCCTTGTTCCACCAGTCGACGGCGTTCGGGCGGACCTCGCGGGTGAGCCAGGAGCGGATCTCCTCGAGCCGGGAGCGCTCCTTGTCGGACAGGAGCTCCTCGAAGGCGTAGAAGTCACCGTCGGCGTAGGGCAGGTTGTTCACATCGATCGACGTCTTGCTCATCGGAATTCCTTCGCTCCGGTCGTCGGCGACCGGAATCTCACTCGAACGGGCGGGCCATGAGGCGGACGCTTCCAGCGCTCCGGACACCATGTTACCCGTCAGTAACTTAGGGCGCCAGTAGGGGGCCGGCGAAGAGCGCCCGCCCAACAGCAGGACCGCGCCACCTCGAGGAGGTGACGCGGTCCGGTGGCAGGCAGTAGGGCTGCTGGGGCTTGAACCCAGGACAAACGGATTATGAGTCCGCTGCTCTAACCAGCTGAGCTACAGCCCCCCAGGGGCATGCGCCCCGGGTGCACCGGCTCCGGGATGTACCCGGCCGGCGCAGGTCCCATTGTATGCGGACCTACCCGGCGGTTCCGCCGGCCGGGACGGTCGTGAGGCCGGCGGCGACGTCGCTCGGGGACAGCGTCCCGTAGTACAGGCCCTCGAAGATCTCGAGGGTCGTGGTGATGTCGTGCCGCCCCACCATGGCCCGGCTGGCGGCGCCCATCCTCTGCTGGTCCTCGCGCGGCAGCTCGAGGATCTGCGTGATCCGGGAACCGAGTTCCTCGGCGTCGCCCGGCGTGAACAGGTAGCCGTTCTCGCCGTCGGACACCAGGTGCGGCAGCGCCATGGCATCGGCCAGCAGCACCGGCGTCGAGGCGGACATCGCCTCGAGGGTGACGAGCGACTGGAGCTCGGCGGTGCCGGGCTGGCAGAACAGGGAGGCGCGGATGTAGCTCCTGCGCAGTTCGTCGTCGTCGATCAGTCCGCGGAAGGCCACACGGTCCGCGATGCCCAGGCGCGCGGCCTGCGCCTGCAGGGCCGGCTTCACCTCGCCGCCTCCGACGATCTCGAGGTGGACGCGCAGGTGCTCGGGCGTCCTGGCGACGGCGTCGATGAGCACGTCCACGTGCTTCTCCTCGGCCAGGCGACCGACGAACAGGACCGTGGGGTGCTCGTGGGGCTCGACGACCTCACCGGGCCGCACCTCGTACGCGGCGGAATCGATCCCGTTGGACACGGGCAGCACCTCGGCCAGGAAGGCGTGGTCGCGCATGGCCTTGGCCGCGAGCGGCGTGGGGGTGGTGACGGCGGCGGCCTTGCCCATCACCTTGCCCATGTCCTTCCAGGAGTTCCGGGCGATGACCTTCTTGAACCATGCGGGGAACGGCAGGAAGGGGTTGATGTTCTCGGGCATGAAGTGGTTGGTGGCCACCACGCGGATACCCCGCCGCACCGCCTCGTAGAGCGTGTACTCCCCCACCATGTAGTGGCACTGGATGTGCACGACGTCGGGCTGCACGCGGTCGAACAGCAGGCTGATGTCGCGCCGGATCTCCCACGGGTAGCAGATGCGCCAGTAGTCGTGGGTCGGCACGCTGTGCGAGCGGAGGCGGTGTACCGTCCAGTCGCCGCCGGGCTCCGTGAAGCTCCTGCCGTTGGAGGCGCGGGGCGCGAGGACGTGGACGTCGTGGCCGCGCCCGTTCATGCCCTTCGCCAGCCGGTACCCGAACTGGGCCGCTCCGTTCACGTTGGGCGGATAGGTGTCCGCGGCGATCAGGATGGTCAGGGGCTTGGAATCAGCCGGGTGGCTCACGCGAGGATCCCTACGTCGGTGTGCTGGACGGAACTGGAGCAGGTGGGTCAGCGCTGCCGCTTCAGGACATCGGGGTGATGGCGCGACAGGGCAACGACACCCACAATAGCAACGAGCGCCGCAGCCCCCATGCCCAGCGCCGTCACGGTCCGGACATCGGGCTGGAGTTCGTCGAGGATGGTGATGCCCACCGCGATGCCGACGATGGGGTCGATGACAGTCAGACCCGCGATGACGAGATCCGGCGGACCCGTGGCGTAGGCGCTCTGCACGAACCAGGACCCGAGGCCGGCGGCCGCGACCAGGGCCACCAGGGTCAGCACCGGGACGTTCAGCAGGAACCGGCCGTTCGGGTCCAGCAGGTGGCCTGCGACGATCTTCGTGAGGACGGCAACGAAACCGAAGAGGACGCCGGCTCCGAGGATGTACGCGAAGGCGTTGAGGCGGTGCCGTCCGACCACGGCCAGGGATCCGAACACCACGACGGCGACACCGAGGAGGAGCACCACGGAGAGTTCCTGGGCGCGGTCGACGGCGTGGTTCTCCCGGGTCACGTTCACCGCGAGGAGCACGAAGAGCGCGCTGCCCGCGACGCACGCCGTGATGGCCGCGACGGTGGGACGGTTGATCCGGATGCCCTGGTCCCGCGAGTTCACGATCGTGGTGATCACCAGGGCGATCGCACCGATGGGCTGCACCACCGTCAGGCTCGCGAGCGACAGGGCCACCACGTTCAGTGCCATCCCGGTGCCGAGCAGGACGAGTCCGACCAGCCACCGGGGGTTGGCGAGGAGGCGTGTGAAACCGGACGAGGAGAGGGCCAGCCCGCCGGTGTTCGCGCGCACGGCGCTGCCCTGGCGCTGCGCTCCGAACGCGAGGAAGACGGCGCCGAGCAGCGCCAGCGCGATCGCTAGGACCGGCACGACTGCTGCTCGGCCCGCTCCAGCCTGTACCTGAGGTGTGCCGCCCTGAAGTAGGCGCAGAACGCGACGAGGTGCAGGACGCACCCGGCCGCGAGCAGCCCCTGGGCGACGACGAGGATCCAGTCCTGGCCGAAGCCCTCCACCCGGTGCAGCAGGAGCAGCGGCGCCCCGACGAGCAACAGCGCGGTGCGGATCTTGCCGACCGTGATGACGGGCAGGTGCAGTGGTCCGCGGAAGAGGACGAGCGCGTTGACGATGAGGATGATGTCCGGGACCACGATGGTCCATACGAACCAGGCCGGCGCGATGCCGTCGATGACGAAGACGACGGCCACCACGATCATCGCCGTCCGGTCGGCGAGCGGGTCGAGCCACTTCCCCACGGTCGACACCTGGTGGAGTCTGCGGGCGACGAAGCCGTCCACCCAGTCGGTGGAGCCGACGACCACGAGCACGAGGACCGCGGCCCCGTACCGCTGCTGCATGACGAACCAGACGAACAGGGGGACGCCGAGGAACCGGACGATCGTGATGAGGTTCGGGAGGGTCCATGCCGTCGCGAGTTCAGTGCCCTCGCTGCCGGTCCGTGCTCCCGCGCCGATCGATCTCATCACCCGTGCCTCCCCACCCCATTATGCAGGCAGGCGTCCGCTCCCCCGTGCCATCCGCAGCGGCGTGCGGGGATGGGTGACGGGCGAGCGGCCGCCTGGGCTGCCGACGGACCTCGGGTCCTACTTGCTGAGCAGCCTGCGCAGCATCACGAGCATCGCGGCGACGGACGCGGCGAGGACGCTCAGCGGCTTCCACCGGTCGGCGAGGGTCGTGTTGAGGGGGACGTCGCGTCGGACGGCGACCGCGGCGACCCTGGCGCCGTCCTTCGAGCCGGCCGGCTGCGAGCCGCCCTGCGCGGAGCGGTGCCGGGCCTTGCCCAGCCGCGACTTGACGTCCGCGCGGGCCCCGAGTGAATCGCGGGCCTCCGCGATGTGCGTGCGGCGCTCTCCGGAGCGGTTCCGCAGCTCCTCGTACGACGGCGTGGGCTCCTTGGGCCTGGTGTCCTTCGCGTCGTCGTCCTTGCGGTCCTTGTCCGGTTTCGGCTTCTTGACGTCGAGCGTGGCCGGGTCGAAGCTGCGGCCCTCCTTCAGCACGCCGAGGTCGTAGCGGATGCCGCGGATGGCGTCCTCGGGGACCAGGGGGAGCTGCTTCTTGAGGCGGGAGACACCGATCAGTGCGAGGACGCCGGCGATCACGAGGAAGAGCAGGGCGACCAGCAGTGCCGCAAGCCAGGCCGGCATGAGCTCGGCGAGCCCCATGATGGCTGCGACGATGAGGGCCACGGCGAAGAACAGCACGAAGACCAGCGCGACGACCAGGAAGGCCGCAGCGATGCCGGCCTTGATCCCCTTCTGTTTCATCTGCTCGACGGCGATCGAGAATTCGTCGCTGATCTGGCGCGGCGTCAGGCGCGCCAGGAGCCTGACGAGTCCCAACAGCGACAGCGAGCCCGTGGACCGCTTGCCGCGTGTACTAGCCGAGCTGTTCATAGGCCCTGCCTCCATTCGTGAGTGTGTTGCTGGACATTGGCTGAACCAAAATTACCACCGGGCGCGCACCCGGTTTCCGCGCAGTGGACGCAGCGCCTCCGGGGGCCGTGGACGGTCCGGATGAGGTAGTGCGCAGGCGCCTTCCCTCACGCGGTGGAGAGCTCCGCGTTGTCCTCGAGGTCCTTGCCCGCGAACTCGGGGAGTCGGGTGCGGACGAAGACGAAGGACAGGACGGCGAAGACGGTGAACGCCGCGTACATGACCCAGAGGCCGAAGTTCTCACTGACCCACGGGAACGTCAGAGTGACAATGAAGTTGAACACCCAGTTCACCATCGTGGCCACGCCGAGGGCGATCGACCGGATGCGGTTGGGGAACATCTCGCCGAGGGTCACCCACATGACGGGACCCCAGGTGGCGGCGAAGAAGATGACGAAGAGGTTCGCGCCGACGAGCGCGATGGGACCCCACGCGCCCGGGAGCGTGATCTCCTCCCCCGTGCCCTGCGCCTGCAGGAAGGCGAGCGTCGCGGCGAGCAGGCCGACGGTCATGCCGACCGACCCGATGAGGAGCAGCCGACGGCGTCCCACGCGGTCGACGAAGAAGATGGCGACGAAGGTCATTGCGACGTTGATGATCGAGGTGATCACCGACGTCGTGAAGGAATCGCTCTCGCTGAAGCCCACGGACTTCCACAGGGTCGTGGAGTAGTAGAAGATCGCGTTGATACCGACCAGCTGCTGCAGTGCGGCGATCGCCATGCCGACCCACAGGATGGGCTGCAGTCCGAACGCGGGTCCGCGCAGGTCGCGGTAGCTCGCGCGGTCCTCGCGCTCGAAGCTCTCCCGGATCTGTCCGATCTTGCCCTCGGTGTCCCGCACCCCCGAGACGCGTGAGAGGACGCGCGCGGCCTCGGCG
Source organism: Arthrobacter sp. TJ-240 (assembly GCF_058269195.1). Classification (NCBI taxonomy): domain Bacteria; kingdom Bacillati; phylum Actinomycetota; class Actinomycetes; order Micrococcales; family Micrococcaceae; genus Arthrobacter; species Arthrobacter sp. TJ-240. The sequence continues at coordinate 128,978 of NZ_JBZCNG010000008.1, forward strand.
TCGCGGCCCGCCCGGATGAGGAACTGCGGGGACTCCGGGATGACGAGCGCGAGGATCCCGTAGACGACGGCGGGGACCACGCCGACCAGGAGCATCCAGCGCCACGCGGCCAGGCCCCACCAGAGCTCGCCATCGGCGCCCCCGGCAGCGCTGGCGAGAGAGGCATCGGAGAGGAGTGCGGCGAAGATGCCGACCGTGATGGCCAGCTGCTGCACGGACGCGAGGCCGCCTCGCCACTTGGACGGCGCGATCTCCGCGATGTAGCCGGGGACGATCACGGAGGCGATGCCGATGGCGAGGCCGCCGACGAGCCGCCAGGCCATGAGGTCCCATTCGGAGAAGGCGTAGCCCGACCCCGCGGAGTTGATGGCGAACAGGAACGCGGCCGCGACCATGACCTTCTTGCGGCCCCACCGGTCGGCCAGCCCGCCGGCGAACCAGGCGCCCGCCGCACAGCCCAGCAGGGTGATGGCGACGGTGAAGCCGAGGATGCTCGGGCTGAGGTCGAACTCGCCCTGGATGGAATCGACCGCTCCATTGATGACGGCGGTGTCGAACCCGAACAGGAGGCCTCCGACGGCGGCTGCGACCGTGATCCCGATGACCCGCGCCATGTGCTTCGGTGACTGCTCTGCTTCTGGCTCGGTGCCGTTCCCGCTCATATTCCGTTCTCCCTGCTCGTTCCGTATCCCATCACCCTACGTCAGTCCGAAGCACGCTTAGCAGCTCCGATCCGCGGCCGGTCGGGGTTTACCGTGGGTGCCAAGCGTTGACGGAGGCCATAGGATGAAAGCACCATTGATTCGCCCCAGCAACCATATTGTCCTCCGTGACGCCCGGTTGCCCCGTGGAAGCCGCTCCGCCGTCGTCGCCGGGCCGCCGCGGTCGATGCCGCTCCGTCCCCGTTCCAGCCCGCTCTGTTAGGCCGCATCTTGAGTACCCTCACCCATCCCGGCGACACCCTCTCCCGTCGCGAGAAGATCATCTACGTCTTCATCCTCGGCACCCTCACGGCCCTCGGCCCGTTCACGATCGATCTGTACCTCCCGGCGTTCCCCGCGCTGCAGTCGGATCTCGGCGTCTCCGAGGCCGCCGTGCAGCTGACGCTGACGGGTACCATCATCGGTTTCGCGGCCGGGCAGCTGCTCGTCGGCCCGCTGAGCGACAAGATCGGCCGCCGCCTGCCCCTCATCCTGGCGACCACCCTGCACGTGGGCGCCTCGATCGGTGCGGCCTCCTCCGACGACATCAACGCGCTCATGGTGTTCCGCGTCCTCCAGGGCATCGGCGCGGCGGGAGGGGGCGTGGTGGCGATGGCCATGGTCCGTGACCTCTTCGGTGGGTACACCCTCGTGCGCATGCTCTCCTACATGGCGCTCGTCAACGGCATGGCGCCCATCTTCGCCCCGGTGATCGGTTCACAGCTGCTGCTGCTCTTCCCCTGGCCGGGCATCTTCTGGTTCCTCGCCTGCTACGGCGTGCTGGTGATCGTCGCCGTGAGCCTGTTCATCATCGAGACCCTGCCGAAGGAGAACCGCCGCCGCTCCGGGCTGACCGTCGGCCAGCGGTACCGCGCGGTGCTGGGCGACAGGATCTTCATCGGCATCCTGCTGGTGGGTGGCATGAACTTCTCCGGGCTGTTCTCCTACCTGTCGGCGTCGCCGTTCCTCTTCCAGGGCCCGTACGGGCTGAACGAGCAGCAGTACGGGCTGCTCTTCGCGATCAACTCCCTCGGCATCGTGGCCGGTGTGCAGATCAGCTCCCGGGTGCTCCGCCGGATAGGGCCGCAGTGGGTGATCGCGACGGCGACCGTCGTCCAGCTCGTCATGGCCATGCTCATCCTGGCCTTCGACCAGCTGGGCCTCGGTTTCTGGGGGACGGCGATCCCCCTGTGGTTCTACATCATGGCCACGGGCTTCATCTTCCCGTGCGTGCAGGTACTGGCGCTCATCAACAACGGGGCGCAGGCGGGGACCGCCGCATCGCTGCTCGGCGCGGTGACGTTCGGGACCGCGGGCATCATCTCCCCGCTCGTGGGCCTGCTGGGCGACGGGATCGAGTCCGCCACCCCCATGGCGCTCGTCATGGCCGCGTGCATCGCCCTGGGCGTGGTGTTCCTGTGGACGGTGGTCCGGCCGCGGACCGTGCCCGCCCTGCAGTAGTAGCGCGGGCACCGGCGGAGCGGCGGAACCGCCGAGCGGGCCGAGCGGTTCCGCCCAGGCGGACGCGAGCGGGTCCGCTCAGGCGGCGGCGGGCTCCGACCCGGCGGGCAGCGCCTCCGCCGCCCTCGCGATGTTGCGTGCCATCGCCGAGAAGATGAACCCGTGGAACGGCAGCACTGCGAGCCAGTAGAGCCTCCCGGACAGGCCGTGCGGGAAGAAGACCGCCCGCTGGTAGTAGGAGCTCCCCGAGCCGTCCGGCTCCACGCGGAACTCCAGCCATGCACGGCCCGGCACCTTCATCTCTGCGCGGAGCCGCAGGCGCTCCCCGCGGACGAGTTCCTCCACCCGCCAGAAGTCGAGGGCCTCCCCCGTCAGGAGTTCCTTCGCGTCCCGCCGTCCGCGGCGCAGCCCCACGCCGCCCGCAAGCTTGTCCATCCACCCGCGCGCAGCCCACCCGACGGGCCAGGAATACCAGCCGTTCTCCCCGCCGATACCCTCGACGACGGTCCACAGCTTCTCGGGCGACGCCGTCGAGCTGTAGGTCTGGACGTCCGTGAAGACGGTGTGGCCCGCCCACTGGGGGTCCGAGGGCAGCGGGTCGGCCTCGGAGGCGAGCTGCGACGCTCCGGCCCAGCTGGTCTCCACCTCTCCCCCGCGCATCTTTCCGAGCGCGAGGTCCACGGCCCGCCGGTACCCGGTCAGCCCGCCGTCCGGCATCGCGATGTACTGGTCGATGTCGTGTTCGGACGGCACGGCGTCGTGCTGCAGCGACTCGATGAGCGGCATGGCCATGGCCCGCGGGATGGGCGTGACTAGATTCACCCAGTGGCCCGCGAGGCGCGGTGTGAGGACCGGCAGGGCGAGGATCCGGCGGCGCGGGAGTCCGGCGGCCTCGGCGTACTGGTTCATCATCTCGGCGTAGGTGAGCACCTCGCGCGACCCGATGTCGAAGGTCCGGTTCAGGCCCTCCGGGAGGTCGAGGGCGGCGACGAGGTAGTGGATGACGTCGCGGACGGCGATGGGCTCGATGTGGTTCAGGACCCACTTGGGTGCGGGCATCACGGGCAAGACGTCGGAGAGGTGCCGGATCATCTCGAAGGATGCGGAGCCGGACCCGATGACGACCCCGGCCTGGAAGGCGATGGTCGGCGTGCCGGAATCGAGGAGGATCCTGCCCACCTCCGTGCGGGAGCGCATGTGGGTGGAGAGCTCCACGCCGTCGGGGTGCAGCCCGCCGAGGTAGACGATGCGGCGGACACCTGCCTCGGTGGCGGCCCGGGAGACCGTCGACGCGATCTCGGCCTCGCGGGCGTCGAAGTTCCTGCCCGAGCCCATGGAGTGCACGAGATAGTACAGGGTGTCCACGCCCTGGCTGGCCTCGCGCATGGTGTCGCCGTCCTGCAGGTCCCCCTGCACGATGTCGACGGACGCGGCCCAGGGGACGTCCTTCAGTTTCTGCGGCGACCGGACGACCACGCGGACCCGGCGACCCTCGGCGACGAGTTTCGTGACGAGCCGGCCGCCGATGTATCCAGTGGATCCGGTGACCAGGATGAGTCCGTCCGTGGTGCCGGTGCTGTCCGTCTGCATGCGCACAGCCTACGCCCGGCCCCTGACACGGCCTGCCGGTTGCCCTCCGCCGCGATGGCCCCCGGTGCGGCCGGCCGCGCAACCACCGCGAGGACCCGCCGGCCCCCGTCCCCGTTCTCCCACGCGGGAACCGTCGGGGCGTTGCCGGTTATAGTCGCGGGATGGGGATCTGGGACAGGGTCAGAGCGTCATACCGTGAGGCGAAGGCCGACGCGCTACGGCAGGCCAATGAGGCGGTGCCGGCGTCCATGCGCCTGTCCGCCGAGGACTTCGAGCGCCGGCGGGAACAGGATCCCGCCGTCGCCGCGGTCGGGCAGCCGGTCGGGGAGGACTCGGCCCGCTACCTGCCGGCCGCGGAAGCCGAGGCCGTGCTCGTTCCCGGCGGGGACGGCCGGCCACCGCTGCGCCTGGTCGGCTCCGGCGGCGGGCTCGAACTCGCCGCGCCGGACGGCCGGCTCATCGACAGCGACACGCACACACTCCGTCATATCGGGATCTTCGCTTTCCGCGCCGTCGGTACGGGCGACGACGAGAACCCCGCCGGGCCCGCCACGCTCCGCGCCGGGCAGCCGGTGGGGCTCCGCCGGGAACCGGACGACGAGCACGATCCTCACGCCGTCGCACTGACCGCGGGCAGCCCGGCCCGGACGTTCGGTCACGTCACCGCGCAGCACGCCCGACCGGTTGCCGAGCTGCTGGACCGCGGACAACCCCTGGTCGCCCTGGTCACCCACGCCGGCACGATGCCGCCGCGCGTGCTGATCACGGCCCCGGACATGCTCGCCCAGCTGCGCCGCGAGTAGGGTGCCGCGGCTGCCTGGTCACGGGCCGGCCACCAGGTCCGGACCGGCTGGGCGGAGTCTCCCGAGCAGGAAATGAGTGAGCCCCTGCCCGCGTTTCCGCAGGTCAGGGGCTCACATTGGCTCCTCCGACTGGACTTGAACCAGTAACCCTTCGATTAACAGTCGAATGCTCTGCCAATTGAGCTACGGAGGAAAGCGCGAGTATTACTCTACATAGGTTCCCGAGCGAAGTGAAATCGGCGCCGGGCTAGTCCTCGCGGAGCAGGCGCCGCTGCATCTCGAGCTCCATGAGGTCGCGCTGCAGCTGGTTGTAGAGCACGGGATCAGCCGTGGGATCCATGCGCTGGAGCTGGCCCAGCTTCTCGGCCTTCTGCTGCGTGATGCGGAGTTCGGTGAGCCGGTTCAGGATGTCGCGGCAGTACACCACCATCGCGTCGGCGTCCTTCGCCGGGAGTGGACGCACCGCCAGTTCGCTCACGAGCGGACGGAGGACGTCCGGGACGCCCTCGCGGACCGACTCCACCCAGCGCGAGAGCTCGGTACCCGCCGCGCCCGCCGCGAGGACGGCATTGTGCAGCGCCTCGTACACGGGGACGGTGAAGCGGGACGTGGAGAAGCTCTCCCACTGCGCCGCGGTGAGGGTCGTCGGCTGCTGCAGCACCACCTCGAGGGCCTCGCGCTCCATGCGGGCCATGGGGTCACGGGGGTCCGGGCGCTCGAAGAACGGCCCGGCGGGACCGTCGGACTCCCCCGGCCCCCCGGCGCCGCCCTGCTGGCCCTGCTGGCCCGGCTGATTCGGTTGGCCCGCCTGGCCCGCCTGGCCCGCCTGGCCCGCCTGGCCCGGCTGGTTCGGTCGGCCCTGCTGGCGGCCGCCGGCCGCCGCAGCACTCCCGGGGCCCCGTCGGGCCGCCGCGGCCACGGCGCGAGCCACCTGGTCCTCCCCCACGTACTGCATGCCGAGCCACCGCGAGAGCTCCCGCGTGTAGGTGGACCGCAGGGAGACGTCGCGGATCTGCGCCACGATCGGCGCCGCATGCCGGAGCGCCTTGACCTGCCCCTCCCCGGAGGAGAGGTCGAAGTTCCCGAACGACGCCTTGATGGCGAACTCGAAGAGCGGCCGGCGGTCGGCGATGAGCTCCCGCACGGCGTCGTCGCCCCGCGTCTGCCGCAGTTCGCAGGGGTCCGCGCCGGAAGCCTCGACGGCGACGTACGTCTGGGCGGTGAAGCGCTGGTCCTCCTCGAAGGCGCGCAGGGCGGCCTTCTGGCCCGCGGCGTCACCGTCGAAGGTGAAGACGACCTCGCCGCCGGTGCCGTCGTCGGACAGGAGCCTGCGAGCGATCTTGATGTGGTCCGTCCCGAACGCCGTGCCGCAGGTCGCGACGGCGGTGCCGACTCCGGCCAGGTGGCACGCCATGACGTCCGTGTACCCCTCGACGACGACGAGCTGCCGGTTCTTCGCGATCTCCCGCTTGGCGAGGTCGATGCCGTAGAGCACCTGGGACTTCTTGTAGAGAGAGGTCTCGGGGGTGTTGAGGTACTTCGGGCCCTGGTCGTCCTCGTAGAGCTTGCGCGCGCCGAAGCCGACGGTGTCCCCGGTGATGTCCCGGATGGGCCAGATGAGGCGCCCGCGGAAGCGGTCGTAGAAACGGCCGGCGTTGCTCGAGGACGCACTGAACATGCCCGTCAGCTTCAGCTCGTCCAGCGTGAACCCGCGGCCCGTGAGGTGGGTCAGCAGCGTGTCCCAGCCCTGCGGCGCGTAGCCGACGCCGAACTGCTCGGCGGCCGCCCTGTCGAAGCCGCGCTCCTGCAGGAACTGCCGCGCGGTGCCGGCGCCCTGCGTGAGGAGTTGGTCGCGGAAGAACTCGGCCGCGATCTTGTGCGCGTCGAGCAGGCGCTGCCGCTTCCCCACGTCCTCGCGCCGCGGACCGGTGCCGCCGTCCTCGTAGTGCAGTTCGAAGCCGATGCGCGCCGCGAGCTTCTCGACGGTCTCGCTGAAGGTGGTGTGGTCCAGCTTCTGCACGAAGGAGATGACGTCCCCGCCCTCGCCGCAGCCGAAGCAGTGGTAGGAGCCCATCTGGGGACGCACGTGGAACGACGGCGACCGCTCGTCGTGGAACGGGCACAGCCCCTTCCACGAGCCGATGCCCGCGGACTTCAGGGTCACGTAGGCCTCGACGACCTCTTTGATGTCCGTGCGCTGGCGTACCTCATCGATGTCTTCACGCTTGATGAGTCCGGCCATGATCCCAGTTTAGGCCCGCCCCACCGACACCCCGACCGGCGCGGGAGCGCGTGTGCGCAATGCCTCCCTCCACTGTCGGCGGCCGGACGCCACGGGAGGCGGGCCGGATCCTACCAGAGAGCGGGGACAGGCCCGACGATGCGCTCGTGGAGGCCGAGCGCGGACGCGTCGGTCAGGGACGCCACCTGGTCGATCACGACGCGCAGCCGGGCGTCGTCGTCGGGCGCCTCGCGCCAGTCGGCGGCGAACATCGGTTCGAGGTAGCGGTCGCCGTCGGCGTGCACCTGGGCGACGAGCGAGGCGAGGATCTCCCGCTGGCGCTCGTAGAGGGGCTGGCGGTGGTCCGTGGTCATCACGTAGGTGGTGGCGAGGCCCTTCATGACGGCGATCTCGAGGATGGTCTCCTCGGGCACCACCATCTCCGCGTTGTAGCGGGTCAGGGAGTCCGGCCCGTAGATGGAGCGCGTGGACTGCATGGCGCTGAGGCAGAACCGGCCGATCAGCTGGCTCGTCATGTTCTTCAGCGCCGCCATGGACCGCCGCGTGCCGTCCGCCTCGCGGACCCACACCGGGGTCCTCTCCAGCCGGGCCAGGGCGGCGTCGACGGCGGCCGGGTCGCTGCCCGGGAGGTACCACTGCTGTGTGTAGCCGACCACGCGGGCGCGGGCGTCGGCGCTGTCCATCCACCGGAGCTGCAGGTGCCCCGCGACGATCGCGTCCTCGACGTCGTGGACAGAGTAGGAGATGTCGTCGGCGAGGTCCATGACCTGCGCCTCGAGGCAGGAGCGGCCCTCCGGGGCGCCGTCGCGCAGCCAGTCGAAGACGGGGAGGTCGTCGTCGTACGCCCCGAACTTCGTGGTGCGCTGGCCGCTGATCACGGGGGCCGAAGCCGCCGTCCACGGGTACTTGCACGCGGCGTCGAGGCTCGCGCGGGTGAGGTTGAGGCCGGCGGGGCCGCCGTCGGGCGCGAGGACCTTCGGTTCGAGCCGGGTCAGGAGGCGCAGGGTCTGGGCGTTGCCCTCGAAGCCGCCGATGCCGTGCGCGATGTCGTTCAGCGCCGACTCGCCGTTGTGTCCGAAGGGCGGGTGCCCGAGGTCGTGGGCCAGGCAGGCGGTGTCCACGATGTCGGGGTCGCAGCCGAGGGTCCGCCCCAGTTCACGGCCCACCTGCGCCACCTCCAGGGAGTGGGTGAGGCGCGTGCGGACGAAGTCGTCGGTGTCGGGCGCCACGACCTGCGTCTTCGCGCCGAGGCGGCGCAGCGCGGACGAGTGCAGCACGCGGGCCCGGTCGCGCTCGAAGTCGGTGCGGTGGGAGCTCTTGGGCGGCTCCTCGACCCACCGCTCGGTGTCCGAGGCGCTGTAGCCGCGGGCGGCGGACGATGCGGGGAAGCTCATGATGCCTTTCTAGCGCAACGGGTGCGTGCGGGCACGGCCGCGGCGGACGATGTGGACCGGCGGACGGGACACCCGCGCACGCGGGTCATGGGCTGGTCGGGGATCACGATCAGCCGCCGGACACGTCCACCTCGGCGGCGGCGATGTCCGCCTGCTGGGCCTCGTTCAGGACGCGCCCGTCGAGCCAGTGCTCGGGCAGGGCCGTGCGCTTCGGGGAGCCGGCACGGCCGCGGGGTCCCTCGGCGTCCTGGCCGGGGTACGGCGAGTCGTGGTCGAGTTCGTCGAGGAGTCCGCGGAGCACCTCGAGCGTGGGCACGGTGGCGAGCCTCGCGCGCAGCTCCCCGCCGACGACGTAGCCCTTGAAGTACCAGGCCATGTGCTTGCGGATGTCACGGAGGCCCATCATCTCGCTGCCGAACGTCTCCACGAGCAGCTCGGCGTGCCGGTAGACGGTGTCCGCGACCTGCCCGAGGCCGGGACGGTGCCGGGACGCACTGCCCTCGAAGGCGTTCATGAGATCCCCGAAGAGCCAGGGACGCCCCTGGCAGCCCCGGCCGATGACGACGCCGTCGACGCCGGTCTGCCGCACCATGCGCACGGCGTCCTCGGCACTCCAGATGTCGCCGTTGCCGAGCACCGGGATGTCCGGCAGGGCGTCGCGCAACTCGGCGATGGCGTCCCAGTCGGCCTTGCCCGAGTAGAACTGGGACGCGGTGCGCCCGTGGAGCGCGACGGCGGCCACGCCGCTGTCCCGGGCGATCTTCCCCGCCTCACGGAACGTGAGATGGTCCTCGTCGATGCCCTTGCGCATCTTGATGGTCAACGGGACGCCGCCCTTCGACGCCTCCCGCACGGCGGTCTGCACGATGCCGGTGAACAGGTCGAGCTTCCACGGCAGGGCCGCTCCCCCGCCCTTCCGGGTGACCTTGGGGACGGGGCAGCCGAAGTTGAGGTCGATGTGGTCGGCGCGGTCCTCCTCGACGAGCAGGCGCACCGCTGCGCCCACCGTCTTCGGGTCCACACCGTACAGCTGCACGGAGCGCACCGACTCGTCGTCGTCGTGCGAGATGATGCGCATGGATTCCGGGCTGCGCTCCACGAGCGCGCGGGAGGTGACCATCTCGGACACGTAGAGCCCGCCGCCGTACTCGCGGCACAGGCGGCGGAACGCCTTGTTGGTGATGCCCGCCATCGGCGCGAGGATCACCGGCGTGGTGACGGTGATACCGCCCAGGGTGAGCGGGGGGAGGTCGAGCCGGAGGGCGGCGTCGGCCGCGCCGGAGGTCTCAGGGGCGGCGGGAGCGCTCGGCGGGACGGGGAGGGTCGATACTGCGGTCACCTCTCCATTGTCGCAAGGGCCCGCAAATCCGGGGGCGCTGTTCGCTGTGCGCCTGCGCTCCCTGTCCGCCTTGCCCGCCTTGCTCGCCTTGCGCCAGGCGTTCGTCACGCGTCCTCCCCTGCCGGGCGCCGGCCGCGCCGCTCTCCCAGAGCCACGAGCCGCTGGCCCGGTGCCAGTGTCCCGGCACTCTCGACGGCGGGGACCGACGGCGTCGAGTCCCCGCCCGGCGCGCCGGCCCTCGGACCGACGGCCTTCACCACGAGCACCGCGATGAGGGTGGTGAGCGGGATGGCCAGGACGAGGCCGATCGAGCCCACCAGCGTCCGCACCACCTCCTCGGCGAGTTCACCGCTCGTCAGGGAGTCCAGCAGGGCGCGGTCGTACAGCGAGACGAGGATCAGCACGGGCAGGGCCGCCCCGGCGTAGGCGAACGCGATGGTGTACACCGTGGACGCGATGTGGTCGCGGCCGATCCTCATGGCGGACGCGAAGAGCCGGCGCGCCGACGTGTCCGGCGCCAGCTCGTGCAGCTCCCATACCGAGGAGGCCTGCGTGATGGTCACGTCGTTGAGGACGCCGAGGCCGGAGATGATGAGGCCGCACAGGATGATCGACGAGATCGACAGCTCGTCGGAGGCGTTGACCAGGGTGTAGGCGTTGTCGTCCCCCACGCCGGTGAGGTGGGCGGCGTCCGTGGCCCATGCCGCGAGGAGCGCCGTGACGCCGAGGCCGAAAACCGTCCCGAGCAGGGCGGTCGAGGTCCGGGCGGAGACACCGTGCGCGAAGTAGAGCACCCCGTACATGATCACCACGGAGCCCACGAGCCCGAGGAGCAGGGGTGGCCGGCCCTCCACGAGGCCCGGCAGGATGAACTGCGCCAGGATCACGAGGGCACCCACGAGGCCGAGGATGGCCCGCAGTCCCCGCCAGCGTGCGACGGCGATGACGACGACCGCGTACACGACCGCGAGCGCCACGATGGGCACGGACCGCACGAAGTCGACGAAGACGTAGGGCGCGGCTCCGCCCTGGATGACCGCGGCGAGGTCCAGGTAGCGGATCTCGTCGCCCGCCTCGACGGCCTCGGCCTTCGCGAGCTCCGGGGTGACCTCGACGGGGATCATCTCCCCGCCGGCCGCGGGCTGGGTGTAGGCGATGGTGCAGGTGAGGGCCGTGCCGCCGGCATCGACCGTGGGCTGCGACGACGGGCAGTCGCCCCGGCCGACCTCGCGGACCGTGCCACGCTCGAAGCTCACGCCCTCCGCCGTCGCGTAGGGGCTGGCGACGGTCAGGGAGCTGCGGTCGCCGCTCGGCCAGAGCAGGACCATCGCGACGAGCGTGAGGACCCCGAGGGGGACGAGGAGGGCCGAGAGCAGGACGGTGGCCCGCTTCCGGGTGGCCATCGCGGAGGCCGACGGCTCCGAAGTCTCATCGGTGCGAGCGGCGTGCAGGTGGCTGGAGCCCACGGACTTCCCTCGGTGTCGGACGGTGACAGGACGATGACAGGACAATGCTCAGGGGTGCTGCGGCGACAGGGGGCGGACGTGTCGCGTGCGCCGGGCACCGTGTGCGATTCTACGCAGACGCGGGTGGGAACAGGACGACGGAAGCCCCGGCGGGGCGGGGAGGGACGGCACATGGCAGCGGAGGCACATCCGGCTCGGGACAGGGACCCCGTTCTCGCCGTCAGCGGACCGGATGCCGGCGTGCGCGGCGTCGCGCTCGTCCTGCACGGCGGGCGGGTGCAGAGTTTCGAGGCCGTCCGGCCCCGGCACCTCAGCCCGCTGCGCATGCGCCCGTTCGCGGCCCGCCTCGCAGCCGGGGGCAGGCGGCACGGCCTCGCGGTCTGGACCCTGCGGAACAGGGTGCGCGGGTGGAACGGGGCGGACCAGTCGGCACTGAAGGACGCCCGCTGGGCGCTGGACCGGATCACCGCGCAGTACCCGGCCGCCCCCGTGTACCTCCTGGGCCATTCGATGGGCGGGCTGACCGCGCTCTACGCGGCCGGTCACCCGCAGGTCCGCGCCGTGGCGGCCCTCGCACCGTGGCTCGAGGCATCGAGCCCGGTGGAGCCCGTGCGCGGGCGCAGCGTCCTCGTAATGCACGGCGACACCGACCGGTGGACGAGCCCCACGGCGTCGCTGTCCTTCGCCCGCCGCGCCCAGGGCGTGGCCCGCGACATCCACTACGTCCGCATGCTCGGGGCGGGCCATTTCATGGTCCGCACCCTGCCCGTCTGGCACGGCATGAGCACCTCCTTCCTGCTCCGCCGCTTCGCGGAGGACACGGGCGCGGCCCTCGACGCGCGGACGCTCCAGCACTCCGACGCGCTCTACCGCGCCCCGGATCCGCTCGGCATCACCGCCTGACAAGGGCTGACACGGGCTGACGCCGGCTGACGGCCGGATACCGGAAAACCCCCGACCGGGACGCGTAGGTCGGCCCGGCCGGGGTACAAAGAGTACGTGGACAGCATGAGCGGGTTCGTCCCGCTCCCGCCGAAGGACGGAAGAAGGATCTGAGCATGGGATGGAAGCCGCGGCAGAACGACCGCATGTACCGGAGCGTGGTCTACGCGGGCAAGGCGGCCTTCGCCGCGCTGCGCCTGCCCGTCATCGTCACCGGGACGGAGAACCTGCCCGCGTCCGACCCCCTGGCGGGCCGTTCGCGCCGCGCGGTGCCCGGGCACGGGGCCGTCGTCGCGATCACGCACTTCGGCTATCTCGATTTCGCCTTCGCGGAACTGGTCCTGTGGAACCACGCCCGCATCCAGGCGCGCTACATGATCTCCAAGCGGGCGGCGCACCACTGGTTCGTCAGTCCGTTCGTCTTCGGGCTCGGCCACGTGGTCACGGACCGGATGGCGGGGGCGGAGGCGTACGACGACGCCCTCGCGAAGCTGCGCGCCGGTGAGTACGTGGCCATCCTGCCCGAGGCCGGCGTGTCCCGCAGCTACACGGTGCGCGGCCTCAAGACCGGCGCGGTGCGGCTCGCCGCCGAGGCCGGGGTCCCGGTGATCCCGGTCTCCGTGTGGGGTGCGCACCGGCTGCTGACTCGCGGGCACGGATTCTCCCTGCGGCGCGCCTGGAGGTCCCCCGTCCGCGTGCACATCGGCGAGCCCATCCGTCACGCGCCCGGCCTCGACGTCGCCGAGGAGACGGAGAAGCTGCGCCAGGAGCTGCAGGACGGCATCGACAGGTGCATCTCCGATTTTCCCGTGACACCCGAGCCCGGCGCCTGGTGGATGCCGGCCCACCTCGGCGGCGGCGCGATGACGGACACCGAGCGTGAGGCCGCCGACGTGGCGGACCGGAAGTCCGGGAGGCACAGCCGGGGCTGAGCCGGGGCCGAGCCGACGTCCGGCGTCAGCCCTGGCCCCGCCTCAGGCCGTCGCGACGACGAGCGTCTCCGGCCCTCCGAGCCGCGCGGCGCCCGTGGCGAGCAGGGGCTCGACGACGGCGACGAGCGCCTCCATCGAGTCGTCCACCTCGACCTGGATGGGGTACTGGTGCACGAGCATCGCGATCATGGTGGCGACGGCGGCCTGCTGCTCCTGCGGGGCGAGCGCGGTGTCGTACCCGAGCAGGACGTCCGCGGGGTCGTCGGTGCGGGCCTGCGTGTAGCTGACCGCGAACGCCGCGATGGTCCCGCCGTCGGCCTTAGGCCGGTCACGGAGCACGATCGCCCCGCCGGCGCCGCTCGTGTCGGCGAGGAACAGCTGCTGGGCGCGTCCCAGGCCGAGCTCCGCCCGGTCCCAGGTGTGCACGGACTCGTAGAAGGCGGCCAGCGCCCGGGTCAATTCCACCGATCCGGTCGCTGCCTCCTCGAGCTGCGGTCCGCCGGCGTCGTCGAACGCCGGTGCCGCGAGGGCGCCGGGCCCGACGACGACGACCCGCGAGCGCTGCAGCGCGGCGAAACCCGTGGCCTCAGCGAATGCGGCGCCCGTGGTGCCCGGGGCCACCTTGGACCGCAGGGCCGTGATGCCCTGCGGTGAGGCCGCGGCCTCGTGCTGGAGCATGGTCAGCAGCGTGGAGCCCACGCCGGCACGCCGGTGGTCCTCGGCGACCTCGATGTAGCACCAGAGCCGGTCGGGGTGGAGGGCCGACCCGTAGACGCAGCCCGCCGCCACGGGGATGCCCTGGTCCACCACGGTGATGCACCGGTTCCACGGCTCGTCCGACGGGGTGCGGAAGGAGCCGCGGAACTGCTCCGACGCGGCCGACTCCGGGTCGCCCCACAGCTGGAGGAGCTCGAGGTCGTCGCCCTCCTGCCAGGCGCGGTACTCGAGGGCCATCAGGCGCCGATCAGGCGGGCCGCGAGGTAGCCCTGCACCTGGTCGAGGGAGACGCGCTCCTGCGCCATGGTGTCGCGCTCCCGGATGGTCACGGCCTGGTCCTCGAGCGTGTCGAAGTCCACCGTGATGCAGAACGGCGTGCCGATCTCGTCCTGGCGGCGGTAGCGGCGGCCGATGGCGCCGGCGTCGTCGAAGTCGATGTTCCAGCCCTTGCGCAGCTGCGCCGCGAGGTCCTTGGCCTTCGGGGAGAGGTCCTCGTTGCGGCTGAGCGGCAGCACGGCGGCCTTGACGGGGGCGAGGCGCGGATCGAGCTTCAGGACGGTGCGCTTGTCCACGCCGCCCTTGGCGTTGGGGGCCTCGTCCTCGGTGTAGGAGTCGACGAGGAACGCCATGAAGGAGCGCGTCAGGCCGGCCGCAGGCTCGATCACGTAGGGGGTGTAGCGCTCGTTGGTGGCCTGGTTGAAGTAGCCGAGGTCGGTGCCCGAGTGCTTGGAGTGGGTGGAGAGGTCGAAGTCGGTGCGGTTGGCGATGCCTTCGAGCTCACCCCACTCGGAGCCGGTGAAGCCGAAGCGGTACTCGATGTCCGTGGTGCCCTTGGAGTAGTGGCTCAGCTTCTCGAGGGGGTGCTCGAAGAGGCGCAGGTTGTCCGGGTTGATGCCGAGGTCGGTGTACCAGGCGAAGCGCTGGTCGATCCAGTACCGGTGCCATTCCTCGTCGGTGCCGGGCTCGACGAAGAACTCCATCTCCATCTGCTCGAACTCGCGGGTGCGGAAGATGAAGTTACCCGGGGTGATCTCGTTGCGGAAGCTCTTGCCGATCTGGCCGATGCCGAAGGGCGGCTTCTTGCGCGCGGTGGTCAGCACGTTGTTGAAGTTCACGAAGATGCCCTGCGCGGTCTCGGGGCGCAGGTAGTGCATGCCCTCCTCCGAAGCCACGGGGCCGAGGAAGGTCTTCAGGAGCCCGGAGAACTCCTGCGGCTCGGTCCACTGGCCCTTGGTGCCGCAGTTGGCACACGTGACGTCCTTCAGCCCGTTCTCCGGCGCGCGGCCCTTCTTCTCCTCGTACTCCTCCTCGAGGTGGTCCGCGCGGTAGCGCTTGTGGCAGGAGAGGCACTCCACCAGCGGGTCGCTGAAGACCTCCACGTGCCCTGACGCCTCCCAGACCTGGCGGGGCAGGATCACGGCGGAATCGAGCCCGACGACGTCCTCGCGGCCGCGCACCATGGTCTGCCACCACTGACGCTTGATGTTCTCCTTCAACTCGGCGCCCAGCGGTCCGTAGTCCCAGGCGGACCGGGACCCGCCGTAGATCTCCCCCGACTGGAACACGAAGCCGCGCCGCTTGGCGAGCGAGATGATGGGGTCGAGTGCTGACTTGGCTGCTGCCATGGTGTTTCTTCTCCAGTTCTGTGCAGGCCGCTGGGTGCGGTCCGCAGGTGGGGGGCGCGTGCTGAAGGGCTGTCCGCCCCGTCGTGCGGGGCGCGGAAAGCTTCCGGAGCAAGCCTACCGGTTTCGCTATCCCGGCGGCCGGGACGCGGGAGCGGCCAGGGTCCGCGCCGCACCCGGGCCGGCTACCGGGCGCGGGCCTGCCGGGGCCAGGGAAGCGTGGTGAGGATGATCGCGACGAGGGTCAGGAGCGTGCCGGCGACCGTCGCGAACACCACGATCGTGCCGGGCGCGGGCACCACGAGGTCCAGCAGCAGCGACCCGACGAGCTGCCCGCCGATCATGCAGAGTCCTGTGAGCAGGACACCGAGGCTGCGCACGAGCAGGGCGCCGAGCGCGATGAAGATGCAGCCCATGGGGCCGCCCAGGTAGTACCACCACTCCGACGGCAGCGGGTTGCCGGGACCGGCGATCGCGACCTTGATGAGCCAGGCCGTGAGCAGCACCGCCGTGCCGGCGATGAAGTTCATCAGGGTGGCCGCGAGCGGTGTGCCGTAGTGGAGTGCCGCCGTGCCGTTCATGGCCTGCTGGAAGCTCATGAGCACACCGGCCGCGACGGGCAGCAGCACGGGCACCAGCCAGCTCGAGAGCTCCCCCGCGGCGCCGAAGCGCGGCGAGACGGCCCACACCACGGACAGGACCGTGAGGATCACGCCGATGACCCGCATGGGCGTCGCGGCGCGCTTCCCACCCGGCCCGATGCCCGCCTTGTCGACGAGGAGGCCGCTGAGCGTCTGGCCCATGACGGCGGCCACCGTGAACAGGGCCACACCGAGGATGCCGATGGTCAGCGACTGCGAGAACACGAAGAACGCGCCGATGGCTCCGGCCCCGATGTAGTAGGGCGGGAAGCGGCGTTCGCGGACCGAGGGGATGATCTGGCGGGCGCCCGCCCGCGCGCTCGGCACCGCGATCGTCAGGGCGATCATCACGATCAGGCCCGTGCCGAAGCTGATCAGCGCGGCCGCGATGCCGTCGTCGAGGACCGTCCCGAGTGCGCCGTTGATCCTGCCCTGGACGGGGATGGCGAGCCCTGCGGCGAGGGCGAGGGGGAAACCGACAGCGGGGGGAAGGGCATGCGCATCAGACACCCGTCCACCCTAGTGGGGCGGCGTCCGGCAGAATGGATGCATGACCGACGACGCATCCACCGCAGAGCTTCCCATCCGTGATGACATGATCCGGCTCGGGCAGCTGCTGAAGCTCGCGTCGCTCGCGGAGGACGGCGTCGAGGCGAAGGCGCTGATCGACAACGGCCTGGTGCACGTCAACGGGGAGATCGAGGAGCGCCGCGGACGGCAGCTGCACCCCGGCGACACTGTCGGCGTCAACGGCGTCACGGTACGTATCACGCGTGGCTGACGCCCCGTCGGCCGCGCGTCGTGCCGGTCCGAGTCGTGCCGGTCAGCGTCGTCCGAGGACCGTCATGCTCAGGAACTCACGGACGTGCATGAGCTCCTGCGGGTTGATGCTGTGGAACATGTTCGGGTAGAGGATCTTGGTCAGCGTGGTGTGCCTCACCAGCCAGGCGTGCGTGAACTCGATCATCTCGGGCGTGATGACGGGATCCTCCTGGTCCCTCCCCCAGAAGAACGGCGTCCGCGCGGCCGCGGCCTCCTCGTCGCGGAAGAAGGCGCGGTCCTCGGCGGGAACGGCGAAGCCCGAGAGCCCGACGACGCACGCGAAGTCCGCGGGCCGGTGCCGCAGCAGCGACGTCGCGACACCCATGCCCTGGGAGAAGCCGAGGATGCTGACACTGGAGTGGTTGCCGCGCACGGTGTCCAGCCACTGGGAGACGGCGCCGACGCTCTCCACCACACGGTCCACCGAGTAGTCGTCCTCGCGCGCCAGCGGGAACCAGGAGAAGCCGGGGCCCGCCGGCCGCGGTGCCCGCACCGATGCCACGGTGAACTCGTCCGGCAGGTGGTCGGTGAGGCCCATCAGGTCCTTCTCGTCGGCCATGTACCCGTGGAACAGCACGAGCAGGGGTGTGCCCTCCCGCTCGGGCTCGGGCTTCGACCAGAGGACCACCGGATCCCAGGAGCCGACGGGGGGTGCAGCCGTGCCGCGGGCGGTGTCAGTCATGATTTCCATTCTGGCACGGCCCGCTCCGGCGTCCGGCGACGGGAGCGGCCCGGCCGGCGCGGGCCGGATTCGTTGGCGCGCCGCAGCGTCAGTTGCAACAATGGCCCGGTGACCCCACCCAGCGCAGAGACTCCCCTGCCGGAGGCGAGCGACCCGATCCCGAACGGGCCGATGATCGATCCGGTCCTCCACTCGGAGCCGCACCCCTGGCACCGCTACGTCGCCCTCGGTGACTCCTTCACGGAGGGCATCGGCGACCCGAACCCCGAGAGCATCGGCGGCAATCGCGGCTGGGCCGACCGGGTCGCGGAGGAGCTGGCCCGCGGGCAGGACGATTTCGCCTACGCGAACCTCGCGGTCCGCGGACGCCTGCTGCAGCAGATCATCGACCAGCAGGTGGAGCCCGCCCTGGCCCTGCACCCCGACCTGGTGACCATCTCGGCGGGCGGGAACGACCTGATCAGGCCCGGCGGCGACCCTGACGTGCTGGCGGAGAAGCTCGACGCCGTCGTCGCGGACCTCGCCTCCAGGGGTGCCACCGTGGTGCTCTTCACGGGGCCGGACGTCCGTGAGACGGTGCTCGGCAGCATCCGCTCGAAGACCGCCATCTACAACGAGAATCTGCGCACGATCGCGTCCCGCCATGAGGCGGTCATCGCCGACATGTGGGCGCTGCGGCAGCTCACGAACCCGCAGATGTGGTCCTCCGACCGCCTGCACTTCTCGCCGCTCGGCCACCACACCATTGCCGCGATGGTGCTGGATACCCTCGCGGTCCGGCACACGCTCGAACCGCTGCACCCCAAGGACCTCCCCGCCCGGACCTGGCGTGCGGCCCGGGCGGAGGACCTCGTCTGGGCCCGCGAGTACTTCGTGCCGTGGGTGCTCCGGCGGCTGCGCCACCAGTCGTCGGGCGACGGCGTGCTCGCCAAGCGTCCCGAGCCCGAACCGATCTTCGGGCCGGGCATGCCGCCGGGCGCCGCCGAATAACTCGGCGGACGAGCGCCGTCGCGTGCTCAGGCGTCGAGCGAGACCTCGCCGTTCGCCACCGCGTCGGCGCAGGCGCTGAGGTCGGGCCCGGGCTTGAAGTCCACGAACTGCGGCTGCAGTTTCTGGAAGAGGAACTCGTAGACCTCGTCGCGGGACTTCCCTCCCATGGTCTCCACGGCCTCGCGGACCGCACCCTGCAGGGCACGGTCCGAGTCCAGCAGGATCTTGTCGCGTGCTTCCTGGTTCCAGCCGATGGTGCTCAGTTCCATGAACAGCTCCTCGCGTCGATGGGTCCGCGGCGGACGCCCCGGACATGCCCGCCACTCATTCGTAAGCAGGCTTAGCTCCCAGCCTAGGTGGCTGCCGGAGGAAACCCAACCGATAGATGCGCGTCCGGGTAGAAGGCGGCACGGAGCTGGTCGTCTATCTGGTGGATCTGCGTGAGGAAGGCGTCGTGGCCTACGGCCGAGGAGATCATGTGGACGGGCACCTCCCCGGGCAGTCCGGCGGCCAGGCGCCGTGACTGCTCGGGGAAGTACAGCCGGTCGGTGTCCACGGCGGCGATGAAGAACTCGGCCGTCGCCCCACCCAGGGCGCCGTCGAGGCTCCCGCGCGCGCGGGCCGCGTCGTGGCTCATGAGCGCCTCGGTCAGGACGACGTAGCTGTTGGCGTCGAAGCGCTCCACCAGCTTTTCCGCCTTGTGGTCGAGGTAGCTCTCCACCTGGTAGCGGCCCCGGCCGGCGGGCAGGACGGCACCGAAGGGCTGCTCGCCGTCCTGCACCGCGCGGCCGAAGCGCGCTTCCAGCTCCTGCTCGGATCGGTAGGTGATGTGCGCGATGCGCCGGGCGAGGCCGAGGCCCGCCTCCGGATGCGGGCCGTCGTAGTAGTCCCCGCCACGGTACGCCGGGTCGAGGCGGATGGCCTGCAGCTGTGCCTGGGCGAACGCTATCTGTTCGGCCGAGCTGGCGGCTGTGCAGGCGACAACGGCGCACCGCTCCACGCGCTGCGGATACATCAGTGCCCACTCGAGGGCGCGCGCCCCGCCCATGGACCCGCCGATCACGGAGTGCCAGCGGTCGACGCCGAGCCGGTCCGCGAGCAGGGCCTCCGCCCGCACGGCGTCGCGGATGGTGACGAACGGGAACCGCGATCCCCAGGGTGTGCCGTCGGGTGCGAGGCTTGCCGGGCCCGTCGACCCGTAGCAGCCTCCCAGCATGTTGACGGACACCACGAAGTAGCGGTCGGTGTCCACCGTGCGGCCAGGCCCCACGAGGGCGTCCCACCAGCCCTCCTCCTCCGAGGCGCCGCGCGCCACGTGGGAGCTGCCCGTCAGGGCGTGCTGCACGAGCACGGCGTTGGAGCCGTCCGGGTCGAGCCGCCCCCAGGTCTCGTAGGCGAGCTGGACATCGGGCAGCTCGCCCCCGGTCTCCAGGGCCAGCGGCCCGATCGGCAGGACGCGCAGGAGTCCGTCTCCCGGTGCGCCGCCGATCCCGGGGTGCGACGGCGCAGCAGGGTAGGCAGCAGGGTGGGTGGTCACGAAGGGTTAGGCTCCTTTGGCGGCGCGGAAGCCCGCGTCGAGGTCGGCGAGGATGTCGTCGATGTTCTCCAGGCCCACGGCGAGCCGCACCAGGCCCGGACGCACGCCGGCCGCGAGCTGCGCCTCCGCCCCGAGCTGGCTGTGCGTGGTCGACGCCGGGTGGATGACGAGCGAGCGGACGTCACCCACATTCGCGACGTGGGAGTGCAGCTCGAGGCCGTCCACGAAGCGCTTGCCCGCCTCCAGCCCGCCGGCGATGTCGAAGCTGACGATCGCCCCCGTGCCGTTGCGCCCGTACTTCTTCCCGCGCTCGTACCAGGGACTGGAGCTGAGCCCCGCGTAGGCGACGCCCTCGACGTCGTCGTGCCCCTCGAGCCACTCGGCGACCGCCTGCGCATTCTGCACGTGGCGCTCCAGGCGCAGGCTGAGGGTCTCCAGCCCCTGGGCGATGAGGAAGGCGTTGAAGGGCGAGACGGCGGACCCGAGGTCGCGCAGCAGCTGCACCCGCGCCTTCAGGATGTACGCGAGGTTGGCGCCGAGCGCGCCGCCCACCCCGAGATCGCGTGCGTAGACGAGCCCGTTATAGCTCTCGTCCGGCGTGTTGAAGCCCGGGAACCTCTCCGGGTACTGCGCGAAGTCGAAGTTCCCCGAGTCCACGATCACGCCGGCGATCGCGGTACCGTGCCCGCCCAGGTACTTCGTGGCGGAGTGCACCACGATGTCGGCGCCCCACTCGATCGGCCGGATCAGGTACGGCGTGGACAGCGTGTTGTCCACGATCAGGGGCAGCCCGTGCTCGTGGGCGACGGCGCTGATGCCCTCCAGGTCGAGGACGTCCTGCCGCGGATTGGAGACCACCTCGCCGAAGAACAGCTTGGTGTTCGGGCGGATGGCGGCCCGCCATTGCCCGAGGTCGTCCGGGTCCTCCACGAAGGTGGTCTCGATGCCGAACTTCTTCAGGGTGTGCTTGAAGAGGTTGTAGGTGCCGCCGTAGAGGCTGGGACTGGCCACGATGTGGTCCCCGGCCTCGGCGACGTTGAGCACGGCGAAGGTCTCCGCGGCTTGCCCGGAGGCGAGCAGCAGCGCGCCGACCCCGCCCTCGAGGCTCGCGATCCTGGTCTCGACGGCCTCCTGGGTGGGATTCCCGATACGCGTGTAGATCGGGGCGAGCTCCGCCAGCGCGAACCTGTTCGCGGCGCTCTCCGCGCTCGGGAAGACGAACGACGTCGTCTGGTAGATGGGCAGCGCACGCGCCCCCGTGGCTGGATCCGGCACCTGGCCGGCGTGGATCTGGCGTGTCTCAAAGGACCAATCGTTGGACATGGTGCTCCCTGTCGAAGGGGCTCCTCCTCGTCCGCTGCTCCTGCCGACGGGTCACCACCGAAGGAAGCATCGACTCCGCAGGAGCCCGCGCTTGCGCGACGCCGGTCTGGCGCCGCACCTGGTCCTCACCCGGGGCACCCCACCGCGGTTGGAGGGTTGCCGGCCAGCAAGCCGGGGCTTCGTGCTGGCACTCATGACCTGCATCCATGGAAACCCATCTGGGCGGATCCGGCAACACGTGTGACATTGCGTGAAGGAGGGCGCACCGTGCGCCCGGTGCAGGGGCAGGATCAGGAGTAAGGGCAGCCTAAGTCGAGACGCACATCACTTAGTGCCACACTGTCGGCATGCGCCTGGACCACGTCTCTTACGCCTGTGAACCCGATGGACTTGCCGCGACTGCCGATCGCATCTCGGCCCGGCTCGGCATGGAGCCGGTGAAGGGCGGGGTGCATCCCCGCTTCGGCACCCGGAACATGATCTTCCCGCTGGCCAACGGTCAGTACCTCGAGGTCGTCGAGGTCCTCAACCACCCCGCGTCGGACAAGGCGCCGTTCGGACAGGCCGTCCGCGCCCGGTCCGAGGCCGGCGGCGGCTGGATGGGCTGGTGCGTGGCCGTGGACGACCTGGGCCCCTTCGAGGAGCGCCTCGGCCGCAGCGCGGTCCCCGGCAACCGCAAGTTCCCCGACGGCCAGGAGCTCACTTGGCAGCAGATCGGCATCAAGGGGCTCATCGCTGATCCCCAGGTCCCCTACCTGCTGCGGTGGGACGACGGGACCGAGCCCCTGCATCCCTCGAAGGCCCGACCTGCCTCGGTGAAACTGGACTGCCTGACCATCGCCGGGTCCTCCGAGCGCGTCACGGAATGGCTCGGCACGGACGTCGAGGCGACGCTCGACGGCGTGCAGGTCCAGTGGATCGCGCCCAGGGGCACGCCGGGCATCATGTCCGTGACATTCGAGACCGCCGACGGCCGCATCGAGATCTGACGCATCGTATTACCAGGAAGTCGTATCACCAGGAAGGGACCGGACGATCCGTCCGGTCCCTTCCTCGTCCGCCCGTTCGCGCTGTGCGCGTGGATCAGGCGTGCGTGTAGGTGAGGCAGTCCGCGGCCTCGGCGCCCGGACCCACCTTCACCGCGGCGGCGGTGCACAGCAGGTCGTGGTTGAACGAGCACTCCGAACGCTGGCAGGCCCCGACATGCGCGAGCATCTTCGGGAGGCCTCCGCTGATCGACGTGTCGATGAAGGTGGCGCAGGACGCGTGCTCCTCGCTCCCGGACACCGTGATGGCGACGGCTGTACAGCCGTCGTGGTTGAACGAGCAGTTGTGGACACTGCACTCGGAGACACTCGTGACGACGCTCATCGTTCCTCCTGGTTCACCCCGTAGCGGCCCGGCTGGAACCGTGCGCTCCTGACTGGATGAATTCACGGTAACACCGCAATTGTCGGATAATTTAGTCATGATTTACGTCCGCAAATAAGGAAAGCAAGGCTTGGCTTATTCAGCCGCCGATACCGATGGCGGGCCCGAGGAGCGCGAACCCGACGAACCCCGCGGTGTCGATGAGGGCGTGGGCGATCACGAGCGGCATGACCCTCCGGGTGCGCGTGTAGAACCAGGCGAACAGCAGTCCCATCAGGACGTTCCCGATGAACGGCCCGAACCCCTGGTACAGGTGATAGCTGCCGCGCACCAGCGCGCTCGTGAGGATGATGGCGGGCGTGGACCAGCCGAGCTCCCGCAGGCGGATGAACAGGTAGCCCACCACGATGACCTCCTCCAGCACCGCGTGCCGCACCGCGGACAGGACGAGCACAGGGACGGTCCACCAGTAGGAATCGAGGGCGGCGGGCACCAGGGCCGTGGTGATGCCGAGGGCGCGGCCGGCGGCGTACACGCCGAGGGTGCCGACGCCGATGATCACCGCGAGGCCCACCCCGAAGCCGACCGTGCGCAGCGGTTTCTCGAACGTGAACCCGAGGCGCCGGAACGCCGACACCCCGTGCCCGCCCAGCAGGAACAGCACGAGTGCCACGGGCACCAGCGCGAAGAGGATGTCCAGGAGCTGGTAGGCGAGGTCGAAGTACTGCCGGTCGTTGAGCACCGGGTTCAGGGTGGTGGTCTGCGCCGCGAGCGGCCCCCGTGTGAACTTCTCCGCCAGGTTCACCACGGCGTACACACCCGACTGCCCGAGCGAGAGCCCGAAGACGATCAGCAGCTCCGCCGTGATGCGCCGCCTGCGCGCCGCGGCATCGAGGTGGGGGTGGTCGGCGGTCGGCGCGGTGGATGCGGGCTCGGCAGGCATGGCGCTATCCTCGCAGCGGCTGCCGGGGATTCCCAGCCGGACGCCGGCCGCGGGGAGTCCTAGCGCACCCGGCGGCCTGCCTTCCAGACGGCGTGCACGAGGGGCATCCCGGGCCGGTAGGCGAGGTGCGTGGCGGACGGCGCGTCGAGCAGCTGCAGGTCGGCGCGGTGCCCGACGGCGAGCGAGCCGACGGCGCGGCGGCCGTCGGCGTCGTCCCCCGTGTGGCGGCGCAGGGCGAGCGCTCCGCCGTAGGTCGCTGCGCGGACCGCCTCGTGCACGGTCAGCCCCATCTGCAGCACGGCCGTGGCGACGCAGAAGGCCATGGAGCTGGTGTAGGACGTGCCGGGGTTGCAGTTGCTGGCCAGGGCGAGCTGCACGCCGGCGTCGCGCAGTCTCCGCGCGGGCGGGAACGGCTGGCGCGTTGAGAGGTCGCAGGCCGGCAGGCACGTGGCGACGGTGCCGGGCGCTGCTCCGTCGGCGAAGCCGGACCAGGTCCCCGAGAGTGCCGCGACGTCGGTGTCGGACAGGTGGTTGGCGTGGTCCACGCTGGCGGCGCCGAGCTCCACGGCGAGCGCGACGCCGTCGCCCGGTCCGAGCTGGTTGCCGTGCACGCGCAGGCCGAGGCCGGCGGCGGCGCAGGCCTCCAGCACGTGCCGCGCCTGGTCCGCGGTGAAGGCGCCCGTCTCGCAGAAGACGTCGGCCCAGCGGACGTGGGGCAGGACGGCGTCGAGCATGGGGCCGGCCACGAGGTCGGTGTAGGCGTCGGCGTCCGCCCCGTCCGGGACGAGGTGCGCGCCGAGGTAGGTGACCTCGTCCACCACGCCGGCGGCGATGCGCGCGCTGCGGGCCTCGTGCCCGATGTCCAGGCCGTAGCCCGTCTTCGTCTCGAGATAGGTGGTGCCGCCCGCCGCGGCCTCGGCGACGCGGGCCAGCAGGAGCCGCGTGAGGTCGTAGTCCCCCGTGGCGCGTGTCGCCCCGACGGTCACGGCGATGCCGCCCGCCGCGTACTCCTGCCCTGCCATGCGCGCCTCGAACTCCGCCGTCCGGTCGCCGGCGAACACGAGGTGCGTGTGGCTGTCGACCCAGCCCGGCAGGCCGGCACGGTTGCCGGCGTCGTACGCCTCATCTGCTGTGGGCGCGCGTGCGGCCGGGCCGATCCAGCTGATGCGCTCCCCCTCGAGGACGACGGCGGCGTCCCGAAGGACCGCGCCGTCGGTGTCCTGCGTCATGAGTTCGCCGATGTTCGTGATCAGGACGGACATCAGCGCTCCCGGGGCTGCGCGTGGTGTGTCACCGGGCGGCCGGGCCCGTCCGCCGCGGCCGCAGCGTCGAGGCGGTCGATGGCGGCGGCCAGCAGGGGCCCCGGAGCGCCGAGCGCCGCATGGACGCCGTCCCGGGCCACGAGGACCCCACCGACGACGACGCCCGTGACGTCCTGCGCCGTCGCCGTGTACGCGAGCTGCTCCCGGGCGGACCCGGCGGTGCGCGCGCTGCGCGGATCGACGGCCATGAAATCGGCGGCACGGCCCGGAGCGAAGCCCGGGCCGGGGCGTCCCTGTGCGGCGGCCCCGCCGAGCGCCACGATGCCGTGCAACCGCTCCGGATCGAAGTGCCCGCGCCGTCCGGTGCGCAGGCGCTCGCCGTGCTCGAGGGCCCGCATCTCCAGCCAGGGGTCCACGACGGCGTGCTGGTCGGTGCCGAGGGCGAGCCTCGCTCCCGCCGCCTGGAAGTCGCCGGCCGGTCCGATCCCGTCCGCGAGGTCCGCCTCGGTGGTGGGGCAGACGACGATCACGGCCCCTGCATCGGCGAGCACGGCGATGTCCCGGTCGCTCACGTGGGTGGCGTGCACGGCGGACAGTCGGTCGGTCACGAGGCCGTGCCGGTCGAGCAGCGCGGTCGGGGTGCGGCCCGTGGCCCGCAGGCAGTCCTCGTTCTCCGCGGGCTGCTCGGACAGGTGCACATGCAGGGGCAGGTCGGCCGGCAGGTGCCGCGCGACGACGGCCAGGTCCTGCTCGGGGACGGCGCGCACGGAATGGAGGGCAGCCCCTACCGTCACCCGGTGAGCCGGGTACTGCGCGGTGACGGCGGCGCGCAGGGAGGCGAGGCGTTCGAGCCAGCGCGCGGCGGTCCCGTCGGAGAACCGGCGCTGGCCCTCCTCGGGCGGGAGCCCGAAGCCGCCGGCGAGGTAGCAGGTGTCGAGCAGCGTCAGCCGGATCCCGGCCCGGACGGCCGCGCGGGCGAGTGCCAGCTCCATGGCGTGCTCTCCGTGCGCGTCCGCGTCGTCCCCCTGCCCGTACGGGGTCCCGTCCACCCGGTGGTGGACGTAGTGGAACTCGGCGACGCTCGTCCAGCCCGCCACCACCATCTCGGCGTACACGGCGGTCGCGAGCTCCTCGTAGAGCTCGGGCGTGAGGGTGTTCGCCGCGCGGTACATGGTCTCCCGCCACGTCCAGAACGTCCCGCCCCCCACCGTGCCGTGGGTGCGGCCACGCAGGGCGCGGTGGAACGCGTGGGAGTGGGCGTTCGCGGCACCGGGGAAAGCCACACCCCGCAGGACCGCGTCGCCGTCTCGTGCGGGGACGCCGGCCAGCACGCTCACCACGAGGCCGGCGTCGTCGACCTCGACCCGGAGGGCGTCCGCCACACCCCCGGCCCCCAGCCAGGCGTGCTCGCACCAGAGGGCGCGCGCCGCGGGCTGCGTCACAGCAGGTCTTCGAGGACGTCGGCGAGCGCGGTGGCGCCGGCGTCGGCGTCCTCGCGCTCGACGAACTCCTCGGGCGAGTGGCTGATGCCCGTGGGGTTGCGGACGAACAGCATGGCGGTCGGCGCGATCGTCCCCAGGATGCCGGCGTCGTGCCCCGCGCCGGTCGGCAACGTGGGAGCGCCCGGGAAGGAGCGGCCGAGGGCAAGACCGAGCGTGCGCTGCAGTGCCCCGTCGAAGTGGACCGTGCCACTGCGCGACTCCTCGGTCAGGGTGGCGCGGCAGCCCTCGAAGGCGCAGATCTTCTGGGCCTGGCCGTGGATCTTCTCGATGAGCGACGCCGTCACAGCGTCCTCCTCGTGCCGGACGTCGAGCCAGAGGTCCACGCGGGAGGCGATGACGTTGGTGCCGCCGGGCACGGGCTGCAGGCGTCCGACGGTGGCGCGCGCGCCGTCCTGCTCGGCTGCGACCCTGCGCGCGGCGAGCACCACCTGGGCGGCGGCGATCATCGGGTCGGCGCGGTCGGCCATGAGGGTGGTACCGGCATGGTTGCCCTGACCCGTGATGGACAGGCGCCAGCGGCCGTGCCCCAGCATGGTGGACCCGATCGCGACGGCCGAGTCCAGGTCGATGAGCCCGCGCCCCTGCTCCACGTGCAGTTCCACGAAGTCGCCGATGTGCCGGATCGCCTCCTCGTCCCGGCCGAGGTGTGCCGGGTCGAGTCCCGCGGCTCGGGAGGCGTCGGCGAACGTGGTGCCGTCGGCGTCCGTGAGGGTCCGCACGTGATCCGGGTCCAGGGTCCCGGTGAGCAGGCGGGAGCCGAGGCAGGACACACCGAAGCGCGAGCCCTCCTCCTCCGGGAACACCGTGACCGCGAGGGAGCGGTGCCGCTGGATGCCGCGCTCCCGCAGGAGGTCGACGGCGACGAGCGCGGAGGCGACGCCGAGGGGGCCGTCGAACGCCCCGCCGCCGGGCACGGAGTCGAGGTGGCTGCCGGTGACGAGGGCGCCGTCGCGGCTGTCCGTCGCGTCCCACCAGGCCCAGAGGATGCCGTTCCGGTCGGTCTCCACGGACAGTCCGCGCGCGGCGGCCTCGGCGGAGAACCACTCCCGCAGCGACTGCTCGGCGGGGGTGAACACGCCGCGCGAGTAGCCGCCGCGGGCGGCGTCCCGTCCTACGTCGCTGATGGAGTCGAGCACTGAGGAGACGGTCTGCATGGGCTACCTTCCGAGGGGTCGTGTACTCAGGATTCCATGGGGATGCGCACGCCGCGCTCGGCGGCGACCTCGCGGGCCCGCTCGTAGCCGGCGTCGACGTGGCGGATGACGCCCGTGCCCGGATCGTTCGTCAGGAGGCGTTCGAGCTTCCGGGCGGCGAGGTCGGTGCCGTCGGCCACCGAGACCTGTCCGGCGTGGATGGAGCGGCCGATGCCGACGCCGCCGCCGTGGTGGATGGAGACCCACGTGGCCCCGGACGCTGTGGTGAGCAGCGCGTTCAGGAGGGGCCAGTCGGCGACCGCGTCGGAGCCGTCCGCCATGGCCTCCGTCTCGCGGTAGGGCGAGGCGACGGAGCCGGAGTCCAGGTGGTCGCGGCCGATGACGATGGGCGCCGACACCTTCCCCTCCGCGACGAGCCGGTTGAAGAGGAGGCCCGCCTTGGCGCGGTCCCCGTAGCCGAGCCAGCAGATGCGTGCGGGCAGGCCTTCGAACTCCACGTGCTCCGCGGCGGCGTCGAGCCAGCGGTGCAGGTGCCCGTTGTCCGGGAACAGGTCCTTGAGGGCGGCGTCCGTGACGGCGATGTCCGCCGGATCACCGGACAGCGCCACCCAGCGGAACGGGCCGAGCCCTTCGCAGAAGAGCGGGCGGATGTACGCGGGGACGAACCCGGGGATGTCGAAGGCGCGCCCGTAGCCGCCCGTGCGGGCCTCGTCGCGGATCGAGTTGCCGTAGTCGAAGACCTCGGCGCCGGCGTCGAGGAAGCCGACCATCGCCTCGACGTGCAGGGCCATCGAGGCCTGTGCCTTCTTGGTGAAGCCCTCGGGGTCGGCGGCGGCCTCACGGTCCCACTCGTCGGGGGCGATGCCCTCGGGCAGGTAGCTGAGCGGGTCGTGGGCGGAGGTCTGGTCGGTGACGATGTCGACGTCGAGCCCGCGCCTCAGCAGCTCGGGGAAGACCGCCGCGGCGTTCCCGACCACGCCGACCGACAGGGGGCGCCCGTCATGCTTCGCGGCGAGGACCTGCGCCACGGCGTCGTCGAGCGTGTCCGCGACGGTGTCCAGGTACCGCTTCGCCACGCGGCGGCGCAGCCGCGCCTCGCTGACGTCGACGATCAGGACGGCGCCTCCGTTGAGCGTGACGGCGAGCGGCTGCGCGCCGCCCATACCGCCGCAGCCCGCGGTGAGGGTCAGGGTGCCGGCGAGGGTGCCGCCGAAGCGCTTGCGGGCGACCGCCGCGAAGGTCTCGAACGTGCCCTGGAGGATGCCCTGCGTGCCGATGTAGATCCATGACCCGGCCGTCATCTGCCCGTACATCATGAGGCCCTCGGCCTCGAGCCTCCGGAACTCGGGCCAGGTGGCCCAGTCGCCCACGAGGTTGGAATTGGCGAGCAGCACCCGCGGCGCCCACGCATGGGTGCGGAACACGCCGACGGGCTTGCCGGACTGCACGAGGAGCGTCTCGTCGTCCTCGAGGGTCTCCAGGGTGCGGACGATCACGTCGTACGCCTCCCAGCTGCGTGCCGCGCGGCCCGTGCCGCCGTAGACCACGAGGTCCTCGGGGCGCTCGGCCACCTCGGGGTCGAGGTTGTTCATGAGCATGCGCAGCGGCGCCTCCGTCTGCCAGCTCTTCGCCGTGAGGTGCGTGCCGCGGGCCGCGCGGATGGAGCGGGAAGGGTCGTGCCGGGAACTCGGGGGGCTGGTCATGCTGGTTCTCCTCGGGTGGTGTCGGCGGCGGGTTCGTCCGTCCGGCTCAGTACCGCTGCCGCCTCCTGCGCGACGAGCGCCCCGATGCGGCGGGCCCCGGCGTCGGTGATGCGGTAGCTGGGGACGACGACGCTGAGCGCAGCGGAGGGCCGGCCGCCGGGCGAGACGGGCGCGGCGATCGCGGTGACGTCGGCCTCGATGCCGTCGCGCACGACGACGAAGCCGCCGGCCGGCGGTCCGCCCGCGAGGACCGCGCCGACGGCGGTGCCCTCCAGCGGGATGCTGCGGCCCACCCAGCTGGCGTGGCGGACCGAGTGAGTACCCTCACGCATCGCGAGGTAGACGCCCTCGCCGTCGTGCGAGGGGACGCTCAGGTACGCCGACTCCCCCGTCTGCCGCACGAGCCGTTCGAGGGCGGGTTCGGAGAGGGAGACGAGCGATTCGTGGCCGAGGGCCTGCGCACCGAGCTGCACCACGCGGAGTCCGGGCCGGTAGGCGCCGAGCGGGTCGCGCCGCACGAAGCCGGTGCCCTCGAGCGTGCGCAGCAGGCGCAGCGCCGTCGACGCCGACAGCTCGGCCTCCCGTGCCGCGTCCGCGAGGCTGAGGGACCCGGCGTCGCAGACCGCACCGAGGAGGACGAGCGCTCGCTCCACGGTGCGGGTCGAGGATTCCGCCATGCTCGCCTCCTTGCACTAATACCCGCCGTAGCTTTCACTTATTGAAACGTCCTTTCCACTCAATGGCAATAGCGGTAGCAACCGCAGGAAGCGAGGCGGACCGTGTCCCAGCCTCCCGTGATCGTCGGCACCGGCCCCCTGCCCCCCGCCGACGTCGTCGCCGTCACCCGGAACGACGCCCCCGTGGAGCTCGCCCCCGAGGCCCTGGCCGCGATGGCCGCCTCCCGCACGGTCGTCGAGTCGCTCGTCGACGACGGCACCCCGCACTACGGCGTCTCCACCGGCTTCGGCGCCCTGGCCACCCGGCACATCCCGCTCGACCAGCGCACCCGGCTGCAGCGCAGCCTCATCCGCAGCCACGCGGCGTCCTCCGGCGCCGAGGTGGACCGCGAGGTGGTGCGCGGCCTGATGCTCGGGCGCCTCTCCACCCTGGCGACGGGCCGCACGGGGGTCCGCCCCCTCGTCGCGTCCACCTCCGCTGCGCTGCTCAACGCCGGCATCACCCCCGTGATCGGCGAGTACGGGTCGCTCGGCTGCTCAGGCGACCTCGCACCGCTCTCCCACGTGGCGCTCGCGCTCATGGGCGAGGGCCACGTACGGAACGCCGTAGGGGATCTCGTGCCCGCCGCCGAGGCCCTCGCCGCCGCCGGGATCACCCCCGTGGAACTCCGCGAGAAGGAGGGCCTGGCGCTCATCAACGGGACGGACGGCATGCTCGGCATGCTGGTCCTCGCCGCCACCGACCTCCGCAGGCTCCTGACCACGGCGGATCTCGCCGCGGCGATGAGCGTCGAGGGACTCCTCGGCACCGACGCCGTGTTCGCCGAGGACCTGCACGCCCTCCGGCCCCACCCCGGGCAGGTGGCCTCGGCGGCGAACATCCGGGCACTGCTCGCGGGATCCCCGCTCATCAGTGAACAGCTGACGTCCGAGACCGGCCGGCACCGGTTCACGCGCGTGCAGGACGCCTACTCCCTGCGGTGTGCGCCCCAGGTACACGGCGCAGCGCGCGGCACCCTCGCCCACGCCGAGGCGGTCGCCGCGGTCGAGCTGGGGTCCGCGATCGACAACCCGGTGATCACCCCGGACGGGCGCATCGAGTCGAACGGCAACTTCCACGGCGCCCCGGTGGGCTACGTGCTCGACTTCCTCGCGATCGCCGTCGCCGACGTCGCCTCCATGAGCGAACGCCGTACCGACCGCTTCCTCGACAAGGCCCGCAGCCACGGTCTCAACGCCTTCCTCGCCCACGACCCCGGCGTGGACTCCGGGCACATGATCGCGCAGTACACGCAGGCGGGCATCGTGTCCGAGCTCAAGCGCCTCGCGAACCCGGCGTCCGTGGACTCCATCCCCTCCTCCGCGATGCAGGAGGACCACGTGTCCATGGGCTGGGCCGCCGGCCTCAAGCTGCGCCGCGCCGTCGACGGCCTCACGCGGGTGCTCGCCATCGAGATCCTGACCGCCGCGAGGGCCCTCGACATGCGCGACGGCGGAGCCGTGTCCGGCTACCGCAGCTCCGGCCCGATCACGGCCGTCCGGCAGCGCCTGCGCCAGGACGTGGAGGGCCCGGGCACGGACCGGTACCTCGCCCCCGAGATCGAGGCCGCCCGCCTCCTCGTGGATGACGGCTCGCTGCTCGCCGCGGCGCTGGAGGCGCTCCCAGCGCCGCTCCAGTGAACGTTGTTAGGGT
This sequence comes from Arthrobacter sp. TJ-240, assembly GCF_058269195.1. Classification (NCBI taxonomy): domain Bacteria; kingdom Bacillati; phylum Actinomycetota; class Actinomycetes; order Micrococcales; family Micrococcaceae; genus Arthrobacter; species Arthrobacter sp. TJ-240. The sequence continues at coordinate 160,487 of NZ_JBZCNG010000008.1, forward strand.
GGCCTGACCCCCTGCAGAAAGAAGCGCCCCCGTGTCCTCCCCCATGTCGTCTGCCGCCGCCCAGCCCTCCCGCAAGCCGCCGCGTCCGCAGGCGGTCCTCACCGTGCTCGAGAAGCAGTGGCTCAGCCCGCACCTGGTGCGCGTGGTGGCGGGCGGACCGGGCTTCGCGGACCTGCAGGACTGCGACGCGACGGACCGCTACGCCAAGCTGCTCTTCGCGAAGCCGCACCTCGGTCTGGTGCCGCCCTACGACCTCGCGGCACTGAAGGACGAACTCCCGGCGGGCGACCGGCCGGTGAAGCGCACCTACACGATCCGCTGGCTGGACGCCGCGTCCCGCCGGCTCGCCATCGATTTCGTGGTGCACGGCGACGCCGGGGTCGCCGGACCGTGGGCCGCGGCCGCCGCACCGGGGGATCCCCTCGTGCTGATAGGCCCCTCCGGCAAGTGGTCACCCGACCAGGACGCCGACTGGCACCTCTTCGTAGGTGACGACTCGGCCCTGCCTGCGATCGCCGCGGGCCTCGAGGCGCTGCACCCCGCCGCCGTCGGGCACGCGTACCTCGAGGTGGACAGCGTCGCGGACATCATCCCGCTCGCGGCACCCGTAGGCCTCGAGCTGCACTGGCTGCTGCGCGAGGGACAGGCTGCGGGGACGACGACGCTGCTCGCCGACGCCGTCGCTGCCGGGCCGTGGCCCGAGGGGCGCGTCGACGCGTTCGTGCATGGCGAGCGGGGTGCCATGAAGGCGCTGCGCGATGTCCTGTTCAAGGACAAGGGGCTCGCGCGCCCGCAGGTCTCGCTCTCGGGCTACTGGGCGTACGGGCGGGAGGAGGACACGTTCCAGGCCGAGAAACGGGAACCGATCGGCCAGATCCTCGACGACTAGCGTCGATCACCGCCCGCGGCTCAGGCACTCCCGGGTGCGGGGACCGCTCGCGGGCGTCGCTTCGGCAGGCGGTCGGCCAGTTCCATGGCCGGTTCGGCGAGGCGCGCCAGCACCGGTCCGAGGACGGCCATGAGCAGGACGTACGTGGTGGCCAGGGCGGCCAGCTCCGGGATCACGGCCCCGGAGGCCACCGCGAGCCCGGCGATGACGATCGAGAACTCGCCGCGCGCCACGAGCGCCGTGCCGGCACGCGCCCGCCCCATCCGCCCGATGCCCTGCCTGCCGGCGGCCCACCAGCCGGTCGCGATCTTCGTCGCGGAGGTGGTCACGGCCAGGAGCAGGGCGACGCCGAGCACCGGCGGGATGGACGAGGGATCGGTGTTGAGTCCGAACACGACGAAGAAGATGGCCGCGAAGAGGTCCCGCAGGGGTTCGAGGATGCGCGCGGCGTTCTCGGCCGTCGCACCCGAGATCGCGATGCCGAGCAGGAACGCGCCGACGGCCGCCGAGACCTGCAGGGCGGACGCGAGGCCGGCGACGAGCAGGGCCGCGCCGATGAGCGTCAGGAGGAACACCTCGCGGTCGGTGCTGTCCACGATGGCGGAGACCACGTTGCCCCACCGCAGGGCGACGATCAGCACGAGCGTGACCACGAGCAGGGAGATGCCGACCGTGCCGAGCCCGCCGGCGAAGCTGAGCCCGGCGAGGACCGCGGTGAGCACCGGCAGGTAGACGGCCATGGCGAGGTCCTCGAAGACGAGGATCGCGAGCACGGTGGGGGTCTCCCGGTTGCCGAGCCGGCCGAGGTCGCTGATGACCTTCGCGGCGATTCCCGACGACGAGATATAGGTCACGCCGCCCATGACGAGGGCGGCGACGGGCCCCCAGTCGAGGATCACGGCGACGAGGGCGCCGGGGGTGAAGTTGAGGACGAAGTCGACGATCCCGGCGAGCCAGGACTGGCGGAGCCCGGTGACGAGTTCCTTCGCCGTGTATTCGAGGCCGAGCAGGAGCAGCAGCAGGACGACGCCGATCTCGCTGGCGACCTCGCTGAACTCGATGACCCCCTCGAGCTCGATGAACCCGCCCTGGCCGAAGAACAGGCCTCCGATGAGGTACAGCGGGATGGGCGAGAGTCCGATCCGGCCGGCGAGCCGCCCGAGGATACCGAGGGACAGGAGGATGGCGCCGAGTTCGATCAGGGTCAGGGCTGTCGTGTGCACAGGCGGCTCAGCCGTTGCGCAGGATGTCCGCCGCGGCGTCGAGGCCCTCGGAGGTGCCCACCACCACCAGCAGGTCGCCGGCGGTGAGGGTGAAATCGGGTGTCGGCGAGGCCTGCACCTGGCCCGAGCGGAGGACCGCGACGAGCGAGGCGCCGGAGCGCGAACGCATGCGCGTGTCCGCGAGGGGCCGCCCGTCGAAGGGCGAACCGCGCTCGATCAGGAACTGCCGCGTGGAGACGCCGGGCAGGTCCCGGTGCTCCTCCGTCAGCTGCGCGACGAGCTGCCGCGAGCCGAGCAGGTTGCCGATGGTCGCGGCCTCCTCGGGCGTCAGCGGGATGGAGGCGACACAGGCATCCGGGTCGCTCGCCTTCGAGATGATCAGGTCGAGGTCACCGTCGCGCTGCGCGACGATGCCCACCCTGCGGCCGGAGCCCGTGACGATCTCCCGCCGCACCCCGATGCCGGGAAGGCGTGTTTCGATGACGTTCATGCGCCCATCCTAGACCTGCTCCGGCTAGGGATTTGCGGGGCAGGGCCGCGGTGGGGCCTCCGTTCGCTGAAGGCGTCGAAGGGGCCTTCCCGACGCCTTGCTCCGCGCGCTGAGCACGCACCTCACTTCGGCTTCGGCCCGCCGAGTATTCTCAGCGCAGCCTCGAGCTGCGGCCAGCCGATTCGTGCGAAGAAGGCATCAGCCGAATACTGCCTCTCCAGGGTCTCCATGAAGGTCTCCACCCATTCTGCGTAGATCTGCGCGCTCCGACTGAACAGCATGGGCTCGTGGACTTCGACGCTGACATGCATCTCGGCCGAATACGATTGAACATCGGCGCTGCCGGGACGTACGCCGACGTAGTGCTCGATGAACGGCGAAGGTATGTCGATAGTGGAACCGGAGAAGTTCGTGCGGATACGAACGGAGACTTGGGGGCTGCTGACATTTATCCCGCCGTCCGTGGGTTTGCCCAATGAACTGTCTGCCGGGAGTCGTAGCGTGGACGTGCTCGAGTAAGCGTCCTCGCCTGTCCTACCCCCAGGAACCGAACCCTCCTGATCCAGGATGTCGGGAGTCGATGCCCCGTCCTCGGGCCGCCGCGAGAACAGCTCCAGGAACCGGTTCTGAAACAGCGCCTGGGGCGCATCCTCTATCCGGTAGTCGCGGAGCTTGCCCTCGTCGCCGGGTCCAGCGCCGAAATGTGTCGAGAGGTCGGCGGCCAAACGCTTCAACACCAGGTACTCGAGGAGGTCGTTCAGGAGATTGATGGACGAACTGGCGGGGCGGAAAGGATAAGCCGGGGTGGAAGATATCCCGGACATGGGAGAACCATGCCAAAGGCTGCGGATCGCACCGTCTTCGGCGAGACCCACCTGGAGCAGTTGGGCGGCTTCGGCAGCCAAGGCGTATTCGGGCACGTGCAGAAGCTCGTTCGATCGCTTGTCGTAGAGGATGAAGCCCCGTATTCTGCGCTCGAAAGTTGCGGGTTTCATGCGCGGCCACGCGAGATAGGCAAGGGCGGCGAGGACCACCAGGGTGCCGACCACGAAGTCCCATCCGGAGACAAGGGTGAAACTCAGGGAATTACCGATGACATTCACGCCGACGGCGGCGATTATGGCACCCACAGCCAGCTGCAGAGCGGAGGACCGATTCGACGTGATGTTCGAGAAGCTCCTGCCGACTGCTTTCCTACCCATGGCTACCCCCACCTCGTAGAGTGCACTTCTTCTGTGGATACTACGGGCAAGGTCAAGGAGTGGCTGCTGGAGCAGCACGTCGAGCCGGTCGGCTGGGGCTTGCAGGTTCAGGTGGGCCAGTTCGGGGCCGCGGTCCCAGGTGATCGAACGGCGCCGATGATCACTTCAGCCGGGCCGGAGCGCCGTGGCGGCGGCGGTGATGCGCGCGGGGTCGGCGCCGAGATCGGCCGGATCGGCCCCGGTCAGCAGGACCGCCGCCAGTTCGGCGATTCCCGACGACGACTGGAAGCCGTAGCCTCCCTGCCCTGCGAGCCAGAAGAAGCCGGGATGCCCCGGGTCGAACCCGACGACGGGCAGGCCCGACGCCCGCTGGGTCCGCAGGCCGGTCCAGGCCCGCGTGACACCGGTGATGCCCAGATCGGCGACCGTCGACAGGTGCTCGATGAGCCGCTCGACATCACCCGGGTGCGGCTGGGCGTCACCGGGCTCGGCGGGCTCCGCCTCGCACGGGGAGATGAGCACGCCCTCGGCGTCGGGCCGGTAGTAGAACGACTCGTCGGCGGCCGCGACCATGGGCGTGCCGACCGGGGGCGCATTGGTCGCGGTGACGATCGCGGCGGTACGCCGGAGTGGGACCAGGCCCTGCGGCGCGACACCGCACACGTCCGCGACCCCGTCGGCCCAGGCTCCGGCGGCATTGACGAGGACCTCCGCGGTGATGGGCCGGTAGCCCGCTCGGACGGTCCACCCGGCGCCGTCGTAGCGTGCCGAGGTGACCTCGGCACCCGTGAGGATGATGACGCCGTCGTCGCTCGCGCGGCGACGGTGGTACTCGAGGAGGAGGTCGGTGTCGGTGCCGACGCAGTCCGTATCGATGGCTGCTGCATCGAAGGCCTCCGGGCGGAGCTGCGGGCACAGCTCCAGGGCCTCCGCGTGGGACACGGGGTGCATCGAGTCGCTGGACCTCGCGGCGACGTCGGCCTCCGAGCCGATGAGCAGGAAGGACCGCGGAACGGTGAGCGGAAGCCCGGTGGAGGACTGGACGCCGGAGAGCAGGTCGAGGGTGCGGCGTGTGAGGTCGAGCACCGGTGCGGGCCCGTAGCTCGGGATGAGCTGCCGGGCCGAGCGCGACGACGTGTGGTACCCGAGCGTGCCCTCCGCCTCGACGAGGACCACGCTGGAGAACGGCGCGAGGGCGGACGCCAGGGAGAGGCCGGCGATCCCGCCGCCGATGATCAGGACGTCGCACTCGAGGGAGGTCATCCCGTCATCCTAGGGCGGGCCTCCCCCATCGGGGCCTGGTCCTCACCCCACGTGCGCGCCGGGGACGTCGCCGACGTCGGCCGTGCCTTCTGCCACCTCGGCGCGGGCGGCGACGAACGCCTGCACGCAGGCCTCGATGTCCTCCCCGGTGTGCGCGGCGGAGAGCTGCACGCGGATGCGGGCGGCGCCCTTCGGGACCACGGGGTAGCTGAAGGCGGTGACGAAGACGCCGTGCGCGAGCATGGCATCGGCGGTCCTTGCGGCGAGCACGGCGTCACCGAACATCACCGGGATGATGGCGTGCTCCCCCTCCAGGAGGTCGAACCCCTCCTCCGTCATGCGGCGGCGGAAGAGGGCTGCATTACGAGCGAGGGTCTCCCGGAGCTCTCCGCTGCTCTGCACGAGGTCCAGCGCCGTGAGCGTCGCGGCGACGATGGACGGCGCGAGGGAGTTGGAGAACAGGTACGGGCGGGCCCGCTGGCGCAGCAGGGCGACGATCTCGGCGCGGGCGGCGACGTACCCGCCCGACGCCCCGCCGAGCGCCTTGCCGAAGGTGCCCGTGAAGATGTCCACGCGCTCGGCGACACCCGCGTGCTCCGGCGTCCCGGCGCCGGTCGCGCCCATGAAGCCGACGGCGTGGGAGTCGTCCACCATGACCATCGCGCCGTACCGCTCGGCGAGGTCGCAGATGGCCTCGAGCGGTGCGAGGTAGCCGTCCATGGAGAAGACGCCGTCGGTCACGACGAGCCGGCGCCGCGCGCCCGAGGCTTCCTGCAGCTTCGCCTCGAGGTCCGCCATGTCCCGGTTCGCGTAGCGGAAGCGCTGGGCCTTGGACAGGCGGATGCCGTCGATGATCGACGCGTGGTTCAGCGCATCCGAGATCACGGCGTCCTCCGCGCCCAGGAGGGATTCGAAGACCCCGCCGTTCGCGTCGAAGCAGGAGGAGAAGAGGATGGTGTCCTCGGTGCCGAGGAACTGCGAGACGCGCCGCTCGAGGTCGAGATGGAGGTCCTGGGTGCCGCAGATGAAGCGCACCGAGGCCATGCCGAACCCGCGCTCGTCGAGAGCCGTCTTGGCCGAGGCGATGATGTCCGGGTGGTCGGCCAGGCCGAGGTAGTTGTTCGCGCAGAAGTTGAGGACGTCCGCGTCCCCGGCGTCGAGCGCTCCGGCCGTGATATGGCTGGACTGCGGTGAGGAGATGCGCCGCTCGTGCTTGAAGAGGCCTGCGCTGCGGATGTCGTCGAGTTCACCGGCGAGCTGGTCGCGGACTGCTGAGTACATGGTGTTCCTGCTTCCTAGAAGGTGGTCCAGTCGAGGACCACTTTGCCGCTGGCGCCGTCGCGCGCTGTTGTGAAGCCCTGCTGCCACTGACTCGCCGGCAGGCAGTCGGTGACCACGGACGCGACCGCCTCGCGCAGCGTCCGGTTGGACTGCAGCATGGCGCTCATCGCGTACCAGGTCTCGAACATCTCCCGTCCGTAGATGCCCTTGAGGGTGAGCATATGCGTCACCACCTTGCCCCAGTCGATGGAGATGGGGCCGGACGGCAGACCGAGCATCGCGATCTTCCCGCCGTGGTTCATGTTGTCGATCATCTCGGGCAGGGCGGTCGCGTGGCCCGACATCTCCATCCCGATGTCGAAACCCTCCTTCATGCCGAGCTCGCGCTGGGCGTCGGCGACGCGCATGCGGCTGACGTCGACGGCGATGTCGGCGCCCACGCGGCGGGCGAGCTCGAGGCGCGGGGCGGAGACGTCGGTGATCGCGATCTTCCGGGCCCCTGCATGGCGGGCGACGGCGACGGCCATGAGCCCGATGGGGCCGGCCCCGGTGATGAGGACGTCCTCGCCGACGAGCGGGAAACTGAGCGCGGTGTGGACGGCGTTGCCGAAGGGGTCGAAGACGGCGCCGAGTTCGGGGGTGATGGTCGCGTCGTGCACCCAGACGTTGGTCTCGGGGACGACGACGAACTCCGCGAACGCACCGTCGCGCTGCACGCCGACGCTCGAGGTGTGGATGCACATCTGTCGGCGGCCGGCCCGGCAGTTGCGGCAGATCCCGCAGACGATGTGCCCTTCGCCGGAGACGCGATCACCGATGCGGATGTCGCGGACGCCGTCCCCGAGCGCGACGACCTCGCCGTAGAACTCGTGGCCGGGGATGAGGGGCGCCGAGATCATGCCCTGCGCCCACGAGTCCCAGCTCTCGATGTGGAGGTCCGTCCCGCAGATGCCGGTGGTGATGACCCGGATCTTGACCTCGCCCCACCCCGCATCGGGTTCTGGCCGGTCCACGAGTTCGAAGCCGGGATGAGCCCCGGATTTGTACAGCGCCTTCACTGAACGGTTCCTTCCAGGCCGCCCGGTCCTCCAGCGGGATGGGCTGGGCCTGGCGGTACGGGTGCAGGGCGGGATATTGCCCGGGGCAACACTACCAGCGGCCGCCGGGTGGGGCCCGTTCGGGGTGGCTGCCACGGGTCCGGGCCGCCGCGCCGGGTTCAGTGCGACCAGGCGCAGGACGGCGCCGGTCAGTCCTCCAGGACCGCCGCGAGGATCTCGACGCCGAGCGCGTGGACGGCGGGGGCATCGTCCGACGCCGCCGCCAGCGCGCTGCCCAGGCTCACCGCCCAGCCCCTCGCGCGAGCCCAGGTCGCGGCGTCGGTGGGGCGCAGCGCCTCGAGTGCGGTGCGGAACGCGGCACGGTCGGCGGGGTTGAAGTGCAGCCAGGCGGCGGCGAGGTCCGTCGCCGGGTCCCCGGCGCACAGGTCGCCGAAGTCCACGACGCCGGCCAGCGCGCCGCCGGGACCGAGGACCACGTTGGCCGGATGCAGGTCACCATGCAGCCACAGCGGCGCGTCCGACCAGGCCGGTGCCGCGAGGGACGCCTCCCATACCTCCAGCAGCAGCGCAGCGGACACACCGGGGATCACCGGCAGCGACGCGAGCCGCGCCCGGACGACGTCGTCGCGCGCCGCCAGCGGACCGCCGCGGCCCACGGGACTGACAGGGGCGTCCCGCGGCGCGGGACGCTGGAACTCGGCGAGGAATCGTGCAAGCGGAACGGCCGCGGAGGAGCGCCCGGGTCGCGGGACGGTGAGGCCGCTGACCCCACCGATCCATCGGGACACGGACCAGTGCCACGGATAGCCGCAGCCGGGGCCGCCGGTCCGCAGGGGCGCCGACGTCGGCACGGACAGGGACGCCGAGAGGCCCGGGAGCCACTGCTGCTCGGCGACCATCAGCGCGTCGGCGACGGCGCGCCGGGGCAGGCGCACCACGAGGTCCTCCCCCAGCCGGAAGAGCGTGTTGTCCCATCCGCCGCCGACGGCCCGGACCGGCAGGTGTGCGAGATCCGGCATCTGCGCGGCGAGCAGCGCGACGACGAGCGGCGGCGCGACGTCGAACTCCGCCTGCGGCATCACCGCCATCGGACCCTCCTGGAAAAGCGCGCTACCCCTCGACGCCGAGGCGCTGCAGGATGAGCTCGCGGACACGGCCCGCGTCGGCCTGTCCGCGGGTCGCCTTCATGACGCCGCCCACGATCGCCCCGACGGCCTGGATCTTGCCGCCGCGGATCTTCTCGGCGACGTCCGGCTGGGCCGCGAGGGCGCCGTCGATGGCCTCGAGGAGGGGTCCGTCGTCGGACACGACCGCCAGGCCGCGCTTCTCCACGACCTCAGCAGGCGTGCCCTCACCGGCGAGGACGCCGTCGAGCACGTCGCGGGAGAGCTTGTCGTTGATCTTGCCGGACTCGATGAGTGCGTTGAGCTCCACGATCAGCTCGGGTGTGACGCCGAGCTCCGCGGGCTCGACGTCGGCGAGCTTCGCGCGGCGGGAGATCTCGCCCATCCACCACTTGCGGGCGACGGCGGCACTCACACCCGCGGCAATCGTGTCCTCGATGGAGGACATCACCCCGGCGTTGACGACGTCGCGGAACTCGGCGTCCGAGTAGCCCCAGTCGCCCTGGAGGCGCTTGCGGCGCTCGGCGGGAGGCTCGGGCAGTTCGGCGCGGAGCTTCTCGATCCATGCCTCGTTCGTCACGACGGGCACGAGATCCGGCTCCGGGAAGTAGCGGTAGTCGTCGGCGTCGGACTTGGGACGTCCCGACGTCGTCGAGCGCGTGTCCTCGTGCCAGTGGCGCGTCTCCTGCAGGATCGGCGTGCCGGAGTCGAGGACGGCGGCGTGGCGCTGGATCTCGTAGGTGACGGCGTGCTCGACGGCCCGCAGGGAGTTGACGTTCTTCGTCTCGGTGCGGGTGCCGAACTTCTCCTGGCCCTTGGGCTTCAGGGAGACGTTCGCGTCGCAGCGCACGTTGCCGCGCTCCATGCGGGCGTCGGAGACGCCCAGGTTCTTCACGATCTCCCGGATCGCCGCGACGTACGCCTTCGCGAGCTCGGGAGCCCGCGAGCCGGCACCGACGATGGGTTTGGTGACGATCTCGATGAGGGGCACGCCCGCACGGTTGTAGTCCACGAGGGAGAACTCGGCGCCCTGGATACGGCCGGTCGAGCCGCCCATGTGGGTGAGCTTGCCGGCGTCCTCCTCCATGTGCGCGCGCTCGATCTCGACGGTGAACACGGTGCCGTCGGCGAGCTCGATGTCGATGTGCCCGTCGTACGCGATCGGGTCCTCGAACTGGGAGGTCTGGAAGTTCTTCGGGGTGTCCGGGTAGAAGTAGTTCTTCCGCGCGAAGTAGCACTTCTCGGCGATCTTGCAGTTCAGCGCGAGGCCGATCTTGATCGCGGACTCCACGGCCACGCCGTTGACGACGGGCAGGACGCCGGGCAGGCCGAGGTCCACGGGCGTGACATTGGTGTTGGGTACGTCCCCGAACGCGTTGGGCGCGGAGGAGAACATCTTGGTCTTCGTGTTGAGCTCCACGTGGACCTCGAACCCGAGGACGGGATCGTACTTCTCCATGGCCTCGTCGAAGGTCAGGACCTCATCGGTTACTGCAGTCATTACTTCCCACCTGCACTCTGTGTGATCTCCGGGGCCTGGGCCAGCAGGGGCCCGCCCCATGTGGCTTCGAGCAGTGATTCGAGGACGGCGCCCACGCGGTACAGGCGGGCGTCCTTACGGGCAGGGGCGAGGAGCTGGATGCCGACCGGCAGCCCGTCCTCGTCCGCGAGGCCGCCGGGCAGCGACAGGCCGGGGACGCCGGCCAAGTTCGCCGGGATGGTGGCGACATCGTTGAGGTACATCGCCAGGGGGTCGTCGAGCTTCTCCCCCAGCTTGAACGCCGTGGTCGGGGCGGTCGGCGAGACGAGCACGTCGGCCTGCTCGAACGCGGCGGCGAAGTCGCGCTGGATGAGCGTACGGACCTTCTGCGCCGAGCCGTAGTACGCGTCGTAGTACCCGGCGCTCAGGGCGTAGGTGCCGAGGATGATGCGCCGTTTGACCTCGTCGCCGAACCCGGCGGCACGCGTGGCGCCCATGACGCGCTCGATCGTCGGGGTGCCCTCGGGCACCACACGCAGGCCGAAGCGCACGCCGTCGTACTTGGCGAGGTTGCTGGACGCCTCGGACGGCATGATCAGGTAGTAGGCGCCGAGCGCGTACCGGAAGTTGGGGCAGGAGACCTCGACGATCTCGGCGCCTGCCGAGCGCAGCAGTTCGAGCGACTCGGAGAAGCGCGTGAGGACACCGGTCTGATAGCCCTCGCCCTGCAGTTCCTTGATGACGCCGATCCGCATCCCCTCGACCTGGCCGAGGCGTGCGGCCTCGACGAGCGCACCGACGGGGTCCGTGAGCGACGTCGAGTCGTGCGGGTCGTGCCCGCCGATGACCTCGTGCAGCAGGGCGCTGTCGAGGACGGTGCGGGAGACGGGGCCGATCTGGTCGAGCGAGGACGCCATGGCGATCGCGCCGTAGCGGGACACGCCGCCGTAGGTGGGCTTCACGCCGACGGTCCCCGTGACGGCGCCGGGCTGACGGATGGACCCCCCGGTGTCGGTGCCGAGGGCCAGGGGCGCCTCGAAGGCGGCGACGGCGGCAGCGGACCCGCCGCCGGAGCCGCCGGGGATGCGGTCGAGGTCCCACGGGTTGCGGGTGGGGCCGAACGCGGAGTGCTCGGTCGAGGAGCCCATGGCGAACTCGTCGAGGTTGGTCTTGCCGAGGATCGGCATCTTCGCGGCGCGGAGCCTGCGGACCACGGTGGCGTCGTAGGGGCTCTGCCAGCCCTCGAGGATCTTCGAGCCGGCCGTGGTGGGCTGGCCCTTCGTGACGATGAGGTCCTTCACGGCGATGGGCACGCCGGCGAGCGGGTGCAGGGTGTCGCCGTCGGCGCGGGCCTTGTCGACCCCGGCGGCGACGAGCAGCGCCTCGTCCGTGTTGACGTGCAGGAACGCGTTGATGGCGCCGTCGACGGCGCCGATGCGGTCGAGGTGGGCCTGCGTCACCTCGACGGCGGAGACCTCCTTCGCCGCGAGCTTCTGCGCGAGGGTGTCGGCTGAGAGGTGGATCAGGTCGGTCATGGGTTACTCCCCGTCCAGGATGGCCGGGACCTTGAAGCGGCCGTCGGCGTTGTCCGGCGCGCCGAGGAGAGCCTCCTCGTTGCTGAGCGTCTCCCCCACCACGTCGTCGCGGAACACGTTGCTCAGCGGGATGGGGTGGCTGGTCGCGGGGACGTCGTCGCCCGCCACCTCGCTCACGGACTTGATGGAATCGACGATCACGGCGAGCTCGCCGGCCATGCGGTCGAGCTCGTCGTCGTTCATGTCGATGTGGGCGAGCCGCGCGAGGTGCGCGACGTCGTCCCGGTTGATCTCAGCCATGGATCTCCCAAGGAAGTCGGAGGTGGGTGTCTGCCTCCAGTCTAGTGGCGGCTCGGGAGGCGCCCGGCATCGGGCGGGCCCGACGGCGGGGGCACCCGGCCGGTGCCTCCCGTCAGAGCGGCAGGCGGAAGACCCAGAGCAGGATGTCCTCGTTCGGGACCTCCCAGTCGCGCTCGGGGACGCGGACGAAGCCCATCGATTCGTAGAGGCGGTGCGCACGGACCATGTCCGATCCGCTCGTCAGGCTGACGGCGTCGATGCCGGGCAGGGTGCGGGCGTGCTCGATGATGCGCTCCACCATGGCCCGGCCCACGCCGCCGCGCTGCACGGCCGGATCCACCGCGAGCATGCGGAACTCGAGCTCACCCTCGACGGCGATGTCCGTGTACCGCTGGCCGGCGAAGGTCAGGGCGACCGATCCGACCACGACGCCGTCGCGCTCGGCCACCCAGACCTCGGCGTGCTCGGCGCGGTGCTCGATGTCGGCCAGCACCGCCATGTAGGGGTGCGCCTCGTCGGCGAAGTAGCCGGCCTCGAGGTAGGCGCCGCGCGTGATGCGGCGGACGGCATCGTAGTCCTCGGGCTGGATGGGCCGGATGACGGTGCGGGAGTCGGAGAGGGCGTTCGTGGTCACCGGCCCATTTTGCCACGCAGCGGACCGGTGATCAGACGTCGGGGGCGCCCCGCCCACCACGGAACAGGTTGCCGCGCAGGGCGTAGAGCTGCGCCCCACCGAGCACGAACGCGATCAGGAGGCAGAGGGCCGGCGGGAGCGATGTCGTATAGAGGAGCACGAAGCCGAGCGAGGCGGCGAAGACGCCGACTGCCACGCCCACGAGCAGGCGCGCCGGGCCGGGGAGCAGCCGCGCGGGCCTCCGGCCGGGCCGGTCGGTGCCCGTCCCGGGGTTCCTGTCCGACGTCACGGCGCCTCCTTCTCCGGCTGGTCCGGGCCGGCCGGGGCCGGGATCCCGGCACCCCCGCATCCTCCCCATGATTCTCTCGCGCGGAGGGCCGGTCCGTCACCCCTGCGCGACGAACCGGCCCGGGATCGGCGCGTGGTCAGTGGGCGGCTTTGTACGGCGTCGGCCCGGGGAGGCCTGCCTCCTCCCTGATGCGCCGGGAGAACCGTTCGATCGAGGCGAGCGCCGAGACCACGTCGGCGGCCCGGACCTCGAACGGCATGGCGTGAATGGTCTCCCCCGGTACGGTCGCTGCGGCCGCGACCAGTTCGAGCTCCTCGGTGTCCTCCGCCGTGAGCCCCACCTCGGTGAGCGTGGTGGGGAGACCGACCCGCGTGGTGAACTCCACGAAGTCCCGGATGTCGCTGGTCGGGGCGCCCTCGAGGACGAGCTGGGTCAGGGAGCCGATGTTCACTTTCTGGCCGTGTGCCAGCCCGTGGGTCTGCGGGGCGGTGGTCAGCCCGTTGTGGATGGCGTGCGCCGCCGCGAGGCCACCGGATTCGAAACCGAGGCCCGAGAGCAAGGTGTTGGCCTCGATGACCTTCTCGAGGGCTGGCGTCACGAGCCGGTCGCGGACCGCGTCGAGGGCCGGCAGCGCGTTGTCCCACAGCACGTCCCAACTCAGCCTCGCCAGGGCCGTCCCGGTGAGGGTCGGCAATCCGCCCGCCATGGTCTGCGAACCCGACGCCGCCGTGGCCCGTGCCTCGAGCCAGGTCGCCAGCGCATCGCCCACCCCGGCGGCGAGAAAGGCTGCCGGGGCGTTGGCGATGATCTGCGAGTCGACGAGGACGAGGTCGGGGTTGCGCGGGAAGAAGCGGTACTCCTCGAAGGCCCCGTCCTCGGTGTAGACGACGGCGAGGGCCGACGTCGGCGCGTCCGTCGACGCGACCGTGGGCACGGTCACCCACCGGATGCCCGACAGGAAGCCGGAGGCCTTGACGGCGTCGATGGTGCTGCCGCCGCCCACCGCGACGGCGACGTCGGCCTTCGTGGTCGCGATGACGCCGACGAGGCGGTCGATCTCCTTCGCCGACGGCACGCCGCCGAACGCCTCGCGTGTGACCGGGAGCCCCGCCGCCTTCAGGGACGTCGTCACGTCGTGTCCGACGAAACCCCACACGACGTCGTCGGCGACGATCAGCGGTGTGCTTCCGATGGGTGCGAGGTACTCCCCGAGCCGGGAGATGGCTCCCGGACCCTGAGCGTACCGGCCCGGGCTGATGACCGAGCGGATAGGTCTGTTGGCGTGCATGGGAACCTCCTGGACGTCGGTGTCGCTGGCTGTGTCGATGGCTGGTCTCGCTGATGGTTCCGGTCAGGGTACGAGGATGGCCCTGCCCCTCACCCTGCCCGCATCCAGGTCGCTGATGGCCTGCTGGAAGTCGTCGAGCGCGTACTTCTGCGTGTGCAGGGTGACGGCGCCGCGGGCGGCGAGCGCCATGAGGTCCTGCAGATCGTTGTAGGAGCCCACGAGATTGCCGATGATGTTGATCTCGGCCGAGACGATGTCGATCGTCGGCACGTCGATGTTCTCGCCGTAGCCGACCACGTAGTAGTCGCCCGCCCGGCGCAGCATCGCGATCCCCTGGGCGGTGGCGCCGCCCTCCCCCACGAAGTCCACGAGTGCCTCCGCACCCTTCCCGTCGGTGAGGGCGAGGACCTGCTCCACCTGGTTGCCGTCCGCCAGGACGCCCACGTGCGCCCCGATGTCCCGGGCCAGGTCGAGGGCTGCCGCATTGCGGTCGACGACGACGAGCCGGGCGGGGGTGAGCGCCCTCAGGACCTGGATACCGATGTGCCCGAGCCCGCCGGCCCCGATGACCACGCAGGTGTCGCGTGCCGTCAGCCGCTTCGCGGCCTTCGCGGCAGCGTGGTACGCGGTGAGGCCGGCGTCGGCGAGCGCGGCGACGTCGGCCGGCTCCAGTGAGTCGTCGATCCGGACGACGGAGCGCGCGGTGGTGAGGAGGTACTCGGCGTAGCCCCCGTTGGTGTCGATGCCGGGGAACTGGCTCTCCTCGCAGTGCACGTCGTCGCCTGACCGGCAGGCACGGCAGAGGCCGCACGTGATGAGCGGGTGGAGGATGACCTTGTCCCCCGGGGCGACGTTCGTGACGGCGCCGCCGACGGCGTGCACCCAACCGGCATTCTCGTGGCCGATCGTGTAGGGCAGGTGGACCTGGGACTTCTCCGCCCACTGCCCCTCGAGGATGTGGAGATCGGTGCGGCACACGCCGGCCCCGCCGATCCTGACGACGACGTCGAACGGGCCGGTGGCACTCGGCATCGGCACCTCGGCCATCTTGAGGGCCTCGTGGTAGCCGACCACCTGGACGGCGCGCATTGTGCTCATGGGTGGGGTTCCTTGACTGTGAGGTTCAGTAGTCCGTGCTGGTCCGCGGGTTCCGAGCCCTCGGGCCGGAAGGCCTGGTCCGTGCCGGAGCCTTCGTAGCGGGTGCGGAGGAGTCCGCGGCAGAAGTGCGCGTTGCCATCGATCGAGATGCGCGTCGAACGGGCACGCCTCAGGGCCAGGGGGACGGCCTCCGCGGGATACGTGCGGCCCTCGGCGTCCACCAGGACGGGCACGTCGTCGTCCTCGGACAGCCCGAGTGCGGAACGGCGTCGCAGCAGCGCGTCCTTCTCGCGACCGGCCGGGAGGTCGCGGAGACGGACGTGGCCGAGCGCTTCCTCGGGCAGATCCCGGTCGGCGCGCAGCAGGGCCGTGAGGCACCGCTCCATGGCGGCCGTGTGGGCCTTGCGGCGGAAGGTGCCGCGCAGCTCGTCGAGGCTGTCCTCGGCCTCGTGGCGGAAGGTGCCGCGGTAGCCGGCGTCGGCGGCGAGTCCCGCATTGATCAGGCCGGAGTCGTGGTGGTCGTCCAGTTCGACGATCACCCTCCCCACACCGGGGATCGCTGAGATGGCGTCCTTGCTGTCGGATGCCATCAGGTACGCGAAGTTGGGTGAGCAGAAGGACGTGGGGAGGCGCAGGTGGACCTCCACCGTGGCGCCCGTGCCACCCGCGGTATGCGCGGTATCGCCGTCGACGGCACCAGGTGCCACGAGGATGGACCGGACGAACCCGAGTTCGGTGATGGGCTCGTCGAGCTCGGGGTCGAGAACGGCGTGCAGGCTTCGACGGACGGCGTCGTCGGTGACCAGGCGCGTCGGCGACCCCGCTTCGAGGTGCGCATCGAGGTGTGCATCGAGGTGTGCTGTGGTCATCGGGCGCTCGCGAGATCGGCCCGTTCCGGCTGCCGAGGGCCGGTGGCCGTCTCTCCGGCGTCGGGGATCTGCAGCTCGGCCGGCACCGGGATGCCGTACATCTTTGCCGCGTTGAGGCCGAGGATCTTCTTCTTCTGTCCGGTGGTGAGCTGCGCGTACTCGGTCATGTCCTCAGGGATCTGGAAGTCGACGAACCGTTCCACGAGCCACCGCGGCGTCCACAGTGCGTAGTCGCTGGAGAACTGGATACGGTCCTCCCCGATCCAGTAGATGAGCTCGCCGATGATCTGCGCGAAGTACCGTGGGCGGCTGTGCATAAAGGGCATCGCCACCGCCAGCCCGCCGTGGACGTTGGGTTCCTGGGTGGCGATCCAGCAGAAGTCCTCCAGCCGGGGCAGCCCCACGTGCTCGACGACGAAGTTCAGGTCCGTGAAGTCGGAGGCCGCATGGTCGACGTCGGACACGTCGAAGGCATCGCGGTCGAGGGGCCGGATGGTCGGGCCCTTGTGGACGTGGATGTTCCTGATACCGAGCTTGCGGCACTCCTCGAAGTACCGGTACGTCCAGGGGTCGGAGAGCTTGTAGCCGCGGGAGTCCCCGTGCCACTCGGCCGTGTACAGCTTGACGCCCTGGAAGCCCATCCTCTCGTGATCCGCGCGCAGCTGGTCCAGCCCCGCCTCGCCCTGCCGGGGGTCGAAGCAGTGGTTGTACGTCAGCTTGTCCGGGTTCGCCGCGGCCAGGCCGTAGGCCTCCTCCGTCTGCCCGAACCCCCGGTGGTAGAACTCGCCGAGGTACGCCGGCTGGAAGATGGCGTGGTCCACGTACCCGTCCGTGAACAGGTCCTTCATGAGGCGTTCGCCGCCCTGGTAGAGGTACTCGTCGTAGGTCCACTGCTCCGATTCCGGGGAGAGGTTGCGGTGGTAGTCGTAGAAGCAGTCGATGAACTGCTTGCCGTGGATGTTGCGCTGGTTCTCCGGACGGGCGTCCCAGAGGGCTATGTGCGCGTCCACGATGAAGTAGTTCTCGCCGTCTTTGCTGTACATCTCTGATCTCCTTCTCGTGACTGCCGTAGTCGCGACAGGACCGAGACTAGGTGCGAAGATGGCTTCCACCACGTGGCGCGTGTCTCAGTTTGAGACGCCCGCGCGTGGACTCAGCCTCGACCCAGCGAACGAGGAGGGCGGCAGTGGTGCCGACTCGGGATGGCGGGATCATTCCAGCGGGGGCCGGCCCCGGCAGCGGCCGGGTGGTCGTCGCTGCCAAGCGCCTCGTCGCGTCCTGGCAGCGCAGCGAGGAGTACGGGGTTTCGGCGGACATGGTGGACCCCACCTGGGCCGGTACCGTGCAGGCGGACTCGCTCTACTCCTCCTGCGGACAGGAAGTGCTCACCGCCCTGCACCGCACATTGGCGGACGAGCCGATCAGCCTCATGCTCACCGACGCCGACGGACTGCTGCTCGACCGGCTGAGCGGCAGTCCGGGCCTCCTGCGCTCGCTCGACCGGGTGCATCTGGCGCCCGGCTTCACCTACTCCGAGCGTGACGCCGGGACCAACGGGATGGGATTGGCGCTCGCCGACCGGGCTCCTGCCCTGGTCCGCGCGGAGGACCACTACAGCGCGAGCCTCCGGACCTACACGTGTGCCGCGGTCCCGGTCTTCGATCCTGTGAGCGGGGCCCTCGAGGGGAGCGTGAACATCACCACGTGGTCGAGGTCCTCCCCCGCACTGCTGCTCGCCCTGGCGCAGTCGGCCGCCGGGAATACGGCGGCGCTGATGCTGGCGCGATCCCTGGGGCGCAGTCAGCGGCCGGGTCGGAAAGGCGGCGGCGTGTTCCGCCTGCAGCGGGGCGGGCTCGAACCGGCAGCCGGGACGCTGCGGACCCTGTCGGCGGCATGGACGGTCGCGCTCGACGCCGCGGCCCGCGCTCTCGACGCCGGGCGGGTCGTCGCCGCGATCGGCGAGCACGGCTCGGGGCGGGTGACCCTCCTCGCGCAGGCGCTCCGCCAGGCGCGTCCGGGCACCCGAATCCTGTCCGCCGCAGCGCCCGCGCCCGAGGACGTCGACGCCTGGCTGTCGCTGTGGACCCCGGAACTCGCCAAACCGGACACCGCGGTCATCGTCGAGAACGCCGATCTGCTGCCCGCGTGGGCCGCGCAGGAGCTGCAGGGCCACGTCACGCGCGCGCTCCGGACGCTTCCGTCGTCGGCGGGCGGGACGGCCCGCACCCTCGCATGGGCCGTGACCGCCACCGAGCTGGAGGCCGTGCCGCATCCGCTGGCCGGGTCGATCGACACCGTGATCCCGGTCCCCGCACTTCGTGACCGGGGCGACGACGTCCTGCACCTGGCACGGTACGCCGCCCGGCAGACCCGGCTGCGCGAGATCGACTTCACGCACGCCGCCGAGAAGGCACTGCGGGCGCACGACTGGCCCGACAACGTGGACGAGCTCTTCACCGTGGTCCATGACGCCGCGGTCCGTGCGGAGACCATCGACATCCAGCACCTGCCCGCCCGCCTCCTGGGCGGACCCGGGCTGCATCTGGGCAGGATCGAGTCGATGGAGCGCGACGAGATCGTTCGCAGCCTGGCTCGGCCGGGGGTGACCGTCGCCGCGGCGGCCGCGGAGCTCGGCATCAGCCGTGCCACCATCTACCGCCGGATCGCCAGACTGGGTATCAGGCTGCCGAGGTGAACGCTGCTACCGGCGAGTCTCAGGACGTCCCGACCCGCCGGTAGCCGGTGCCGTCCGGGTAGCGCTCCATGAAACCGTGGTCGACGAGCGCGCGCCGCAGGGTGGGGATGTCGCGGGTGACGGTGGCGAGCAGCCGGTTGACCTCCGGTTCGCTGATCTCCTCGTCCGCCGGGAGCAGCCGCTCGGCGAGGTGCGCCAGCAGGGCGGTGCGGTCCTGCCCGGCGCGCGGTAGGCCGTCGATCCGCCCGTCCCTGAAGAACCGGTCCACGCCCTTCGGCGTGCCCGGTCCGGCGGCTGCGAGCACCTCCCTGAACAGCCCGCCCGCGACGGTGAGCTCCGGTGTCAGCAGCCCGGCGTCGACGAGGCGCTGCACCTCCCGGGGCGACGCCTCGAGCGGTTGCCCGAGGACGGCCCGCGCATACAGCTCCCGCGAGCGCTCTCCCGCGAGCGTGGACAGGACCTTCTGCCAGGACGGAGTGGTCATGGGTGCCTCTCGGTGGGCGGCGGATCGGTGAGGGATCGGATGAGGTCGGCAGGTCCGGCGAGCGTGACCGCGGCGAGTCGCTCGGCCTCGGTGGGGCCGCCGTCGAGCACGGACCGCAGCGGAGGCCGGACGACGACGACGCCCGCCTCCTCGGCGATGAGGGCGCCGGCCGCGATGTCGTGTTCGTTGAGGCCGCGCTCGGCGAAGGCGTCGAGGGTGCCGTCGGCCACCAGGCACAGGTCGAGGGCGGCCGAGCCGAGGCGGCGGATGTCGCCGAACCCGTGCAGGAGCGCGCCGAGGTCCCCGACCTGCGCGGCCCGGGTCGCGGCGTCGTACGAGAAGCCCGTGGCGAGCAGCCGCCCGCGCTCGGCGCCCGGTCCGGCGAGGCGGCGCACCCTGGTCCGGTCGCTGAGCCAGGCGCCGCCGCCGCGGGACGCCCAGTAGACGCGGCCGAGGGCGGGGGCATGCACGGCGCCGGCGAGCCAGGTGCCGTTCTCGTCGGCAGCGGCGACCGACGTGCCGTAGTAGACGATGCCGCGGATGAAGTTGGTGGTGCCGTCGAGGGGGTCGATCGACCAGCGGATGCGGACGCCGTCGTGCCTGCCGGAGGGCACCGTGGTGCCGAGCTCCTCGCCGGTGATGATGTCGTGCGGGCGGGAGTCCCCGATCACGGAGCGCACCGCCCGCTCGGCGGCGAGGTCGTACGCCGTCACCCAGTCGCTGTCCGAGCTCTTGCTGGTCGCCTTGAGCGCCGACGGGTCCCTGCGTGAGAGCACCTCGGCGCCGGCAGCCGCGGCGTGCCGGGCCACGTGCAGGAGTGCGCCCGGCGAGGCCGCGGGACTCATGCGGTGTTCCCGGCGGCCGATCCGCCGGCTCCGGCCTCCAGTTCCTCGGCGTCCTCGCTCGGGTCCCCGGCTAGGACTCCGCCCGGTTCGCCGTCCGCCGCGGCCGGTCCCTCACCGTCCGGTTCGCCGTCCGCCGCGGCCGGTCCGTTCGCGAGCAGGGCCGTGAAGCCGTCCTCGTCCAGCACGGGGATGCCGAGCGCCTCGGCCTTCTCGAGCTTGGTGCCCGCGTTCTCGCCGGCCACCAGGTAGCTCGTGTTCTTCGACACCGATCCCGAGGCCTTGCCGCCGCGCGTGATGATGGCTTCCTTCGCCTCGTCGCGGTTGTAGCGCTCGAGGGATCCGGTGACCACGATGGTGAGGCCCTCGAGGGTGCGCGGGGTGCTCTCGTCCGCCTCGTCCTCCATGCGCACGCCCGCCGCCGCCCACCGGTCCACGATCTCCCGGTGCCAGTCCTCCGCGAACCACTCCCTGAGCGCGACGGCGATGGTAGGGCCCACGCCGTCGACGTGCGCGAGCTCCTCCTCGCTCGCGGCACGGATGCGGTCCATGGAGCCGAACGCGGTGGCGAGGGCACGCGACGCGGTGGGGCCGACGTGCCGGATGGACAGGGCGACGAGGACGCGCCACAGCGGCTGCTTCTTCGCCTTCTCCAGCTCGGTGAAGAGCTTGCGGGTGGTGGCGCTCGGCTCGGACGGCTTCTTGGCGGTGCCCTTCGAGTAGAAATAGGGCACCAGCTCGCGTCCCGTCACCACGCCCTTGACCTTCTTGTCCCGCTCGATCCGGACGTCGGCCAGCTTCTCCGGCGTGAGTTCGAAGATCTCGGCCTCGGTGGTGATCGGCGGCACCGCGGGTTCGGCGGGCTGGGTCAGGGCGATCGCCGCCTCCCAGCCGAGCGCCTCGATGTCGAATGCGCCCCGGCCGGCGAGGTGGAACACGCGCTCGCGCAGCTGCGAGGGGCAGGAGCGGGCGTTGGGGCAGCGGATGTCGACGTCGCCCTCCTTCGCCGGCTGCAGCGGGGTGCCGCAGGACGGGCACTCGGTGGGCATGACGAACTCGCGGACCTTCGCGGGGTCGCGCAGGGCCATGACCGGTCCCACGATCTCGGGGATGACGTCGCCGGCTTTCCGCAGCACCACGATGTCGCCGATCATCACGCCCTTGGCCTTCACGACCTCCTGGTTGTGGAGCGTGGCCATGCCGACGGTCGACCCGGCCACCTTCACGGGTTCCATCAGGCCGTACGGCGTGACACGGCCGGTGCGGCCCACGTTCACGAGGATGTCGAGCAGCTTCGTGTTCACTTCCTCGGGCGGGTACTTGTACGCCACGGACCAGCGCGGCACGCGGGACGTGTGGCCGAGCGCCCGCTGCAGCGCGAAGCTGTCCACCTTCACCACGATGCCGTCGATCTCGTGCAGCAGGTCGTGGCGGTGTTCGCCGTAGTGCCCGATGAAGTCGATGACCTCGTCCTGCGTGGCGAGCACTTTGTAGTAGGGCGAGGTGGGGAGCCCCCAGGCCTTGAGGAGCTCGTAGGTCTCGGACTGCGTCTCGGCGGCCAGCCCGGTGCGCGCGCCGATGCCGTGCACGTACATGTCGAGGGGACGCTCGGCCGTCATGGCCGGGTCCTTCTGCCGCAGCGAACCGGCGGCGGCGTTCCTCGGGTTGGCGAACGGTGCCTTGCCGGCGGCGACCATCCGCTCGTTGAGCTGCGCGAACTCCCTGGTGGGGAAGAAGACCTCACCGCGGATCTCCACCTCCTCGGGATGGTCGCTGCCCGCGAGGTGCCGCGGGATGGAGGCGATGGTGAGGACGTTGTGCGTGATGTCCTCCCCCGTCACGCCATCACCCCGCGTGGCGGCGCGGACCAGTTCGCCGTCGCGGTACAGCAGGTTCACGGCGAGGCCGTCGATCTTGAGTTCCGTCAGCCAGGCGATCGCCGCGCCGGGGCTGCGCTGCTCGACACCGGCGGACGCCCGGTCCAGCCAGGCCTTCAGCTCGTCGAGGGAGAAGACGTCCTCGAGGCTGTACATGCGGGCGAGGTGGTTCACGGGGGCGAAGGCGGCGGACACCTCCCCGCCTACCTCCTGCGTGGGCGAGTCGTTCGCGACGATCTCCGGGTGCAGCGCCTCCAGCTCCTCGAGCCTCCGGAAGAGCGCGTCGAACTCCGCGTCGGAGATGGTGGGGGCGGCGTCCTGGTAGTACGCGGTGCGGTGCGCCCGGATCTCCTCGGCGAGCTGCGCGTACTCCGCCCGGAGCTCGTCCCCCGGCGGCTGACGCTCGGCGGATCCGGCGGTCTGGGCTGCGTCTTCGGTTCCTGTGGTCACTTTCCTTATCTTGCCCTAAGGCCCTGACACCGGCCACCGGCATACCGGGGTGCCAGGGGCGACGCAGCGCGGCACCGGTGACCCACGGTTCTCGCCGCCGCACGACGTCCCCGGGGCATCCTGCGCAGCCGCCGGTGCCGCCGGTGCCGCCTCAAAACGACGTCGCCCGGGTTCTTCTCCAGCGCCCTGCGGAGGCTCGCCATGATCCGATCATTCGGTGCTTCGGCCGTGAGCGGCTCCGCCGTCCTCCTGCGGTTCGGTATCTGCGGGCGACGTCTCCGGGGCGATCGGCTCCACGGCCGACGCCACGGAGGGATCGGCGACATCGGCCGGGACACTTGTCAGGACGAGGGCCGGACCGGTGGCGGCGTCATCATCCGCGGGATCGGCTGCAGCGTGTGCCGGCGGCAGGTCGGGGTGCTCGCCGACGGCAGGTGAAGGCTCGGCTTCGAGCTCGGGATCCATGGCGCCGAGGGTTCCGGGCTCCGCGAGGGGCACCGCGGGCAGGGATGCGGTGTGCGGCCGGTCGGGGCCCGCCGTGCCCGCCCGCTGCGCGCCGCCGTCAGCGGCAGCACCGGCCGGCGCATCGGCATCAACGGCAGCATGCGTCGGCCTCCCGGCACCGGGGTCGGAACCGGCCGGGGTCGCTGTGATCGAGCCTGCGAGGACGACGCCTCCGACCAGGGGCAGCGACGGTTCCGAGCCCGCTGCCGGTCCGCAGGTCAGCGTGAAGGAGGAGAAGTCGTCATCGAGGAGGTGTTCGGCCCACTTGGGCGCCCGCTCCCCCGAGTAGGTGGCCGACCCGGTGGCGACGGTGACCGTGAGGGTCACCGGACCCCGCAGGATCACGTGCAGGCCCCCTGCGGTCGAGGCGAGGGCGAACGGCGCCATGGCTGCCGGGTCCACTCCGGCTCCGCCGCTCACGAGGGGCAGGAGCGGGACGATCCCGGCGTCGTCGACCATCGCGTCCCAGACCGCGCCGACGGTGGTTCGAGCGGATCGGGCGGGAAACGCGGCGAGGATCCCCCCGCGCACGAGCACCGTCCAGTCGCCGGAGGTGTACGCGTAGGTCAGCGCTGCGCGCCGGTCCTCAGTCATGGCTGACCCCCGCGGGCTGCCGTCCCGACGGTCCGTCCGCGGGGTCCGTCAGTCGGACCGCGTGGGCTCCCGCGGGCATCGGTCCGCCGTCGGACGTCGGGCCGTCGGAGGAGGCACCACCGGAGGAGGCACCACCGGGCGGTGCCGGATGGGTGCCGGTCTCGACGGCGTGGCCGGTATCCGCCGCGAAGGTGCCGCCGCGCGGTGCCGTAGTCTGCCGCACCGCGTCGTCGGCCACTCCGGCTGCGTCGACGATGATCAGGGTCACGTTGTCACGCGCGCCGGAGCGGAGGGTCGCCTCGACGAGTTCCTCGCAGGCCTGCTGCGGGTCCCGCACCGTGCTCAGGACGGTGTAGATGTCATCGTCGGTGACCTCGCCGCTGAGGCCATCCGAGCAGATGAGGATGCGGTCGCCCTCCTCGACGGGCAGGAGCCAGAAATCGGCCTCGGCGTCGTCGCCCGTGCCGAGCGCGCGCGTGACCACGTGCCGGCGCGGGTGCGTGCGGGCCTCCTCCGGCGAGATGGTGCCGATATCCACGAGTTCCTGAACCTCGGAGTGGTCCACCGAGATCTGCCCGAACTGCCCCTGGCTGAGGCGATAGGTCCGGGAGTCCCCCACGTTGAAGAACAGCCAGGAGGGGACCCCGGCCTCCTGTACGAGGACCACGCCGCTGAGCGTCGTCCCGGCCTGGCCGCCGGCCTGCCGGCGGATCTCGCGGTCGGCGTCCTCGATGAGTTCCTCGAGGTCCGCCGCCGAGAACTCGGGCAGGTGGCGGCCGATGATCGGGCTGTCCCCCAGCGTGCGGACGCAGATACCGCTGGCGATCTCCCCCGCCTCATGGCCGCCCATGCCGTCGGCCACCGCGAAGATGGGCTCGGACGCTACCAGGGAGTCCTCGTTGAGTTCCCTGCGCAGTCCCCGGTCGGTCGCGAAGCCATAGGTGACGCGGACGTCGCGGGGCGCGGTGGAGGGCACGGGTCGACCGGTCACGGTCGCACCACCAGGACGCTGCGGTCGGAGGCCCGCAGTCCCCCGCCCTCGACGCGGACGTGCAGATGGGTCCCGGACGCCGGGCGCCCTTGGTCACAGGATGCGGTGAGCTCGTCGATCATCTCCCCATTCTGCCCTGCGGGGTTCCTCCACCCCCGGCAGGCACCGCCCCGCGGGTCGATGCCTGCCGGGCCGCGGAGACTGCCGGGCGGCGGGGACTGCCGGGCGGCGGGAACTGCTCCCCACGCCGGCGTTCCCGTCGCGGGGAGGCCCCGCGGTCAGTCGAGGACGATCCCCGTGCCCGTCCCCCGGGCCAGGGTCACGGGGCGCACCTCGCCGAAGCCGCGCACCTGGCGCGGCTCGTGGGGCGTGAGGACGAACTTCTCGTTCTGCGTGAGCGTCGCGGCCGTGCCGGAGTCCACGAGCACCTCGCCGGGTTCGGCGAGCGCCGTGAGGCGGGCGGCGAGGTTCACGGTGGGCCCGTAGATGTCACCGAGCCGGGACAGCACGCGGCCCCACACGAGCGAGCAGCGGGCCGAGGGGAGGAACTCGTCCTCGGAGAACGCCTTGGACAGGGCGAGGGAGATCTCCGCCCCGGCCTCGGGGGATTCCGCGATGTAGAGCACCTCGTCGCCGATGGTCTTCACGAGCCGCCCGCCGCCCACCGAGATGATCTCCGCGCTCTTGTTCTCGAACCGCTGCACGAGCTGCGCGAGGGTGCGCTCGTTCATCTGCCGGGAGAGGCTCGTGTAGGAGACGAGGTCCGCGAAGCCGACGGCGCGGGCGAGCGGCAGCGGCGCGTCCTGCTCGTCGCCGTCGCGTCCCGCCTCGCTGGAACGCAGGCCCGATTCGGCGCGCAGCGCGAGCCGCTGGACGGCCGCGTTCATCTGCCGGCGCCACGCGTACACGAGGGTCTTCTCGAGGGGCTCGATGAGGTCCGGCAGCTCGGAGACGAGGGTCTTCCGCGCATCCGCGTCCGTCAGTCCGCGCTGCGCCACCATCTCCTCCACGATGGCCTCGATCTGCCAGACCACCATGCGGTCCGTCATCTGGCCCACGGCCCGGGTGATCGAGATGGCGGCGTCCTCGGTGAGTTGCTCCTGGCGCACCAGGTCGATGATCGTGGTGAGCGCCTGGAGGTCCTTCTCGGTGAACGCGATGTCGTCGTCGCTGATGTTCGGGAAGCCCATGGCACGCCACAGCTTCCGCGCGGACAGGAGGGACACGCCCGCGCCGGCGGCGATGTCGCGGCGCTTGAGGGTGCGTTCGGCGCCGAGGAGTTCCCGCTCGAGGCGGCGGATGGTCTCGCGGTCCAGCTCGGAGGGACCGGACGACGCCTGGCCGCCGGCGCCCGTTGCCATGTCGGACTGCAGCTGCCAGACGGCCTTCGGGGAGGTGGTGGCGGGAGCGTCGGCGGCATCGTCGATCCTGTCCGCGTCCGGGATGATCTCCTCGGGGTGCGGGGAGGTCGCGGCCGGCTGACCGGACTCGTGGCGGTCCTCGCCTGTCACGACTGCTCGCCTCTCCGTTGCTGCTGCGCCCATCCCCGCTGCGCCCGCTCCTGCGCGCCGGGTGGCCCGCCGTGGGCGTATTGCGGGTCGATCTCCATGTCTACACCATCGAACATGCGTGTCAGCGGGAGCTCACCGATCGCCTGCACCACGTACTCCTTGAACGTGGCGACCTGCGGCACGTGCGGGTAGGCGTGCGCCCGGTCGAAGCCGAGGTCCACCACCAGCGTCCCGCTGCGCACCATGCGCTGCACGAGGCCCTGCTCGGTCTGGAGCTGGGAGATCGCGGACAGGTTGATCTGGTGTTCGGTGCGTCGGGTGGCGCCGCGCCGGTGGATGAGCCGCATGCTCGTGAGCACGTACCGGTTGCCGGACCAGCGGACGA
Source organism: Arthrobacter sp. TJ-240 (assembly GCF_058269195.1). Classification (NCBI taxonomy): domain Bacteria; kingdom Bacillati; phylum Actinomycetota; class Actinomycetes; order Micrococcales; family Micrococcaceae; genus Arthrobacter; species Arthrobacter sp. TJ-240. The sequence goes on from NZ_JBZCNG010000008.1 coordinate 186,843, forward strand.
GGGGCCGGACCGTGAACCGGAACAGCAGGAGCGCGACGGCGGCGAGCGCCGCGATCGCGATCACCGGCTGCCACTCGGCGAGGCCCGGGATGGATCTGCCGGTCAGGTACCCGAGGCCGAAGCCGCCGACGCCGAGGAGCACGAAGCCCGCGAGGACCGGGCCGACGAGCGGCAACGGGTTGGGCCGGGTGCGGACGAGGACCCGTTCCCCCGGCAGCAGCTTGATCCGCACGGGCTACGCCTGCGGGCGGAGGTGCACGACCTCGCCCGCCGAGACGGTGTGGCGTTCGCCGTCGTCGTCGCGCACGATCAGCGCACCCTGCGCGTCGAGGGCCAGGGCGCGCCCGCTGAGCAGGCCGCCGCCGGGCAGTTCGGCCCGGACGTCCTGGCCGAGGGTCGCCATGCGGGCGCCCACCCGCGCGTGGAGGGACGGACCGCCGTCCCATGCGGCCTCGGCGTCGCCGTCCACGTCGCAGAAGGCGCGGTACGCGTCGGCGAACGAGCGCAGGAAGGACTTCAGGAGGATGTTCCGGTCGGTGGTGCCCGCGTACTCGAGCAGCAGGCTGGTGGCCGTGGGGACGGGGAGCTCGTCGTCTGTGAGGCTGACGTTGAGTCCCACCCCGACGACGACGGCGGGCGGCTCGGCACCGGCGCCGGGTACGAACTGCGCGAGCACCCCGGCGAGCTTCCGGCCGTCGACGGTGACGTCGTTGGGCCACTTCAGCTGCGGGGCGATCTCGGTGCGCTCCTCGATGCTCTCCGCGAGCGCGAGGGCTGCCAGCAGCGAGAACCAGGAGTAGGCGACGGTGGGCACGGGCCTGCCGTGGCGGTTGAAGGGCCGCAGGAGCACGCTCACGAAGAGCGAGGACCGCTCGGGGGCCACCCAGCTGCGGCCGAGCCGCCCCCGGCCCGCGGTCTGCACCTCGGCTCCGAGGACGCTGAGATCCGGCCAGCCCGCCGCCTCGCGCTGCGCGTGCTCCACGAGGTCCGTGTTCGTGGACCCCGTCCGGGGCACGATGTCCAGGCGCGAGAACGGACCCGACGGCATGCACAGCGCTGTCCTCAGCGCGCCGAGGTTCAGGCCCGGGCGCTCGAGATTGGAGTAGCGGGAGGACATGGCATCGATCTTATCCGGAGCACCTCCCTCCGGACCGACATCCTCCTCTGACGGCCGGCCCCGGTACAGGAGCCTGGCGTCAGAGGAAGATGTCCGGGACGAGCTGGTCCTCGGCCGCTCCGAGGCTGTACCCGGTGAGATCGGTGATGCCTTCCTCGCGCAATACCTGCTCGTCGGTGTAGAAGTGCCCGGTGCAGCTGCCGGCCTCGCGGACCAGGATGGCGTGCGCGGCGTCGGCGACGATCTCGGGGCTGCGGGCCGCCTGGACCATGCGGCCGCCGCCCGGCATGTTGCGGATGGCCGCGGTGTCGATCAGGGTGGCGGGCCAGAGCGAGTTCACGGCCACGCCCTCGTCCTTCAGCTCCTCCGCGAGCCCCAGCGTGGTCAGGCTCATCCCGTACTTCGCCATTGTGTAGGCCAGGTGCATCCCGGCCCACCGCGGCGCGAGGTTCAGGGGCGGCGAGAGCGTGAGGATGTGGGGGTTCGCGGACCTGCTCAGCGCGTCGAGGGAGAACTTGCTCAGCATGAAGGTGCCGCGGACGTTGATGTCCGCCATGAGGTCGTAGCGCTTCATGTCGACGTCGGGCGTCTTCGACAGGTCGATCGCGGAGGCGTTGTTGACCACGATGTCGATGCCGCCGAAGGTGCTCACCGCGGCGTCCACCGCGGCGCGGACGTCGTCGTCGTTCCGCACGTCGCCGACGATCGGCAGGGCGCGCCCGCCGGCCGCCTCGATCTGCTCGGCGGCCGTGTACACGGTGCCCTCGAGCTTCGGGTGCGGCTCGCCGGTCTTGGCCATGAGGGCCACGTTCGCGCCGTCGCGGGCGGCCCGGAGCGCGATCGCCAGTCCGATGCCGCGGCTCCCACCGGACATGATGATGGTGCGTCCGGCCAGCGTGGCACCTGTGAAGCGGCCGGTCCTCGCCGCGTCGGAGAGCTGGGCTTCGTTGCGTGCAGTCATGGCTCCACCATAAGCAGCGGACGGGGTGCCACGGCGGCGCGACGCACCGATGTTACCCGCGGGTAACATCACCTGCCCGGCTAAGCGATGGGGACCGAAACTGTAGACGTCCTACAACGGCGGGCCCCCTGATCCTCACTAGACTGAAAGAATTGCGCCGCGGGTTGGAGGAAACCTCCAGCCGTCGGGGCGCGCCCTTCCACGCGCCGACCATCGACCGCCGACCGGAGTATTCATGCATCAGGACCTGCAGCCCGACCTCACCACGACGGCCGGGAAGCTCGCTGACTTCCAGAGGCGCAAGGCGCTCTCCGAGCAGCCCTCCGGTCCCGAGGCGGTCGAGAGGCAGCACGCGCGCGGCAAGAACACCGCCCGCGAGCGCATCGACCTGCTCGTGGACGAGGGCTCCTTCGTCGAGTTCGACGCCCTCGCGGTGCACCGTTCCACCGCGTTCGGCATGGAGCGGAAGAAGCCGCTGGGCGACGGCGTGGTTTCCGGCTACGCCACCGTGGACGGCCGGCTCATCGCGATCTACAGCCAGGACTTCACGGTCTACGGCGGGTCGCTCAGCCAGGTCAACGGCGAGAAGATCGTGAAGGTGCAGGAGTTCGCGCTGCGCAACGGCTGTCCCGTGATCGGCATCAACGACGGCGGCGGCGCCCGCATCCAGGAGGGCGTCGCGTCGCTGGCGATGTTCGCGGACATCTTCCGCAACAACGTCCACGCCTCGGGTGTGGTACCGCAGATCTCCCTCATCATGGGTCCGTGCGCGGGAGGCGCGGCCTATTCCCCCGCCCTGACCGACTTCGTGGTCATGGTGGACAAGACCTCCCACATGTTCATCACGGGCCCGGACGTCATCAAGACGGTCACCGGCGAGGACGTGGACATGGAGACTCTCGGCGGGGCCCGGCAGCACAACACGACGACGGGCACCTCCGCCTATCTCGCCTCCGACGAGGCCGACGCCATCGGTTTCGTGCGCGAACTCCTCGATTTCCTGCCGTCGAACAACCTCGCGGAGGCCCCGCTCACGGCATTCCTGGAGGAGCCCGAGGTCACGGACGACGACCTCGCCCTCGACGAGCTGATCCCCGACGCCGCGAACCAGCCGTACGACATGCACGCCGTCATCGCGGCCGTCGTGGACGACGGGCACTTCCTCGAGCTGCAGTCCCTGTATGCGCCGAACGTGGTCACCGGATACGCCCGGGTGGAGGGGCACACCGTCGGGATCGTGGCCAACCAGCCCCTGCAGTTCGCGGGGACGCTGGACATCAACGCGTCCGAGAAGGCTGCGCGCTTCGTGCGGCACTGCGACGCGTTCAACATCCCCATCCTGACCCTCGTGGACGTGCCCGGGTTCCTGCCCGGCAAGGACCAGGAGTTCCAGGGCATCATCCGGCGCGGCGCCAAGCTCCTCTACGCCTACGCGGAGGCCACCGTGCCGAAGCTGACCGTCATCACGCGCAAGGCGTACGGCGGCGCGTACATCGTCATGGGTTCCAAGAAGCTCGGCGCGGACCTCAACCTCGCCTGGCCCACCGCGCAGATCGGCGTCATGGGCGCCCAGGGCGCGGTCAACATCCTCTACCGCGGGCAGCTCAAGGCCGTCGCCGAGGCCGGAGGGGACGTCGAGGCCGCGCGGGCCGACGTCGTGCAGCAGTACGAGGAGGAACTGCTGAACCCGTACCAGGCGGCCCAGCTCGGCTACGTCGACGCCGTCATCGCCCCGTCCGAGACGCGCCTGCAGATCGTCCGCGGGCTGCGCGCCCTGCGGGACAAGCGGGCCTCGAACCCCGCCAAGAAGCACGGGAACATCCCGCTGTGAGTGGCGCGATCCCCGGCGGCGACCCGGCAGGCAACCCCACCGACAGCCCAGCCGACAATCCCGCCGACAATCCCGCCGTCCTCTCGGTGGTGTCCGGCCGTCCGACCGACGAGGAGCTCGCAGCCCTCACCGCCGTCGTCGTCACCCTCCAGGGTGCGGGCGTGGCCGACGACGCCCCGGACCACGGTCGGTCCTGGGTGCGGCGGGCCCTGCTGCGGCTGGGGCCCACGCCCGGACCCGGGTCCTGGCGGCGGAGCGTCCGCTAGGTCCCCTCGTCCTCCGTGCCGCCATGTATCGACGCTGCTACCGATCGCCGCGCGGATCGGCCACGGTTCCCATGACGACCGGGAGTCCGGTCGCCTCGTGGACCAGCTGGTAGCCGAAGGGCCGGTCGAGGGAGATGCTGAGATCCGGCAGCATCGGCATGCTTGTCATCCGCATCGCGAACTGCGTCACCGCTGCGGCGACGGTCCCTTTCTCCGCCACCGTGATGTTGGCGGTCTGCGCGCCGCCGGAGACCTCGGTTCCGGGCCGGATGGCGCTGAAATCGGGATCGGAGCCGAGAGTCTCCTCGAGTCCCATGGTTCGAAGGAGGCCGATCAGGTCCTGGGTGTACTCGTGGTCCCAGGTGGGTAGCGCGACCATCACGGGAACGGGCCCGGCTGTATCGAGGGCGTCCGCGATGCCGACGAGTTCGTGGTCGTCCCAGACGGGTGCGGCGCCTTCGTCGGGCAGGACGAGCCGCAGGAAGAACCCGTCCCCGTACGGCAGATCGATGCCGCTCCACCCCGCGCCGCGGGCGTGCCGCACCGTGGGCGAGGCGTGCATCGTCGGGACGTCGACCGTCTCCCCACTCGCCAGGGTGAAGGGGACGTCGCTCGTGGAGGTGGCGTCGAAGGGCTTCTTCCAGGCTGCGGCGAAATAGACCGTGGTGAGCAGCGACAGTGTGGCGTCGGGGTCGGGCTCCAGTGGGGCCTTCACGATGCGGCCGCCGGTCTCCTGGGAGATCCAGTCGTCGATGCGGGCCGCCGTCGAGGGGTCGGCGAAGTCCACCGGGTAGACACCTGCGCCGTACTGCTGTGCCAAGACGTCGAGGAAGGCTTCGCCGGTCTCGCCGTCCTCCGGGACGAAGACGGCGTCGGCCAGGTGCAGCAGCGGTCTGGCGGGCGGGTTCTCCTCGTCGACGTTCCCGGGATCACCGTCGAACTGCTGCACGCTCGCGAGCAGCGCGTTCATGGCTTCGTGGTGGTGGTCGGTGAGTCCCAGCACGGTGTCCAGCTCGTCCGCCGTCGTGGTCCCGGCGCCGGCGCGCAGCATCGAGAGGGCATGGAGCGCGCCGAGCGGGCTGGTGACCTGGTTGATGTACGGCGTCGCGGTGAGTGCTGCCCCGAGCCGATAGGAGGTCCGCAGCAGGGCTGCCTGCGCCTCGGCATGCTGATCCTGCTGCACGACCAAGCGCTCCACGGGGGACTTCTGCCGGTCGGGCGCGGCGGCCGTCGTCCCGGTTCGTCGTATCTTCTGCGTGCGTGGCTGATCCATGGTCTCCCCTGGGACTCTGACGGGTCCGGTGTCGGCCCGACTGTTCGCTGCGCCCCACGGTAGACCCGTCGACGTCGGAGAGCCATGAAATAAAGGGAACAACTCAATGACGGATTGATCATCTTCCCGATGGCGGAGAACATATCGATCGCGTTTACCGGATCGGGCGTGATACCGGTTTATCCACATAGTCTCGCGGCAATATGGGGGCCCTTATCGTGTCGGTGGCGGGCGGGAGAATAACGGGTATGAGGACGAATGCGCAGTACCGGGAAGAATGCGAGCGGATCGACGCCCGTATCCTGTCCCTCGCCGCGCAGAAAGCCCGCATCGACGCGGACCTGGCGGTGGCCACCGAGGAACTGCGGACACTGCTCGAGGACGAGTTCTTCGACTACCAGACCGGCGCCCACCCCGGACCACACCCCGAGGTCCGCCCCGGCAGCCAACCCGGCGGCCAACCCGGTGGGCGAGCGGGCGGATACCCTGGTGGGCGGCCGGGCGTGCGGCGGCGGACGAATCTCGCCGACACCGCCA
>NZ_JBZCNG010000009.1:0-111338 GCF_058269195.1 Arthrobacter sp. TJ-240
TGAAACGCCGGCCCCACACACCGTTTATCGGACAGTCCCCGCCTGCACACACTCGTCATCTCACCGACACGGGAGGTCGCCTTTGGTGAGCGGTGAGCGTGCACAGGCTCCTCTATCTCTGAGCAGGAAGAAGCACCGACTTCACACGAGGGTGCTTGTGCCATAGGAGGAGGGGCCGGTTCAAGGCCTTTATGCGCCCCTGTTCGGAGCTCTGGGTCGATACGGTGGATGGATCGATGTGATGTGAGCATGCGAATGCGAAGCAGTTGGCGAGGTTGAGGCGGCATGGTTGAGCGATACGACGATCGTGATCAGGGCCACGATAGCGATGCCAGCGACCACATTCCCGAGGACAACGACGAGGACCTGGCCTATCGGGGGCAATCCGATCACGACCAACACGTCCTGACCCTTGATGCCATGCACCGTTTCGGCATCCCGGTGAGAGAACTGTGGATGTATCACCTAGGCGTAGGCGGCGACGTCGACGAGATCGAAATCGACGCATACCTGCACGGACTGATACGCCTCCCCGCTCTTGCCCGGGACATCATCGCCCAGTCCGTCAACGAAATGATCGCTGACATTTGCCGCGGAGCTCGAGCCCCCTACAGTTCCAGCAGGAACGAGACCACACCCAACACCCACCTACACGCCCACCTACAGGCCGACCCGGATGCCCCCCTTGATGCGGATATGAGAACTGTCCTTCGGGCTAGCGGCGATAGCCGGAACCCGTCTAAGGGCGACGGAGTCCTCGCCGGCGTCGAAACAGCTGACGGGACCGCTCGGAAGCCGCGGATGTTGTCCCTGGTCTACTCCAGTACCGCGACCCGGCCCTTTAACGACGCGGATCTGGCGGAGCTGCTCGCTGCGTGCCGCCGCACCAACGACTCCTCACACCTGACAGGCATGTTGCTCTACCACCAGGGTCGCTTCCTGCAGGTCTTGGAAGGCCCCGAAGCGACAGTGCGGGACCGGATGGCCATCATCAGGGCCGACCCCCGCCACACCCGGGTGCGGGTTCTTGTCGAAGAGACACGGAACGAGCGGCAATTCCCGGATTGGACGATGGGCTACGAGCCCATCAGCGCCACCATGTCCGACCACGTACCCGGCTACGAGAAGACATTCGTGGACGCCGAAGACGACCCGGACCCCGCCGGCACCATCCAGGTCCTCCTCAAGCTCATCCGCTGGTTCCAGGACCGCGCCATTCCCTTACAATGACACTGCCAGCGACGCAAATACCTGATCGTAAGACTCTTCCATCAAGTCCCTTTCACTACCTCACGCGGACCATCCGGGATTCTTTCTTCGCGACTACAGGTCCTGGCGCGAGTCATCATCGCCATGGGACGCGGCCGATCGCAGGGTTTCGCTACTCCATCCACGCCCTCTGACGTTACAAGTGGTCATAAGTCCTAGCCGCCCTCCGATCGGTTGGGCCGTGTCTAGTCAGTGAAGTGGGTTTGGGCTGGTGTGCGGGCCATGGAGGCGACAATTTGCTCGGCGAGGACGCGCAGTTTGATGTTCTGACCATTGGAGGCCCGCTGCAGGATGTTGATGGCCGCCGCAGGTGTGCACCTGTTCTGGGCGATGATAATTCCGATCGCGATGTCGATGTTGGTCCGTGATTCCATCGCGGCTTTCAGGTGTGCTGCGGTCCTTTCCTGGGCTGCCAGGCGCAGAGCCAGTTGCAGGGTCAGGGTAACTTCCGCCGCATAAGCCTCGACCCGATCGACGATCGCAGGGGTAAAAGCGTTCGGTTCATGCGCGTATAGGTTCACAACAGCCCCTCCGTCGTCACCGGTGAGCAAGGGGACGACAAGAACCGAGTGAAAGCCCTGGGCAGCGATGGCATCCAAGTACTCCGGCCACCGCCCGTCGATGCGCGTGTCCTGCACGACAGTAGCGGTGCAGGTGTCGAGGACGTGCAGGCAGGGTCCGTTGCCGTAGCCGTACTGCACTTCATCCAGGGCCTTGGCCTCGAGGCTGCTGCTGGCAACCGTCACAGCCTGCTTCTTCCGCTTCAACGTCACCCCGCACACCACGTCGATGTGTTCTTCGAGGATGGCCACGATGTGACTGGCAAAACCCTCAAGGAAGATGTCCAGCGTGCCGGAGGCGAGGATCAGTCGTTGAAGCTGCTTCACGATCGACGCCCCGTCCGCGTTCTCCTCCATGCCGTCAGTCTAGAAGGCTCGTCTACCACCAGAACCACGGCCCTGGCCCAGGAGTTGAGGACGAGGTTCGCTCGCCACGGGGCTCACCCTCTTACTGCTAATGGTCGACGAGGCTGGTGAATGTTCCGACCGACACTGGATGCACATCGGTGCGTCATCTGCCCATCGCCGACTCACCCCGGGTCTCTCCACCTCTTTGTTCACCATGATCGGGACAGGCGCGGTACCGTGAAATAATAAGCAAGCTGATTACTGGTGGTTTCGGGATTCCTCGTACTGCTGCAGCGGAGGAACCTTTCACCACGGGACGGTAATTGTGGATCAGCACAGGCACCAGGACCCGACGCGAGCTGCGCTCATTGAAGCCGGCCTCCCCGTCGAGGACCTTTGGATCGGCTACTTCGGGCTAGCCGGTAACCTGTCACAGCTCGAAATCGATGCGTACTTGAACGGCCTGTTCGACGTGCCGGTATTGGACCGGGACCTGCTGGCAGCCGCAGCCAACGAAATCCTCGAGGAGGCTTCCTCGGCCCTTCGGGTCCCCTCTAGCGCAGGAAGTCAGGCACGCATGCCGGACGGCGCGGCCCGGAAAATGCTCGGCGCTGCCGGGGCGTTCCTGCTATCGCCGGCAGAAGCCGAGCAGGAACGCCTGGATGCTGTCACCAGCACTCATCTACTGGACACACCCGGCGAGGAGCGCTTCGATCGCATCACCCGTCAGGCAAAGAAACGCTTCGGCGTCAGCACGGCAACCATCGCCCTGATCGATGACCACCGACAGTTCTTCAAATCAATCGTGGGAAACGTGTCCCAGAACATGCCCCGGGGAATATCCTTCTGCAACGCCACGATCCGCAACGCGGGCCCGCTTGTCATCAACGATGCCCGGAGCGATCCGAGGTTCAAGGCCAACCCCCTGGTCGTAGGTGAGCCCTACATCAGGTTCTACGCCGGCTACCCGCTCAGAGGGCCGCTTGGCTGGACAGTGGGAACCTTATGCGTCATCGACCAAAACCCCCGAGGCTTTTCCCCCGAGGATGAGCATGCGCTACGAGAGCTGGCGCTGATTACCGAGCAGGAACTCAACGCCCCAGAAACCCCATCCTCAAACACACAGAAGCAGAACAAGCAGCAAAACGACAAGTAAGCGGAGCGCCTTCACACCCCGGGACGCTGCAGGGCGCGCTCAGTGGGAAGGGACCCGATTCAGGATCTCCTACGCCTCCGGCTCAGGATCGCTCGGTGCTCCACAGCACGTTAGGACGCCCAGCGCTGACCTCGCCGAACGGCAAACCACGACGATCAACTGCCGACGCTCACGCCCCCATTCGACCACCCACGCTGAGCCACCCCCGTTAGGCTGCCCGAGTAGGCTGATTGCTTAGGTCTGTGCTGGGCAGACTTGGAAGTGGCGAACGGCTCCAGTCGATAGGACGGCGAGGCGTACCGATGACAAGCGAAACCACGCAGGACGGGCAGGGCATTCTTGGTGACAGTGGCATTCCCGGTGATCTTGCGAACCAGCTAAGTAAATTGGCCCGGACCAGTCTTTGCGAACTTGGAAGACGGTAGCTGAGGGTGCTGGCTGGTGGAGGGGTGCAGATCGATGGCGGGGAAGGTACGGCGTATAGTCTTTTGGAGCGAAGCGTTCATTCGGCTTTGTCCACTTGGTTCTGAAGTGAGCCTGCTTCTTTCGTGTGCATCGAAAGACCAGGTGATCTCATGACCCGACTGACTCCTTCGAATCCGTTTCCCGAGGATCTCGCTGCCTTAGATCTTCGACAGGTGGAAATTCTCAACAGCCGCGTACACCGCGAGCTTGATCATGAATATATCCACGATGGAGAACCAGCACTTGAGACGGAGATCCGTCTCAAGGAACTCAATGATGAGCTGGACCGCCGCGACGACGCCAAGTACAGCCGGACGATCCCTGAGGCGCAGAACCAGGGCGGGCGTCTCACCGAGTTACCGAACTGGCGGCAGGCTACCTGAACCCGCCCATAGGGTGTGTTTCAGACCCTGAGCAGCCGACGTGCTGCCCCAAACCCCCAGAACGCCGAGGTTGGCTGGCGTCGAATGCGTGGCGGAGCTTTGACAAGCGCCCTCCGCATCTCCCGTGGAAGGAATGATTTGCATGCCCAATGAACAGGAACTCGCTCACGAGATCGACCGTGACCCGGTTACCGCGCTCCTGCAGGACATGGTCCTTGAAAGCGATGATGTTCAGGATTTCCTCACGGGATTGGCGAGCATCGCGGCGGAAGCGTTCAGTGGCCCCTACGGTGAGGTGTTCTGCGGGGTCACCCTCCTTCGCCCGCGCTCAATGATCACCGTCGCCAGTAGCAGCGACAAGGCTCGGGAGGTTGATGAAGTGCAGTACGGATTCGACGACGGTCCTTGCCTTCGAGCCGCGCGCACAGGAAGGACCATCCACATCAGGGACTTCCACACCGAGCACCGCTTCCCCGAGTACCGCCAGGCCATCGCCTCCTACGGCCTGCGCTCGGCCCTTGGCATCCCCATCCGGCTGGAGGACGGAGCAAGCGCTGGACTGGATTTTTACTCCACAACACCTGATGCCTTCGATGCCAAAGGAATCGCTGTCGCCGAAGGCCTCGCCCGCGACGCATCACGGTCCTTGCGGCTAGCTGTGCGCATCGCGACACTCAGCGAAGACACCCAGCACCTCAAAGCCGCCATGACGGCCCGCACCACAATCGACACGGCTATCGGCGCGATCATGGCCCAGAACCGGTGCACACAGAAAGAAGCGTTCGCGATCCTCCGGCAGGCTTCCTCCACGCGGAACGTGAAGCTCCGCGACCTCGCGACCAGCGTCCTGACGTCCATCGGGCAGGCAGAACCCCTCACGACGCACTTCGACCACTAGGTCTTCGATCACTGGATACGGGGGCTTCCGCAACTCCAACGGACTGCGAAAAGCCCGGATGCCTTCGACCCGGCAGCGCCTTTTGGTGAGTCCATCCAGGTCAGCACCCCCCTCCTTCGGCACATGCAAACCGGCGACACCCCGTAGCGGATCGGTGACGAGGTCAGAGGCGCCTTCAGCGCACGGAACATAAGACTCCACGACATCGCCGCCGCGGTCGTCATATCCGTCAGCGGACAGACACCCGCCACACACTTCGACCACATCACTGCACGACACTGCTGGCGAAGTAGCAACACCTCACCCAGGCCTGCCGAAACGGAGATACATCGAGTGCCTCGACAACCTACAAGCCGCCAGGACACAACGAGTATCGTCGGGCTGACTTGCCGCCGGCCCATGATTGAGCAGCCGGCGCGTAGGTGCTGCCCGTCGGGTTCTTAGTGCCCGGGCTGGCCGGTAAGGAGCTCGTACTGGGGGTTGTCAGCGAAAAACGACAAGGCCATAGGGCACCGCGGGACGAGGCTGAGGCGTCGCTTGTGGGTGTTGAGCACGACGTGGCGCATCAAGGGCACATCGAGACCCTGGTCCCGGAAGGCTGGCTGCTCCACGCCGTCGAAAAGGACGACCTGCCCGCCGTTGATCGTGTATCTCATGTAGGCGGCGAGGTCGCCGTCGATGAAGAACTCGAACCTGCAGTACAGAGAATTGTCGCGGAAGCCCTCCTTGATGTGGTGCACGGAACCGGTACCAGAACCGTCTCCTGCAGCTTGCTGTACACGAAGCTCAAGCTCCTCGACGAGCATCTCATAACGGTCGAGGGCACCGGCCGGCGGGTAGTCGATATCCATCAGCTTGTAAGCCTGGTTCACCATGACCCGCAGCTGCCTGGTCGACAGTGCCGGGAAGTCCTCGGGTGTCACTGCATCGTCCAGCATCGCGCCCTCATGCCCATGACGCGAAGCCCGTGGCACGAGGGCTTGGACGTCATCGGCGGCACCGGCCTGAGGGGTGACGGTCCCTGATGTATGAGAAACGGGACTCGTGGAAAGCGGGGGGTGTACGGGGTGCAGGAGTTCTGTCATGGCCGTTCCTGTGCTCGTCAGGACCATAGCCTTTGTCTAGACCCCGGTGTCTGACGACACTATCGACAAGCCGGTGGAAAGCACACCCGGCCGGCTGATCATTCGACGGCAGGATTGACTTCTCGGCCTTGTCGTGGTGATTCCGGTCGTGTTGGTTCCGCTAGACCCACATTTCGAGTTGCACCTGCGCGGCGAGGATCCTGAGGACCTGCACATCCTCCTCGGTGAAGGTCCGCGGTCGCTCGTCGATGAGGCAGAGGGTCCCAATACGCCACCCATCGGCTGTGCTGATGGGGTGCCCGGCATAGAAACGGATCCGGGGCCCTCCGGCAACGAGGGGATGATCCCGCCACTGCGGGTCAAGAGTGGCATCAGGAATGACGAGCGTGCGGTCCCGCTCAATGGTCTTCGCACACAACGCCACAGCCCGCGGAAGGTCCTGGCCGATAGGTCCGACGACGGACTTGATGACCTGCGCGTCCTCGGTAATCAGGGCGATGGAGGCCGAGCTGACACCGAAGTGATCGCGGGCCCGCCGGGTGATCCTGTCAAAGCGCTCCTCCGGCCCGGTTTCGAGCAACCCCGACTCATACAACGCGTGGACGCGCCGGAATTCGGCCTCATCCACCTCGGCTCCATCTACCTCCGCATCACTGGGATCAACAGCGGTCAGTTCCGTGCTGGTGCTGGTGGTGCTGTGGTCTCCTGCCGGCGGGGCACCGAAATCGTACCCGTCGGGGGACAGGGCCAGGTCGCGGAGGTAGTCGCTATACCCGGAAAACGACGCCGTGTCCTGGTTGCTGTAGTGCGCGCCATCGACCATGGAACCGGTGCTGTCGAGCAGTTCGTTGATGGCCTGGGCGAGCAGGTCCCGCTCCGCTCTTGAGAGCATCACCAGACCGGACAGATATCCCAGAACCTCGAGTTCATCGGCGTCGCCTGCGAGGCCGATGTACGCCATGAAGACGTCTTCCGACCTCAGGCTTGCGGCCCGCACTGTCTGGATTACGCTCCACTGCTGAACATACTCATCCAGCACGTTCGATCCTCCGTCACTCTTTCTACCTGCAATCCGGCCCAGCACTCCAGCTCAGTACTCACCAGGCGGCTGCTACCGACCAACACTAGGATCTCCTGCGCACTCCTCGTCGCTCATCTGTTGCTGATACCGCCCCTCGACACGTCACCACGATTCTGCAATCAAGCGTCGCCCTGCCGGTTGACCGGTCGACCGGAGCAACGGAGGCGTTGAGGCGTGCCGATGAGCCACAGCTTCGATGAACCGAAGTGCTGCTCGCTGAGCAATCCGACTTCATGAGAACAGGGAGGGGCGCAGCGTATGCAGCGCCCCTCCCTGTTCTCGGTTCCGCAGGCCGGTTTATCGACCGGCGGTCTGCCTAGTGGCGGCGGTCCGTGGTGTCGATGCCTTCAGTTGTGGTGGTGTCGTCGAGGAGTTCGATCTTTTCCTTGCGCACGTCACTGGTGACGGTTTCCTGCTCGGTGATGGTCTCTTTGTCGAGGCGGACGCGCTCAACCGGAACGGCTTCCTTCTGAACCACGGGGCGCTCGGCGTGCAGAACGACTTCGTGTTCCTCCTCGCTGATCGCCGGGCCGTCGTAGGCGTCGCCGCGGTTGGCGTTCGTAATCGGCTCACGCTCGATGCGGACCTCTTCGTGCGTGACGGGGACGGTCTTGGTGACGTTCTCGGTCACGACGTACTTACGCAGGCGGGCACGGCCGGCTTCGCGGCGTTCGGTGCCGACATGGAGCTGCTCCTCGGAGCGGGTCATCGCGTCATCCGTGGTGGGGCCGGAGGTGTCGTGACCGACCGTGCCCGGGCGGTCCAGGCGCTCATCGCCGGCCTGGAAACCGGGCTCGTACCCGCTCGTACCCGCGCTGGTCGTGATGGTGCCGGTGGTGTCGGTGTCGAGGAAGTCCCCTCCAGTGGTTCCGGTGTGGCCGGAGAGTCCGTAGTGGCGGTAGAGGCGGTTCTCTTCCTCGGGGCTGAGGTTGCCGTCGGATTCGATGCGGGGTGCGTCCTTGACCTGGTCCTTGGTGTATCCGATGGTCACATCGTTGCCGTTGACGTTCGCGCTCTGCAGGGGTGCGAAGGACTCGTGGGTGCCGAACAGGCCGGTCTTGACGGTGACCCAGCTCGGGTCACCGGTCTGGTCGTCCAGGTACACCTGGCCGACGGAGCCAACCTTCGAACCGTGGGAATCCAGGACCTGGCCGCGGCCGGAGAGGATGGTGTCGATGTCGTTTTGCGAGATCATGAAAACTCTTTTCGTGTGGGCCGGGCGTGCTGCCCGGTCGCTGGTGGTGGGTATCAGCCCGTAGGGCGTTCTCCTGATCGGAGGACGCTGCGGGCCGCAGGTACTGGCCCGGTGGTAGCGGCCTGTGTTGAGGCTGCTGTTGAAGACCGGTGTTGGTGACTGCTGTTAGTGGTCGGTGATGCCGGCCTGGTGGTTGATGCCGACCTGGTCGACCTTGCGGTGGAAGCTCATGCCGGCCTTGCCTCCGAGGATCGCGCCGATCAGCGGGACGAGCACGGCGATTGCCAGGGCGATGAGGCCGCTGGCGGTCAGCAGGCTGCCGTCGACGGGGATGCTCGGGGCGCCGTTGAGGTTGGACAGCACGTTGAACTGGCTGCCGGCCACCGCGGCGAGGATCGCCAGGATGATCGCGATGATGATGCCCCACACCCACACGGCCACGCCCTGCTTCACGCCGTCGAAGCGGGCCATGCGGCCGGCGACGTACCCGCCGCAGTAGTAGGCGACGAAGAGGATGATTGCCAGCACGATCCCGCTGACGATGCCGATGGTCTGTGCGTTTTCCTGCGCCTGGTTCGCGGCGTCGGATGCGCCGCTGGTGTTCGCGGCTCCCACGCCGGCACCGACTGCGGTGGCCAGAGCGCTGAGCAGGACGGTTAGTCCGATGGCTGTCAGCCAGCCGAAGAACGCGGAGCCCCACTTGATGCCGCCGAAGCGTTCCTTCTGCGCAGCAACGACGTCGTTTCTGCGGCTTTTGGGGGTACTTGCCCCTGAGGTGTTGTGCTCTGCCATGTCAGATCCTTTGCAACTCAGTCATGCAGGTGATGCTTCATCTCAATGTCGTGCTGTGTCTGCGTCAAAGCGCCGACAGCTCCCTCCTGGGAGGCTGGGTGGCTGCGGTGCGGAAGGCTGATCGTTCGCCGGTATCAAGGCGCTGAAGGAGCATTTTCATAACTCCTTCGCAGAGGCAGAACCTCTACGATCACGCACCTAAGCCTACTGATAGTAAGGGTGCTTGCCTTTTTGGTTTCGTCGCTCCTACTGTGGGCTTGACATCTACTGCTGGCGCTGGGATCAAGGGCCGACCTCACTCACACCAAGGACACACAAGGGGCGCCACCAGGGTGGCAGCTCTTCCGCACCGTCAAAGGTGCTCGATGCCAGTCGGCGTTGCGACGAGTTCACAGCAGCAAACGAAAGGTCGGAAGGACGACGTGGCCCTATCAGCGGAGGAACGCCGTTTGTGGCGTGAGCTCGAGCGGCAACTGACACCCGAGGTTTCCGCGGCGGCGCAGTCCCGCAAGGATCGCGGGATCAAGCACAGGACGGCTGGTTTGGCCGGTTCAATCCTCGCCCTGGTTGTTGTGCTGGTCGCGTTCTCGGTCGTGATCCTCGCGGTTCTCGTGAAGGTCCTGCTCATCGGTGTCCTGGGATTCGTCCTGATGATTTTCGGTGGAGCACGGTTCCAGACCCTTGGGCGTGAACGTCAATCCACCAGGGCCATAACCCCGGCGCCCAGGGGTGCCGTGGAATGAACCCTGATCATTTGTCCTCCCTGCAACTGCTGTCACTAGCCGCCCGAGCGGTCCGGCGGGAATCAGCGGCCTACCTCAAAACGCTTGGACTACCCCAACTTGGCTTCTACATCCTCGAGTACCTCAACAAGCGCAGCCCCATGACGCAGTCCGAGCTCGCACGCCTGGTTCTTGTCCGCTCACAAACCCTCGGCACCGTCCTGACAACACTGGAGACCAACCAGTGGATTACCCGTCAACGCGGATTCACCCACAACCAGGTAGCCGTAAGCATCACGGAACAGGGCCGCGCCCTCCTCACTGCAGCACAAAAACGCCTCCAAACACTCCAACTACCCACCGACACTGAAGCCCTGCGCCCACTCCTGGCCATGATCATCAATCGTGCTGGCCCGCCTCCGGGATGACGCCCGACATTGATTGTTGAGGCACCACCAGGGAGAATGACGTCTCGGCCCTCCAGCAGCAACGTGAGGAACGGCAAGCAAGCCAGAACAGTGCGTGGCAGCTCTGCCCTCGTTACACAGGCGTGGCGCCCCTGATGATCGTGGCTGTCATCGCGATCGGTTTCGCGAGTGGACCGCCGCGATACCCTCAAGGCTCTCTGAGTGCGTTGACGCAGTGCCGGCCCGAGGGTTGGAGAACCGGACTGTGGGTAGCCCGCGCGTTCCCTCTCACGCTCGGTGGGCGTCCTGTGGGCAGTAGTAGCGGCCGACGTCGACGGTGATCATCCGGTACAGCCAACCCTCGGGTAGGGGTTGTCCCTCGTCAGCGAGCTTCGTGGTGGCACGGCAGATACAGCACTGTGCCAGGGCCGGCATCATCATCAGGCACCCCTCTCCATCCCGTCGCTGCCTGAGGAGCGCTCTCACCCAGTACAACTATCAGTGAAGGCCTCGGTAGCCTACGTGTTTTCCCCTATTCACGTAGTCCGCCGGGGTCTTCCTCTATTCTTCCTCGGATGCTCCTGGCGGTGATGGCGGCTCAATTCCGCCGCCCCGTTCACCAAGCTCACCTCGCGTGTACGTGTGGATGATGTCCTGCCAGCCCTCCGACATCCACGGCCGGCGCAGTGGGCAGCGAAAGATTTGCGCGGGCTGGTTCCTGCAGCACGGCCGCCGCTGACAAAGCCCCCGGTCAACAATTGATTCGTTGCGTGCAGGCCCTCCCGCACAGATGGAAGGGACTACGAAAGCTATCAATCCCGGTCAGGAAACGCTTCGGTACCGTCCCTGATTTTTGTGTGCCGGGGGCGGCAGATAATCTTAGGGGCAGAAGCGGCCGGTGTTCCGTGTTACCCCTAGGCACAGTGAACGCCGGCTGCTTTCCTCTCTGCAGCACCTGTGGCATCCCCCCACGCCCACTTCCACACCCGCGTCTACACCGCGACGACCTGCGCCATTGAGCTACCTCCTGACGGTTTCCGCAGCGGAAACGACATCGAATCTGTGGCTAGTGACGCGGCTGTTAGTAGCCTCCGTGGGGCCAATCGAAGCGTGCACGCGCTTCCTGGGCAGGGAGCCGAAGGATCCGTGCGATATCGTGCCAGCCCGCGCCCTGGTTGCGGGCCAGTTGAACTGCGGCTGTCAATTCCCGCTCGGCGCGCTCGGACTGCTCATGCCGGTTTTCCAGCAGGGCCTTCCAGTCCTTGATGAGCCACCCACGGCCGACCAGGTCGTCATCGCTGGAGAGCTCGAAGCAGTCTCCAAGAAGCCGGTAGGAGTGGAGCCGCTTTGAAGCCTCGTCCGGTGTGAGGCCGTCGAATGCACTGGTGTCATCAGGTCCCGCGTAGGGCGGTCTCCTCACGGGATCCCCTCCTCGACCGTCGAATCGGTGGGAAAGCATTCACCCGGGGGTGAAACTGCGGGGAAGGTCCCGGATGCTGGCCTGTCCCTGCCTTTCAGGCATCCCGCTAGGGCCTTCCCTCATGCCTGGCGTCCATGGTCTCGCACTTCGAAATGATTTAACCCCTGGCGGAGCACATTTACGCCAATTCGAGACCCCTGGGCGCGGTACCAGGTTTCCCCATGCTTTCCTGCTAGTCCTGCTAGTCCTGCGCGGACCCGACCACCAGGAAACCAGCCTGAGCACCACACCTAGCTCTCTGCTCCGCCGGTCACCGGCCCGGCTGACGCACCTCGAGTGCGTGGTGACCATGGCGAGGCATTCCAGGGAGGCATTTCAGGGAGGCGGGGGGGTGGGTGATTAGAGAACAGCGTTCCCGGGTGCAGGGCTTTGCTGCCGGGTCATGGCGGACGCATGCCAGCCGAGGAGCACCCGGGTCAGGGTTTCCTGTCGGTCGGGGCGGAGCCGGCCCTTCCGCTGCCAGGTGCGTTGGCGGCCTAGCCAGACCGCAAGGACTTTCTCATCCGGGCGATTCTGCGGGTCATAGATAGGGAACCGGCCGACCTCGTCCCAGAACTGCTGTACCTGTCCGAGGCGCCGCGCCCACAACTCCTCCGGGTTGCCCTTCCGGGTTCCGATCCACTCCCCCAGCCTGTCCAGGGCCTCGACCTTGTCCTGGGCGAGCCGGCCCGCATCAAAGCAGCGGCGCTGGTTCTCCAACCACCGGTACAACACCCGGGCCTCCAGACTGTCGTTCTGCGCCGGCAACCCACCCATCCGATCCACGTAGGCGATCATGTGGGCGTAGTGCTCCCACCACACCTGCTCCCGGCTCCGCCGGAAGCGGCGCCGGTTGCTGCTGGACGTGGGCTGGTCGTGGATCAGCCAGCACCGGCCGAACCACCCCGGATGTCTCTCCGTCTGCCGGTCGACGGCCCGGTGTACGCGGCGCACGTCGACCCTGCACCATGCGGCGATCACCGCCGGCGGGACCCCGCGGGAGTACATCAGCAGCCACTCCTGCCGGTTCTCACACGCCCCCGGCGGGTACTCGTCCTCGGCCAGGACCAGGTCATCAAAACGCATGAGGCCCCGCGCCTGTCCGATCAGCCACCACTACTCCCCCACTGCCAAAGGACCGCACCCGCTCCGATGACAGCGGCGCCGTGTCGGCCCTCGGCGAGGGATGGCGAAGATCCGAACGTGCCCCTCCTCCGTCGGGCCCGGGCGGTGTGCGATGCATGGTGTTGACAGTAACCACCGTCCGCAACTTACGTCGCGGGCGGCTCATCCACAGGTGGACGGCTTTGAGCTCATTCCTCCGGGCTCCACCCGCCCACAGATGGATGACCCGCAACCCCACCCTCGTTCGCGACCCGGCTTCCCAAATAATCGAACCTGTGTTCTATTTTAAACCCTGCACAAGGACCACCAGGGGTAAGGGAAAAGCAGCCGATGACAGCGCAACCAGTGGACACCACACCACCCACAGAACCAGCCCACAACACAGCCCAAGACACTGCACGCGAGGGCGCGCAGGGAGGCGCGTGGCACGTCCTGGACGAGCCGGCAGCCGTCCGGTTCCTGCCCTCCGGCACACCCCTGGCGCTGCGCTGGCGAGGCAACATCTGGCAGGTCATCGGCGAACCCCTCGCCCGGTCCAGCTCCGACACCTGGCGTGAACCCGCCACTCCCCCAGGCACAGACAACACCCACAGGAGCCGTGGCAGCCTCGGCAGCGTGGACGGGAGAGGCGGCCGGAGCAGTGTTGTGACGACCCGGTTCTGGCGGTTCCGGGCCCAGACCGGGCCGGCGTCCCCGGTCCTGGAGTTCGACATGACCGCCGATGCCCGGTGGGAGGACTGGCGGCTGCGCCGCGTCACCACCATCGACGGCTACTAGCAGTTACCGACGACCACGGATCACCTCGAACACCGCTTAACTCGAACGCCGTCGGCTCAGGTCGGCGCCATATGGCATGAGCAGCAGGTGGCGGGGCGAATTGCGAGTCCATGAGTCGAAACAAGAGATACGCCAAACACTACGCAAGGCTCATGGACGATCGGATTGAGGAGTTCGTGATGCGCGAGGAGCTGATCATGCCCACCCAAGGCCGAACTCGACCTCGAGCACACCCCACCCACCGACTTCCCGGAACCACGTCGGGTGTACGCGTGGGTCCGCTATCCCTCCAAAGCCATCCGGATCCAGGCCCACGCCATCGCCTACACCCGCACTGCAGTGAAGATCCGCTTCCTGGAACCTCTCATTCAGATCCAGCGTGAGGGCTGGGTGTGGCTCAATTCGGTCACACCCGTACCCAATAGCAACAACCACAGCAACCAGGACGACAAGCAGAACGACGGTCGCGACAAAAAGAAGAACAACCACTCCAGTGAATGAAACCGGGACATTCTGCTGGCGCAGGCCACATTTTCCGACACGATAGGGTGGAAGGCTGGGGATCATTGATTCATGTCTAATAACTCAGGAGTGATAATGGCGCAGCGCGTACAGGTGCAATTGGTAGACGACCTCAATGGTGACGTCGCACAGGAAACGGTCCGTTTCGGGATCGACGGCATCGACTACGAGATCGATCTGACGACGGAGAACGCGCAGAAGCTGCGCTCAACCCTGGCCGAGTACGTGGACAAGGCCCGCAAGGCTAAAACCGGGCGCAGGGGCCAGGGCGCACAGAAAGCCCCCACGTCCTCCTCGACGGGCCGGTCCAAGCGTGAGGACACCCAGCAGATCCGCCAGTGGGCGCAGGACAACGGCTACAACCCCAGCTCCCGCGGACGGATCACCCAGTCCATCATCGACGCCTACAACGAGGCCCACTAGAAGCTGACCGGCTCGATCGATCAGGGGGGGTGATGGTCGGGGTGGAGGATCCGGGAACGGCAGCCGATGCCCGGTGGGCGAAGGCCGGGCAGTACGCGCAGGGCTACGCCGACAACGGCATGGGTGAGGCTTTGCGGGTTTACTACACCCGCTATCTGCCGCTCGGCGCCCTCGCCATCGTCCTTCTCCTGGCCCTGCTGGGCCCTATCGTCATTCCGGACGGGCCAGATCAGGTTCCGATTCTCGTGCAGGCCGGGTGGTTTATCTTCGCCATCGCCGCCCTTGTCGGCGGGCTCGTGTACAACGCAAGACGGCTTAAACCCCGGGTAGAGCTCGGCGCAAACGTTGCCATCACCTTCCCTTTGGAGAAGGACGAGCAGAAAGCGTTGATGCGCGGCATCAACGGCAAGGAACTGGTGCCAGCAGATCACCTTGGCGTGGCACGAGCTGTTGCCGTGCGCAGCCGCAAGGACGCCGCCACCACGCTCCTGATCGTTCCCGCCTACACCTACTTCATCGGCCAGGCCGTGGGAAACCTGGACTGGGTGTACCTGGCCTTTTTCGCGGCCTTCGCCGTCCTGGCAGTCCTACAGGTCAGAAGCTTCCAGCGCTAGGGGCGCTTCCTCGCCGCTACAGCACCACCAGGCACCTGAACCGGACACCGCCGGCTGATCAACTGCCCAGCGGAAGCTGGCCGCCCACGAGCCGTCGACTTGTCACACCAGCGCGCCGCGCGGATTAGTCGCAGCTCCCGCGACGGACCGCGATATCGCAGACGAGCTTCCCCGGATCAGTGATCACGCCATTGGCTTCAAGAAGCGCCACCGCCACGCCTGCCAGCAGAGCCACCACCAGGCCCGCAATAACCCAGGCGCGGGCTCGCGTCATTCTGCTGCACCGTCAGGAGCATCGATGGCGCCGTGTGCGATGTCGCTGCGGGCTCTGGCGTAGGCGGCGCTGATGTAGTCCTCGAGCTTGGCGCGTTCAATGCGCCACTGGCCGCGGCCACCGATCTGGATGGCCGGCAGGTCCCCTGAGGCGATGAGGGCCCGGATCGTGTTGTGCTTGGTATTCAGCTCGTCCGCTACCTGCTGCAGAGTCAGGAACCGCAGCGGCCTGGGCTGCTCCTCGAGGGATTGGTCTGTCATGTACCCAGCATCCCAGCATCCCAGCCACCGAACGCGGCGACCCGGACCGACGCCTTGATTGATGCATTCAAGGGGTGGAAACGGAACCGCACCACGTGGTCTCGCGGGATCTTCTCAGCTGGATTGTCTTCTGCATACCCGACAGGTGAGACTGACCAGCGCGGTCCTTCGCCGGCTGTGCCCGGACTCGGTACAGAGTACGGAAACACAGTTTTATTGGCACCCGTGTATCTTTAATTCTGTGTATGCAGAGTTCAGTTTCGGTGGCAGCTGGATTGCTGAGCAGCGGAAGTGTGGCGAGAACTCAACACTCGGGCGACGGGAGCGGGGCGCGTGGATGGCCCACCGATGTCACCTCGCTCACTAATACCACTCCCCCGGCGAAACGAACCTGGACAACTATGCCTGCCCGGTCGATGCTCACGGTTTGCAACATGAGCTTCCTCCGGTCCGCTCTCAGACACTCAGGGCCCGACATGGAATGCCGTTCATGTGTGAGGTCTGAAGTACATGGTGAACAGCAGCGTCCCCCGAAGCGGTACTCCCCCACTTGTCGCGCTTCTGTGTTTACGTCTTTCTGTTTTCACGTACTTCGACGCCCGCCCGCTCCGTGATTACGCTTTTCTGTGTATCAAGAGCGACGTCTCGAGTGCCGCGCAGAATCGAGCGCCGACATTGCCCCTGGCAGGAGCTCGAAGTGCAGAGCAACCGTGTCCTGGAGTGGATTGCAGATTCCCGACGAACTCGAGTTGTTGCTGGTCAGGTCTATAGCTGTAAACCGTGCACAGATTTCTGTGTACACATTCCTCCGCATTACCGTGTTTCTGTGCCGGGTCATATGACAGTTTCTCCGGGGCCCAAGAGGGTACAGCGCGTACTCCCCCGTCGCTCATTCTGGCTTATGCGTGCTCCACCTTGCCCTAGATGCTCCATTCTCTGGCCCACCTATCGGTGCAACTGGCAGTCTGATCTCCTTTGCCTGGCGTTCCCGCAGTCGCTGGTCTGCTTCTTGCACCTTCAGGGTCTGTTTTTGCAGGATGCAGTGTTTCCGTGTATTCGTATCCACAGATCAGCATGACGCTGTGGCCGCGTCCGAAGCATGCTGTATTTCTGTCTTTCTGTGTTTCTTGTGTTCCGTTTTCACGGCAATCTATGGTTCCGTGCATACGCACCTGGGGCACGTCATCTCCTGAGGTGAAGCTTCGGAGATGCCCCGAACAGCTGGGGTGATGCTGCACCGTGGGGGAGTGGCGAACTGCCGGCCAATAGATGAGGACCAGCCACATGTCAGACTCTCACTTGACTGGGGGATACCGATTCCGCGGCTGACTCCTGCAATGGTTGATTTGCATCTCATACCTTTAGGGTCTGTGTTTACAGGATTCCGTTTTTCTGTGTATGCACCTCCACAGATCTGCATGACGCGGCGGACCGCCCATGGCATGAACCCGGATTTCTGTGTATCTGTGTTCATGGTGATCTTTGGTTCTGTGACCGACGTTCACAGCATGCCTTGTTCTGCTGGTCGAGCGTTAGAAGTGCTCTCGGCTGCGGGTTGAAGCTTCGCCAACGGGGGAGTGGCGGATCGTCTTGCCGACACGTGAGGGCCGGCCATATGGCCGGCCCTCACAAAGCTGCGGGAGTACTGACCTCACAGCTGATAGCCTGCAGTCTTTCTGTGTTCCTGCTTCTCCGTGGCCACATCGAGTGGTGGCGGGACAGCCGGGGTAGCGGGGGAGTGTTCCGCGTGGAGCGGTAGTTTTAGTCGGTAATTCCGTCGATGTAGTCCCGCAAAATCTGTGCCATGGGAACTCCGGCATCCATGGCGCGCAGTTTCAGCTTGCGGTGCTGCGCGAGTGTCAGGTCGAGTGTGAGGCGCTTGGCATAGTCTTCGTTGGCCCTCTTGAAGGATTTCGACACGGAGGGCCCATTACTTGGAGCTGCGGAAGTAGTTGCGGCCGTCTTGGGTGCCATTCGTTCTGCAAGTGATGGCTTCTTAGCTGGCGATGCCATGGTGTACCTCCAGTAGGTCGGTCGCTACTTGGTCGTAGCCGTGCAGGTTGGTTGGGATTGTGCCGTAGGCGTTTTTTATGTCCTCGCGCAAGGGGATGTAGGCGTCGATGACAGCTGCTCCAGCTTGCTCAAAGGTTTCGACAGCGATGGCGAGACTTCTGGTGTTCAGGCGCGCACGGACGATAAGTACGGCCGCCGGCTTGCCTGCTCGTGCGGCTGCTTCGATTGAGGGCCAGACGCGCTGAATGTCCATGGCTGACGCATCGGTGGGGATCACGACGATGTCCGCGGTGGCGATGGCCGCGTCGATGACTTGCGGGTTGCCCGGGGGAGTGTCAATCACGCTGTAGTCAAAGCCTTGGGCAGCTTTTTTCATGGTGCGTTGATTGACGACTTTCACGGTGAAAGGCATCGGCTCGCCGCTGTCCTCGACCAGCCCTGTCCAGTCTGAGGCAGATCCCTGGGGGTCGCCGTCGAGGAGTACGACGGTACCTTTCCGGGCTAGCGCAGCCGCGATGTAGATCGAACTGGTGGTTTTTGCTACTCCACCTTTGAGATTCACGAGGGCGACTTTCATAGTTTGACCGTATCACTGAAACACAGAAAACCGTGTGTACAGACGCCCGTGTTTCTGCATCCCTGTGCGGTGTCTCTGGTGAACGGCGGAGCGATGCGGTCAGGCAGCGTGCCAGAGGACTCGTTGTTGTTGATGTTCGTCGTCTATGGGCGGTTGCCAGTATTCGTCCACTTCGGGGTCGTACAGCTCGTGTTCTTCGAAGTGGGGAAGTAGGTGGCGGTCGAGCCATGCGTGCCAGGCGGCGCGTTCCTTGCGGTAGCGGGTGATCTGCTGTTCACGGTCTTCGGTGGCGCCGAGACGTTCTGCGAGTTCCACCAGGCCGGTGGTGGCCACGATTTCCCAGGTGCCGTGGTGCCGGCGGATCATCTGCAGGGCCTCCATGCGTGCCAGGTGATCGGTGAGGGCGCGGCGGGAGATCCCGGTAGTACGGGCCAGGTCTGCGGTGGTGGGGGAGTGGCGGCCGCGTTCAATGCCTTCGTAGGCGAGGGCTGCGACGTCCCCCAGAACCCGGAAGACGGGCCGGATGGCGTGGATCTTGCCCTTGCGCCAGGTGAACTCACGGGCGAGCTGTTCAAACTGCTGGGGGAGCTGTACGAGGTAGGTGTCGGCGTTACGTCCGCGGCCACGGTCGATGCGGGTCAGGATGCCCGCTGATACGGCCTCGAGGGTTGGCAGGAGGCGGGCGATGGTGACGTGGTCCTTGCCCAGTGCCACCGCGAAGGTGCGGCAACCGACGTCAAGGACGTTGGTTTGGTTCGTGCGCATGTAGGCCAGGACGGACCGGATGAGGAACCGCAGGCTGATACCGACCCTGCCCTGGGCCTGAAGGCGTTGATCGAGGATCGCGTAAAGGACATTCTCGAGATCGTTCACGAGCTGATGGATGGAGTGGTGGCTTTGGTCCGAAGATGAGCTGGAACTGCCCCCCGTGAGTGAAGTAGGGCTTGTGTTGAAGTTATGCGCCGTCGTATCCCGTGGACGCCGGGAGGGGTTTTGGGTGGAGGTCCGGGTGGCGGTCCAGGCTTGGGCTTTGGCCCATTCGATGGGCAGGAGCCGCTCTGCTTTGGTGCCGTAGAGGGCGGCGAGGCCTGCGTAGGGGCCGGCCATGCCGGCGCGAACCTGATCCACGCTCCAGTGGCAGGCCGCGAAGTGGTTTAGCACGGCCATGCGGGCTTCTGAGTGGCTGGAGTACCGGCTCGTGTCGTACAGCCCGGTGCGGGCGGCCGTGCGCAGGGGAGAGTCGTTGCGGCCAATGGAGGCGACGCCCGGTGTGGTTGCTGCGTGCAGGGCGGTCGTGGCGGCTGCTGCACGGGCTTGGGCGCGTCGCCGGTCCTGCTCAAGGCGGTAGAGCTCCGGGGCGAGGGCTTTGCGCAGTGCGGCCAGCGCGGTGGCGGGGTTGCGTCGGGTGAGGATGCCGTAGGCGTCGGTGAGCGGCGTGATGAGCGTTTGGTGGCCGCCGGATTTGTGGGCGGATCCGGGGACGCGGATGCAGCCGTGGACGACGTTCTGGTGCGGGCTCGGGTCCAGGCTCGGCGCGCGTCGGCCGAGGGCTTCGACGAGCCGGCGTGCCTCGGCCGCGGTGAGGGGTTCCTGCAGCGGAACGTACAGGTGGCGGCCACCGCTGGGGGACTGGTCCTCGACATAGGCGAGGCCGGCTGTGTCTAGGAGGCCCGCTAAGCGTCGGGCGTCATCGTCGACGACGGCTTTCCGTGCCCTGGACGTGTCGAGGTCAAGACAGAGCGTGCGAACAGTGCCGTCGACGTCATGGATCATCACGGCGGCCGGTCTTGCCGGCAGCGTCCCGGTAATCCGCAGGGCAGTGGTGGGCTGCGGGTACTGGAACCGGCCGTCCTTCCACCGCCCGAGGCGGTAGGACGGCTGACCTGCGATCAGCGGTGCGAGGACCCAAGCAGCAGCTTGGTGGGAATCGTCACGGCGTGGCGCTGCATAAAGAGCTGGAGGTGCTTCGAGCACTCGGTGTACACTTTCAACTAAGGGCACGACCTGAAAAGGACGTACTCGGTTGAGCTCCTCACCGGTGATCTTGCCGGAACGACGGTGTGGAGCTTGGAAACTTGAATATGAGAAGGCCCGCTACGGCGGGCCTTCTTTTTTATGAGGCCTTGCTGAAGGGCAGCGCCTCCTGGCCGCTTAGCTTGTCCAAATCTATGGAGGCTAGCTTCTCCGCCATCACTTCGGCGATGAAGGAGCTAGCTGACGTTCCCAGGGCATCAGCCACGGCGAAGAGCTTCTCCGCTTCGGCTGTGGGAATTCGAGTTGTCAGTACGTGGCGGTCGCCCTTTGATGGTCGTCCGCCTGACGCGCGCCTCTGAATAGCCATACTGTGCACTCTAGGTTTCTGAAACGGCTTAAGCACGAAGAGCTTGGGCGTGTCGCGGTTTATTTCTTCGCGGACGTCGCTCATAGACCCATGTCCTGGTACTGGTGGCCGACGACGTTCCACTGGCCGTCGTGCTTCTCGAGGTAGATCGTGACGATCTGCCGCCCGGTGGTGGTGAGCTCGGTTCCGTCGCGGCTGATCCAACGCCAGCTGGCGTCGTAGGCGCGGATGGCTTTGTCGTCGGCGACGTCCCGGGAGACGTCACCGGGGGCGGGGACGATCGAGGGTGCGCTGTAGGCCTGGTGCTCGGCTGGTTTCAGCCATTCGCCTTGTGCGCCGTTGCGTTCGGGCTCGACCTGATTGGACGCCCACTCATTGCTCATCAGCGGGCTTGCCCGGATGGCCGCTGCTGTCTGGGTGGTGTCGGTCGTGGTGTCCCACAAGTGCAGCATGAGCGCGGTGACCTCGGCTGTGGACTCGACGTCACTCCGGTCGGCGTCAGCTGGCGTGGTAAAGGTGCCGTTGCCGGCTATCTCGTCGGCGGCCGCCGTCGTGTAGGAGCCCTCGTAGATGGTCGTGGGCGTCGGGTCGGGTGCTGACCCGGCTTGGCCCTCGTTGTTGCTGCAGGCGACAGCTGAGAGCGTAAATGGCAGCACCAGACACAGCACGGCCGCCGCGCGGCGTGGCTGGCGTGGGTGCCGGCGTACGGGTCGCTGGCGTGGGTGCCGGCGTACGGGTCGGTGGTGCGTGGAGGTCGGGGTCATGATGATGGCCACGCGCCTTTCTCTTTGAGGATCGGTTCGGGGTCGATGTTGAAGCCCTCATACGGGTAGGTGACGTCTGGTGCTTCGGGTGTATAAATCTCGAAATGTAGATGTGTAGGAACGCTGCCGAGTCCTGCCTTGTTGCCCTCGGTGCCGATGATGTCGCCGCGTTTGAGCTTGTCGCCCTCCTTCACGGAGTAGGCGTTGAGATGGCAGAACGCGAACCCGAAGTCCGGATCGTCGCCGTCTTCCTTGGCGATCACGCACCCGTCCTTGTCGTTGAACCCGGTGATGCGCAGGTCCGTGGGTGCGACGACGGGGCCGCCGTTGCCGAAGCCGGCGCCGGGGCTCGAGATGTCCACGCCGACGTGATCCTGCGCCCAGGCGGGAAGGTACGGGACGTTGCGCATTCCGTAGCCGGAGGTGAAGACGCCTCCGGGCAGGGGAGTGGTCCACTCGCCGTCTCCGAGGTCGCCGTCCCACGGCTTGCCGCCGGTGGGTGCCTTGCAGTCCATGGAGAACCCGCTCTGCGCCGAATCAAGGATGGAGCTGACGTACTTCTGCGTCTCCTGGTACGGCGGGATCCCCTTGTACTGCTGCACGGCTCCCGGGCCGGCGTTGTACGCGGCAAGGGTGAGTTGCACGAGCAAGTTCGCATCGTCTCCTGCGATCGACTGCACTTCCTTCTTCAGCGCGGCCATGTACCGGCCGTAGGCGGGGATGGCGTCCTTCGCGGAGAACGGGTTGCCTCCGTTGCCGTAACTCGCCCACGTTCCGGGCATGAACTGGGCGACGCCCTGGGCTCCGACAGGACTGGTGGCGTTCTCGTTCCACCCGGATTCCTGGTTCAGCTGGGCGGCGACGACGCTGGCCGGCAGGCCCGCCTCCTTCGCCGCCGCTTCGACCAAGGGTCCCCACCCGTTGGGGACAGCCTGCAGGGCACCCGGCGTCGCGCCCGCATCTCTGGAAGTGTCTGCGGATACGACGCAGGATGCTCGTTCGAGCTGGTTGGCTTCCTCGTCCTCGGTGATGCCGGCGACGAGCATGGTCATGGCCACGACCGCGCCGATGGGTGCGAGGGTGAGCGCGGCGATGCCGCACCCGATGGCTTTCCCCCCTGCCATGCCTTCCTAACCACTGCGTTTGAACTGAGACCGAATAAGAGACCGAATGTGAGACCGGATGATGCGTGTCTAGAGCTGGTCGGTGAGGGCCGCGGTTGCTTCCTCGTAGGCCCGGCGCGTGGCCGGGTTGAGAGCTTCGTAGTCGAAGTTCTGGCCCTCCTGAAGGGACCGGTCGAAGGGTACGACGACGACGGCTGCGAGGCCGATGCTGGTTCCGTACTCCTTGAGCTGGGCGAGGCGCTCAGTGTTGGGTTGGGCGGTGTTGGTGATGACCAGGATCGAGCGGGCAAACTTCGCGGCGTGGCCTTGGGCTTTGACGCCCTCGATGGTCGCCTCGAGGAGCCGGAAGTCGTCGGCCTTGTTCTGTGAGACGAACACGAGCGAGTCGGCGACGTCGACGGCTGCCTGCCAGGTCGATGCCTGGGCGGAGTTGCCGGTGTCGAGCAGGATGAGGTTGTAGAGCGAGAGCAGCACGTCGTGCGCGGCTTTCACGGAGGTGCCGTCGACGCGGCGCCGGTCAGCTCCCTCGGGTGGGGAGGCGAGGACGTGGATCCTGTCGTCGCCCTGGGGGCGGATGTAGCGCACGAGATCGCTCGTGCGCCGGGTGACGGTGCCAAGGTTCCGGATCAGGTCCAGCGTGGTGCGGTCATGCGAACCAGCGAGGGCCCGCTCACCGAGGGTGCCCTGGTTCTCGTTGAACTCACCGGCGAGGATGTTCCCTCCGCGAATCCGCCCGTAGGTCGCGGCCAGGTGGTAAGCGACGGTGGTCTTCGTCGCTCCACCCTTGAGCTGGACCACGGCCATCGTGCAGTGGGTGTCCAACGGCCGCTGGATACGTGCGCGGCGGGCCCTGCTTGCCTGCTCCGCAGGGGACGCGGCGAGGTTCGCCTTGAACGTGGCGTTCAGCCAGCCCCGGAAACCCTCACGGGCCGGCGCTGCAGCCTTCTCGGCCTTCACCTCGGGGCGCAGCTTAATCCGCTCATCCCCGGGCTCCACCTGCACAGTCGCTAGTACACCCTGCGGAGCTTGCGGGGTGGGCGGGGTGTGCGGTGTGTGAGCCGTTTCGGTGGATGCCGTGGAGGACACGTCAGGGGTTTGGTCAACGGCCGGCTGAGGCACCTGACGTGAGGCCTGTGGCTCGGCTGCTTCGGGCTGAGCATCCTTGATGACAGGTGCAGGGGCTACGGGAGCCGGGTCCACGTCTGCTGTGATGGGACGCTCTGCCGGGTGCTCAGGCTGGCTTGTAGCTGCTGCCTTGGCGGGACGGGCAGTGGTGCGGCGGGGAGGTCGCTTCTTCACGGGCACGCTGGTGTCTGCATCGACAGAACCGTCCTCATTGACGATGAGGTAGGTTTCCGGCTGCGTCGTCGACGACGGATCGTAGGCAGTGACTTTGAGCGGGCGGCCAAGATCGCCTGCCGTGCCCGCGAAAAAGCCAATCGCTTCCGGCATCGAGCCGAACGTCCGGTCGACTCCATCAACCGTGACGCTCACGGTGTCGTCCTCGCCGATGGTTGCCGTGCATACAGGTCTGGCCAGCGCTTCCGTCGTCATCATGTCCCCTCAAGATCCTCTGGTTTCTCATCCTCTGTACCTGGTTCCGGTGCAGAGCTGGGGCCGGGCGTGTTGTAGTGCGCCTCGAGGTGATCTTTGATGTCATCGCGAAAGATGAGCCATGTCCCGCCGAGCCTGATTGCAGGTATCCGCCCCTCGCGCAGCCATCGGTACGTGACCGTCTTGTCAGACAAACCAAGAACGTCAGTGAGCTGTTCGACACTGAGTCGCGCGGGTAGGTCAGCGAAAAGCACATCAAGCGCTCTAGACACTATGACCACTCCAACCCCCATGCTGGGAACAGTACCCTAGATTGCGCCTCAGTTCACTATGGTTCACTTCAGTTCGCACAATTGCCTTTCCATTCATTAAATTGAGCTACTATGATCGAAGTCGAGTCTATGGGAAGCCGCTGGGGGCATAGCTAAATGAATAACCGTTGGGGTGACTTCGTCACGCGCGAGCCCGTTGAGGCGCCCGTCGTGACAGAAACCGAAATTCGCGACGCCGTTGAAGTTCTACGCGGTGTCGCCGGTCCGCAGCAGGGCATTCTTGGCCTCGCCGCTGGCGAAGGAATGGTCCGCTTCATCACGGATAGCCCCGAGGTTTTCTGGCTTGGTGTGCACGGCGGAGCCGGCGAGAACACCATGGCCGACCTCCTGGGCGGCGTCCCCTGCCACCACCGCTGGCCCTCCCGCTCGGACGCTGGCCCGACCGTGCCACCGGCCGATGTATTCCTCGTCGCCCGGCAGAACCATCGAGGGCTGAAAGCCGCTCAGCTCGCCGCCCGCGACTGGGCCGCAGGCGCACACCCGACCATCACCCTGCGCGGCCTCGTCGTGATCGCAGACGCACCCGGCAAGCTGCCGAAGACCCTGCACAACCTGACCCGCATCACCGCCGGCGGTGTCCCACAAACATGGACGCTGCCGTGGATAGAAGAGCTTCGACTCGAAGGCACAGTCGACCCCGAGTCGCTGGCCCGCGAGCCAAGGAAAGTCCTCACCAGTCTCAGTGAGGTCATCGAACACCGTAATTCTGGAAGGAATTAGCACCATGCAACTGCTGCTCATCGCACAGGATGTCCTGATCAACGCCAACACCCTGCCCGACAGCGGACCGCTGGCCCCTCCCGGCATCGGGGACGCCTGGAACCGCATGGTCGGTGTCGGCAAGTGGATCGCCCTGGGCATCTGCGTCCTGGGTCTGCTCGTTGTCGGCGGCAAGATGGCCTTCGACTCCAGCCGCGGCGAAACCACGCAGGAAATCTCCGGCATCATCAAGATCGTCCTCGCCGTCGCCCTCATCTCCGGCGGGGCCTCACTGCTGACCTTCATCTCCGGCGGCGGCACAGCGTAGCCACCCTGCAGAATCAGCCCTACCTACAGGAGTAGTCATGGCCGAAACCGAAGAAACCGAGAACGTCTGGTGGGCCGCACCCCGCTTCCTCATGTCCGCGGTCGCCGTCCTGCTGCTCGTCATCGTCGGGATCATCCTCTTCGTCTGGGTCGGCAACGACGACGAATCCGACGCCGCACCACCAGCCCGGACACAGGTAGCCACGCCAACGCCGTCCGCGACGGTGGCATCATCGGACGAATCCGTGTGCGGCCTGGACGCCACCGGAGGAACGACTCTCACCGCTGCACCCGAAGATGTTGAGTGGGAGTTCCTCGGTGGAATTGCAGCGCCTAGGTCGGTTGAACACGGCCCCGGCGTCGTTGATAAGCAGACAGGGGTCCGCTCCTGCTACTCCCACACACCAGAGGGAGCACTTCTTTCGTTGGCTGGAAGGCTGGCTTCTGGGGGTGACTCTGAGTTGTTCTTGGAGACCACCAAAGCTCTCTCTCTCGAAGGCCCTGGTAAGGACATCGGTGTTGATCGGATTGAGCAGCGCATTGCATCCGATGACGGAGCGGCTCCCCCGATCAAGATCGAAGGCTTCCGTCTTCTGTCTTACACCGAGGATGAAGCGACAGTTGAGATTGTCTACTCAGGCGACTCGGGCTCTGAACTCATTTACTTCACAACCTCCGGAGTCATGGAATGGCACGAAGGTGACTGGTACGTGAGGTACAACGACGACGGATCGAGTGGACCTGTCCAGGGGCAGGTCTCCGACCTGTCCGGTTACATCCTTTGGGGCCCCACCAATGGCTGAAATTGCCAAGGATGTTTGTGATGGTTTTGATCCCCTTTGTACCGTCAAGGAAGGCGTATCCAACGCAATCACTGGTGCAGCTGGTAACGCCATCGAAGCCATTGCCGACGCGGTACAGGCGGCGCTGGTCGCGACGATCGCGCAGCTCGGCACCCTGTGGACGACGATCGACGCCGGTGACCTGACAACGGGTCAGACTGGGTCCGCGGACGCTCCCGCTGGGGGTGCGTTCAACGATCAGGTTGCCCTGATCCTCGGTTATGCGACGTGGATCGGACTGGGCATCAGCACGATTGCCATCATCCTTCTCGGGATTACGTTGGTGACGAATGCTCGTCGTGGTGATGGTGCGGGCTTGGTGAACACGGCCACGATCGTGTTCGGTGGGGCTGCCCTTGTTGGTGGGGCGACCTCGCTCGTCGGCTACATCGTTCCTCGACGGGCGGCGTCCTCGGCCCCGGCTGTGGGGTTCGTGCAGGATCAGACCTTCTATCTGACCCTTGCACTGGCGGCTATCAGCATGATCGTCGCCGGAGTCCGCATGGTGTGGTCCCAGCGCGCCGAACCGGCGCAGGACCTGCTCAAGGGACTGCTGACGCTGGCCATCGTGACCGCCTCGGGTGTCGCCCTCCTCAACGTGCTCCTTGGAGCTACCGACGCTCTGGCTGAACAGATCATCACAGCCGGCGTCGGAGACGACTTCCAATCAGACGTGCAGATGCTCCTGGGCATGGAGGACACCGGCACGTCCAGCGCAACCTTCCTCATGGGCAATCAGATGCTCATCATCGTCGGCGGGCTGCTCGCTGTGGTGGTGAACATCGTGCAGATCATGCTCATGGTCCTGCGCACGGCGATGCTGTTCCTCATCGCAGGCGTCCTGCCCCTGTCGGCGGCGTTCATGAACACCGAAACAGGTAAGAGCTGGTTCAGCAAGATCATCGCGTGGACCCTGGCCTTCGCCTTCTACAAGCCGGCCGCCGCACTGATCTACGCGACCGGTATCCAGATGACGACCTCGGGGCTGTTCTCCGGTCAGGCGCTCCTGCAGTTCTCCGCGGGCCTCATGCTGATCCTCGCGTCCGTCGTCGCTTTGCCGGTCCTCATCGGGTTCCTCAGCCCGGCGCTGGGCGCCATGGCGTCCTCCGGTGGCGGCGGTGGGGCTGCGATGGGCTTCGCCGCGTTGGGTGCGGCAATCCCGCAGGGTGCCTCCCGCACGCCGCGTGGAGGACAAGGATTCGGCAGCCAGGCACCCCCGCAGGGTCCTCCGGCGAAGTCGGAGAAATCTGCGTCAGCGCCTACCGGCGGTGGAGCCGGTAGTGGTGACGGCGCGGCTCCCAAGGGCGCAGACGCAACAGGTGGCGGTTCGAAAGCAGCACCGACCGGGTCAACGGCCGGTACTACTGCCGGTACTACTGCCGGGGCCGGCAGTACCGCTGGTGCTGGTGCGGCTGCTGGTGGCGGAGCTGCTGCTGGTGCGGCGGCTGCCGCGCCTCCCGCGGCTGCAGCGATGATCGCCGGTGAAGCGGTCAAGAAGGGCAGTGAAGCAGTGAAGGGTGCGGTCCAGGAGGGCGCACACACCGGCTCGGGAAGTGGACAGGGCGGCGCTGGGCAGGGCGGCGCGAAGCCCTCTGCCCAGGGCGCTATCCCGCCTCAGACCGCCGGAGGACCGGCGGGTGCGAAAGCGGCTGGGCCCAAGGGCGCATCCGGTGCCTCTGGGGCCTCTGGTCCGGCGGGCGCTGCGCTGAGGCAGGGAGCTGCGCAGATCCAGAAGCAGGCGCAGCAGTTGAAGAACGAAGTCGCTAACACCACCAGCAACACTGGGAACGAGGACCGCACTGATGGCGCAAACCGAAGCTAAGACCCCCGACGTCCGACCACGCATCTACGGCAACTACCGGTTGCCGACCAGCAAGGGTCTGGCCGGGCTGTCCACGGCGGGCACCATGATCCTGATCCTCGGCGTCGTCGTCGGTGTGGTTCTGATGATGCTCGGCCAGTGGATGCTGGCCCTGGTCTTCGAACTGCTGATCGGACTGTTGATCCTGCTGTCGATGCAGAAGAACAAGCACGGCCGCACGATGATCGAACGCATCATGCGCCGCTTCGGGTGGATGAATGCCCGCTATGCCGGGGCGAACGTGTACCGGGCGGGGCCGATCAGCCGTGTTCCGTCCGGAACGACGCAGCTGCCGGGTATCTCGGCTCGTTCGACCATCAGCGAGCACACCGACGGCTACGGCCGCCCGTTCGCCCTGCTGCACATCCCGGTGAAGAACCACTACACCGTGGTGCTCGGCTCCGAGCCCGACGGCGGCGGCATGGTCGACCAGGAGCAGATCAACCGCTGGGTCGACCGGTGGTCGCACTGGCTGGGGATGCTCACCGACGAGCCCGGCCTGATCGCCGCGTCTGCGACCATCGAGACCGCACCGGACTCCGGGTTCCGGCTCGCCCGCAAGGTCGAGAACCGGATGGACCCCAACGCCCCGGCGTTCGCCCGCGACATCATGAACGAAACCGTGCGGGCCCTGCCCACCGGTGCGACGGTCACCCGTGCGTACATCGCGGTGACGTTCAAAGCCACGCTGCGCCCGGGCGGGAAGATCCGTAAAGCCGATGAGGTCGCCAACGACCTCGCGGCGCGTCTGCCGAACCTGACCCTGAGTCTGGGGGATACCGGGGCCGGCGTCTCGACCCCCTTGTCCGCGCAGGAGCTGTGCGAAGTCATCCGCGTGGCCTACGACCCGGCCGAGGCGATCCTGTTCGACCGCGCCCACGCCGAAGGCAAAGCACCGATGCTGGACTGGAACGAAGTCGGCCCGCAGGCCGCTGACGCGTTCTGGGACACCTACCACCACAACAACGCGTGGTCGAAGACGTGGGCGATGTCTGTCCCGCCCCGCTCCACTATCCAAGCGAGCGTGCTGCAGTCCCTCGTCGCGCCGACCCCTGAGGTCGTGCGGAAGCGCGTGACGATGCTCTACCGTCCCATCGACCCGGCGCGAGCGGCGCAGCTGGTCGAGAACGACGTCAACACGGCGACGTTCAATGCCTCCTCCCGCAACCGCGCAACATCACGGGACAGCCGTGAGACGCGGGCCGCGAAAGCCACGGCCGAGGAGGAAGCCGATGGAGCAGGTCTGCTGAACTTCGCGATGATCGTCACCGCGACCGTCCGCCACAAGGAGGACCTGCCCGAGGCAGAGGCCGCCATCGAGAACCTTGGCGCGTCCGCTCGTATCCGCCTCGAGGAGGCTTACGGGGCGCAGGACTCGACCTTCGCCGCCGGCTTGCCGCTGGGCATCGTCATTCCCGACCACCTGGCACTGCCCAAGACTGTAAGGGACGCACTCTGATGGCCGCACTCAACCCAGCTGCAGGATCGTTCAACCCAGGCAACCCGGGGCAGGCTTCTCATGGTGCGTGGGCGCAGGTTCTCGCGAAGCTCGGTACCTCCCGATCAGCAAACGCTCCGGCGAAGGCGAAGGGCCGAAGCAAGAGCGGCACGAAGGCGAAGAAGGCTCGGACAGGGAGCACTGCGGTGAAGGCCGCGATGCGTCCGGGCCCTCGTGGGTTCAAGGGCCGTGGGATGGGTGAGGCGCAGCTGCTGCACCCGGTGAAGGAGATGCGCGGCACGAACTATCAGGTGTGCGGTCTGTACCCGTTCCCGATGGGCGGCGGCGCACCCCTGGAAGGTGTACCTCTGGGCCGGAACCTGCTCTCGAACGAGCCGGTGTGCTGTGACCCGATTTCGTGGTTCCAGAACGTCCGCCTGATTTCGAACCCGTCCGCGTTCGTCATGGCGAACCCTGGTCTGGGAAAGTCCTCGCTGCTGCGCCGCATGGCGATCGGCCTTTGCGCGTTCGGTGTGAACCCGATGATCCTCGGGGACATCAAGGGCGAGCACATCGACATGATCGAAAAGCTCGGCGGCAAGGGCCTCCCGCTCGGGCGCGGTATCGGCCACATCAACCCCCTCGATGATGCCGGCGCCCTGGAAGCTGCGACCCGCCTGTCCCCGGTGAAGCGGGAGGAACTGCTCACCGAACTCCACGCACGACGCCGCGGACTCATCGCCGCGCTCATCGCCATCCTGCGCAAGAAGCCCCTCGATGAGCGTGAGGAGTCGATCCTCGACCGGTGCCTGATGGTCCTCGAAGCCGACCACAACCCCGCCGGCACTGTTCCCCTCATGGACGACCTGCGGGCCGTCCTCAAAAGCCGTCCGGCGCAGGTGCGGGAAGTTGCTTTGGATCGTGGCAGCGATGAACGGTATGACACGATCACCGAAGGTCTGGAGTCCTCGCTGAACTCACTCTGCGGGGCCGGCGCATTCGGTGACATGTTCTCCAAGCAGTCCACCCACAAGATCGACGCGACGACGCCGATGGCGTTCGACCTCTCCCGGATCTCTCAGGCCGAAAACGACCTGCGGGCGGCCACGCTCATGGCGTGCTGGTCGGCCGGGTTCGGAACCGTCACCACCTCGAACATGCTCGCTGACGACGGCGTGATCGAGCGCCAGCGATTCCTGGTGATCCTCGATGAGCTGTGGAACACCCTCGCGGCCGGTCCCGGCATCGTGGATCAGGTCAACGCCCTCACCCGTCTGAACCGTGAGTGGGGCGTCGGTCAGATCATGGCCTCCCACACTCCCTCTGACCTCAAAGCGGTCAAGGACGAAGCGGACCGGCACAAGGCCCAGGGCATCATGGACCGCTGCGGCATCAAGATCCTCGGCGGCCTCGCCCGCTCCGAAATGCCGCTGCTCACGCAGTCTGTTCCGCTGAGTAACCGGGAGCAGGAACAACTCGCCGCATGGCAGGACCCGCCCGCCTGGAACCGGGCCGGCGACGACGCGATGCGCTACACCAACGACGACGTGTTCCGGCGCACGGATCAGTCGATCACCGACGATGAGCTGGCCGCGTGGCTCGAGGACGACGACAACGCAGCCTGGTACAACGACGACCGCTCCACACAGCCCCCACCAGGGCAGGGCAAGTTCTTCATCAAAGTCGGCTCCCGGGCCGGCATCCCGTTCTCAATGGAGTTCACCCCCACCGAACGCAGGTCGCGCGTCCACGACACCGAGAAGAAGTGGCACAAGGCCAAGCGAACCGCTGCAGAGGAGAGAGGCGAGCTGTGAGCTCACTGGACCGCAAGCACAAAGCCGGCCTCGGCGGCGAGGCCGCACTGCTGGTCGTCCTCATCATCGCCCTCGTCGGCGTCCCGGGAGCCCTCTACGGGCTGAACACCCTCGGGCACCAGCTCGCACCCCGACCCGAAGGAATCCCTACCGGGTTCTGGCCACGATCCCTCGGCACCTTCACCGGCATCATGCCGTGGCGGTCCACCGAAATAACCCTGGCAATCATCGCCGGCGTCCTGCTCCTGGCACTGTTCGTGCTGTACATCGTGATGAGCATCCGCAAGGGCCGGAAAATCGTCAAGCACGACCGGGCCGCGATAAAGATGGCGTCCCTCAAAGACGTCGCACCCTTCACGGAGAAGCAGGTCAAGGCCAAGGCTGCCCGTTTCGGACTGACCGCCGAGCAGTCACCGGGCGTGATGATCGGGCGCATGGTGCGCGGCGGGAACACCCTGTACGCGTCGTGGGAGGACACGCTCCTGCACATCTGGGGCACCCGTACCGGTAAGACCACGACGCAGGCCGCGCCGTCGATCATCGAGGCCCCGGGCCCGGTGATCGCCACGTCGAACAAGCGGGACCTATCGGATCTGACCCGCGACATCCGGGCCGAGAACGGTGATGTGTGGATTTTCGACCCGCAGTCCGTCGCGAACGAGAAGCCCACCTGGTGGTGGAACCCGCTGAGCTATGTGGTCGACGCCGAACGCGCGGCGGAAATGGCGAACAACTTCGCCCTGGGCTCCCGGCCCGTCGGCGCGAAGGGGGGAGATGCCTACTTCGACAACGCGGGCAAGGACTTGCTGGCCGGTTACCTGCTCGCTGCCGCGGTCAGTGGCCGCCCGATCAGTCAGGTCCACTCGTGGCTCTCCCACTCCGAGAACCAGGAAGCCGCCGGTCTTCTCTTTGACGCCGGATGGCGGAAGGAAGCCGACTCGATGGGCAGCACGATGTCCCTGCCGGACAAGCAGCGTGAGGGTGTCTATGGCACTGCCCGGCAGATGGCCACGTGCCTGAAGAACGAGAAGATCGCCGCATGGGTGAACCCGTCCGGCCCGGATGATCCGCGGCCGCAGTTCACGCCCGAGGACTTCATCAAGGGCAAGAACACTCTGTACGCGCTCTCCAAGGAAGGCGCCGGCACCGCAGGTCCCCTGGTGACGTCCCTGACCGTGGCTACGGCCACCGCGGCTGAGGAGTACGCGGCCACGCAGGCAGGTGGTCGCCTGGCGGTCCCGATGGTCTGCGTCCTCGATGAGGCCGCGAACGTGTGCCGGTGGGAGAACCTGCCCGACCTCTACAGCCACTACGGTTCCCGAGGAATCGTGGTTTCTACATTCCTACAATCCTGGTCTCAGGGCGTCGACGTGTGGGGTGAGTCCGGGATGAAGAAGCTGTTCTCCACGGCCAACGTCTTCACCTACGGCGGCAACGTGAAAGAAGAGGGCTTCCTGAAGATGCTCTCCGACCTCGTGGGTCAGTACCGGTACACCTCGGTATCGACCTCGAGGCAGAAGGACAGCCGCTCCACGAGCCGCCAGGACTCCACCGACGACATCCTCTCCGTCGCGGACCTCGCCGCGATGCCCAAGGGCCGGGCCATCATGCTCGGCTCCGGCTCACGCGCCGTCCTGCTGCGCACAGTACCAATCAGCGACCGTTCCTACGCGGACAAGGTCGCGGCATCGGAAGCCGCTCACAATGGCACACGAGTCGCCTCTGCATCCGCTGCAGCGGAACCGCCGACAGTGGGCCCCGCCGGCGAGGTTCTTCCCAGCCCGGGTGTCGCTGCCGGCGGTAACCGCTGGTCCGCCATGGTGAAGGAGTAGCCCGATGGATCTACACGCACCCTTCGGAGCCAACGACTCTGCCGATGATGTGTTTCCCGGCGAGGAGCCCGAGACCGATAGTGCCCCCCAAGCTCAGGGGACCGCGCAGCCTGTTCCCGAGATGGTCTTCAACAACCTCGAGGAGTTCGTAACCGAGTTCCTGGTGCATCAGTATCAGCGTCCCGTTGAGTCCTACGGCCGTGCGGAGTTCGGCTGGTGCGCCAGCTGGTGGCGGCACAAGGAAGCCGTCAACCGGCTCAACGCGCTCTGGCGGGCCTGGGAAGCTCTCCGCCTCGACCCGACGACGGGGCTCGCGAACTGGTGGAACAGCTACGCCGACCCCACCATGGCTGTCCTCTTCTCTGGCACCGGACCTTTCCAGGGCTGCACGACGACGGAGCACAAGCCTGCAAACAAGCCGTTGCCGATCGTTCCAGCTCCACAGGGCTTGTACTCGAGCTGATTCATTCACTCATTTGAGTAGATGAATTAGTGAGTGGAGGGGCAGGTAAGCGACTTGCCTCGAATCTAAACGTGCAGAGGCTTGCATCGCCTCGGGAGCTTCAATCACGCCAGCAAGTCCCGTCGCGCCCAGGTGGTCGTGCTGCCTAGGACCCAACCGTGGGCGTGGCCCTGACAGCGTTGACCGCCCTGTCGGCCACGACCTGGGCGTCGGTTCCAGGAAACACGGAAGCACAGACTCTCTGTTAAGAGCCGTAGCACGGCGCAACTGGACCATCTCGTCCTCATTGCTAAGTCCGCGTGCGTCACCAAGCACCGGCCACAGTGAGCCGTTACTCGCTGGTGGGCCGTCGGCGTTGCCGTTTAGTCGCGGATCGCTGCTGCTTGTACGCCAAACGGCGACGTTCGGAGCCGCGCGTGGGACGCGTCGCGCGGCGCAGAGGGGGCGAAGGGGTAAGTGCGGCGGCCACAATTTCGCGGAGCGTCTTGAGAGCGATTTCGCGGTTACGCAACTGGGACCGCTGCTCCGACACCGTTACCGTGATCGCGCCCGAGACGAAGCTCCGGGCGAGCTGGTGAACGATTCGCATCCGTTGCTCATCGCTTAGCGCCGACGACTCCGATGCCACCCAGGTGAGTTGCACCCGACTGTCAGAAGTGTTGACGTGCTGCCCGCCAGGCCCGGACGACCTGGAGAACTTCCACTGCAATTCGGTCGCCGGAATGATCAAGTCCGATGTCACTTCAAGATCCACGCAGTAAGCGTGACACGCCAGGTGTGTCACGCGGCAGGCGTCAACTATTGGAAGTCGTTCCGTCAACGACTTGACCGTGCGCGGCAGCGACCGCGCCGCCCGGCGACCGGCGGGTGTGCCGCCGCTCGGAAAAGCTTCCACCGGAACTCGTTATCGTATACGCCGATAGCCGACGTTCTGTCAGGTTGACAGTTGTCGCGGCGTCACGACCAGACCCACCTACTGAAGGGTCGGGGATTCTCGGCACGGATACACAGAGGAACAGATATCTGTGCATTTGCCGGTTTGCGCCACAACCGGTGCTCAACCACCTTGGCGCTGACGGTGGATGGGCGAGAAGCGATTGTCCAACGGGCTGTTGGACAATTGCCAGTCGTGGTCCGGCGGGTGTCAGTTCAAGCTCGTGCTCGGCCCCATTGCAGGTCAAGGAGCTGGAAAGCACGGACAAAGTCGGACTCGGCGTCGGTGAACGAGTGATGCTCAACGTCCGCGATGCACGCTGATACTGGCCCGTCATTGGGGCGCTCGAAGACCGCCCACAGGGTCAAGTCGTCGCCGTGCCGGGAGCTGAAGCTGACACCGTTGACGTCGGTGTTCTCGTACAGCCACGTCGCGACGCTCTGGGTGAGCTGGCGTGGACGAGCATCTTTCAATGCGGCCGCGTCGAAGTCGGTCAATCCCAGGGATAGAGCCTGCCCGATGAAGTCCGGGTAGAGGGTCGCGACGGTCTTGGACGCCGCCACGACGCAGAAAGTGCCGGTGAGCGTTCCGGTGGCGATGCTTCTGGGATCGAGCCACTGCCGGGGAACAAGCCCGGGCTTGATAGTGGGGTGCGCGTACCGGTCGAGGTCGTCCTCGTGAATGTCCTCGAGCTCGGCGGCCAGGTGGGCGTCCTTGCGGAAGTGGGCGAGTACCTCGAGGAGGCATGCCAGCAGGCTGGAGCCGGCATAGATGGTGCGGAAGTTGCCGTCGGCGTCGTCCCAGCGGCCGGGGAACCGGCCGTCGGTGGCGTACTGCCAGCCGCTCCATGCCCACGGGTCAGGGGAGAAGCCGACTCGCCAGACCGTGTGAGAAGTGTTGATGGTCGTCAGTGTCCGGGGTGGCAAGGACTAGCCTGCTGCTGCAAAGGCGCGGGCAGCTGCCAGTACCGCTGGGCTGGCGTCCTCGAGCCGTCCCTCGCGCAGCAGTCGTGCCGGTGGCACATCGTCGAGCTGCGGGTTCATGCCCATGAACCAGGCCTGGACAACGGGGGCCGTATCGCGCTGATGGAGCAACGCCGCTACGTGGTAGGCATCGCGCAGCCGCTGCACGACATCAGCGGATGGCTTGCGCTCACCATCAGCCCACTGGCGCACTGCCCGGGTTTCCTTCACGGACCCTAGATAGGCCACCAGCTTGGCGCCCAGGATTTCGCGCAGCTCGCGCACGAGCTGATCCTCCGGAAACCGGATAGAGTCCCGGTGAGCCTGAAGGTCCGTGCGTGCTCCTGCTACAGCTGTCATGCACCAATTATCTCATGCACTCCAGTCAGAATCCATGCGCGGAACCCACCCGAGATCACACCTCGAATCACCGATAATTTATCTTATGTCAACTTATGTTGACGGAGCTCAGTTGCTACCCACTGCTATCACTCTGCTGCCGGCCTGCCTCTCACGAAGGCTGCAGTGAGCCAAAGCCCCCGACCTTCTCGACAGACGCCGCACGTGTGGCGATCACTGATCGCCACACGTAGTTGTGCGGAGTATCTGCACGCTGCAGCCCGTCAGCCGGAATCGTGCTCGAGTGTAGCCACGTTGGCTTCAGGTAGCGGCAACGCTTTCTGGTCAGTATCGGGAAGAACGTCGTGTGCGAGGAGGTAGCAGCGGGTGAACAGGCTCAAACCAATGAGTCCCCTCGTCTTTCCGCGTGAATCGCCCGGGCAACCTCAGACTCTGCCCTTAGTGCCGAAGAGAGCTACCATCTCCTCATGGTTCATGAACCGCTTCATGGAAGTACAAGGGGACCCGTGCGACGCTCACGACAGCGGACTGCGGTGACCATCAGTGACGTGGCGCGCCAGGCGGGTGTTTCCACGGGGACTGTTTCCAATGTTCTGAATCGTCCGGATCGGGTGGATCAGGTGATGGTGAAGCGCGTCCAATCGGCGATAGGCGCCCTGGGTTATGTTCGCAACAGCGCTGCGCGGTCCCTTGCCGCCGGTAGCAGCAGTTCGGTTGGTTTTGTCCTGGTCGACCTTGCCAACTCGTTCTTCGCGGACATGGCGCGGGGCGCTGAGGTGGAAGCGGAACGATCCGGTTTCTTCCTCCTGATCGCTAATTCTGATGTGCGGGTGGAGAAGCAGAAGGCCTATCTCGAGCATTTTGCTCAGGAGCAGGTTGCCGGCACCCTGCTCACGGCCGCAGGAAGCGACCTGTCGGGAGTCGCTGATGCGCGGGGCGCCGGCCAGCATGTCGTTCTGCTCGATGTCGACGCGAGTAGCGCGGCCGACAGCTGCACGGTGACAACCGATTACGAGGCCGCGGGCTATCTCGCGGCGTCCCACCTGATCGGATTGGGCCGGCGGAGCATCGCATTCGCGGGAGGACCGCTAGCCAATCACGCAGTAGGTGGCCGGTGGAGAGGCGCCCAGCGAGCCGTCGCCGAATCAGGCGGATTCGCGACCCTGATCCACCTTGACTCCCCCGATGTCCGCATCCATGACGGGCAGGTCACCGGTGCGCAGTTGTTGAGGAGACGGCCGGGTGATGTCGATGGGATTGTTGCGGCAGCCGATCTCGTCGCCTTCGGCTTGATGCAGCGTCTTTTGGAGGCAGGCGTTCAGATCCCCGCTGACGTTGCCATCGTCGCTTGTGACGACAATAAATCGGCCTATGGAAGCGCGGTGCCCATCTCAACGATCGATCTGCCCGGTTTCGAGATGGGGCGTTCGGGGATGCAGTTGCTGTTGGATGAGCTGCAGAACGAGGAGAATCACCTGCACCGAAATGTGGTGATACCTCCGCGGTTGACGGTGCGGGAGAGTTCCGTGGGGCGGAGCGCCTAGCGGTGCGCTGTGTCCTGGTGCACCGCTAGGCGCTTCGAATTACGCTACTTCTGCGAATGATCGGATTTTGGTTCGGAAGTGGTGCTTTCCCGAACCGACCTCACGGGTGGCGTCGTGCCTGCCAGGAAAAACAATCTCCGCGGTCGCTCCTGGTGGGATGACGACATCGAGGGAGAACACCTCGTCCGCGAGGGTCCACTCCACC
This sequence comes from Arthrobacter sp. TJ-240, assembly GCF_058269195.1. Taxonomy (NCBI): domain Bacteria; kingdom Bacillati; phylum Actinomycetota; class Actinomycetes; order Micrococcales; family Micrococcaceae; genus Arthrobacter; species Arthrobacter sp. TJ-240. Next base: position 37,802 of record NZ_JBZCNG010000009.1, read on the forward strand.
GAGGCGAGCCCGTAGGGGGTGAGGTGACGGGCGCTGGCCGAGGTGAAGGTTGCGCCAAGGTGCGGGGCAATCCTCAGCCGCCGATACCCGGGTTCAGCGGGCGCGAGTCCGGCCAGAACACGATGAAGGAAATCCACGACGGCGCCCAGCGCGTAATGGTTGAAGGACGTCATTTCGCCGGGGTTGACTGTGCCGTCGGGCAGCATGCTGTCCCATCGCTCCCAGATGGTGGTCGCACCCATGCTTACCGGGTACAGCCATGAGGGACATTCTTGTTCGAGAATGAGCCGGTAGGCGTCTTCTGTGTTGCCGGTCAGGGCCAGTGCGTCGCAAATCACGGGGGTACCGACGAATCCTGTTTGGATCCGATAGCCGCCGTTTCGGACGAGGTCTGCAAGTCTGCCTCCGGCCCGGGTGCGTTGGGCAGGATCGTCGATCAGGTTGAAGACCAGTGCCAACGCCAGAGAAGTAGGGGTCTCCCCCACCAGGCGACCGGCGGGCGAAAGGAACTCGTGCTGGAATGCTCCGGAGGTTCGGTCGGCAAGTGCCCGGTACTTGGCGGCATCCTCGGCGCGGCCGAGCACTTCTGCGGCCTGGCTCGTGAGACTGGCCGAGTGGGCAAGGTAGGCGGACGCGACGAGGTACCTGTCGGTTCTTCCTGCTCCGGGATCTTCAGGTGGCGCTGCCGGGTCCAGCCAGTCCCCGAGCTGCATGCCCTCGCGGATGAGCCCCGTATGGTCGGCCATGCTGGCAAGGTGGTCGACCCATCCGGTCATCATGGCGAAGTGACGGTCGAGGACACCGGCGTCGCCGCTGCGCTGATACATCGTCCAGGGAACAATGACGGCCGCGTCGCCCCAGGCGGCGGAGGAGGCCTCGGGGAAGCCGCAGGCGATCCAAGGCACGAAGTTGGGGATGGCGCCGTCGGGGCCCTGTTCGGCCGCGACGTCGGCGAGCCAGCTGGCAAGCACCCCCCCGCTTGAGTAGAGGAAGCTCGCAGCGGGGGCGAAGATCTGGATGTCCCCCGTCCAGCCCAGACGCTCGTCGCGTTGCGGGCAATCGGTGGGTAGGTCGACGAAGTTGTCCCGCATGCTCCATACGGTGTTTTCGTGCAGCTTGTTGACCAGCGGGTTGTTGGAGTCGAACCAGCCGGTGCGTTCCATGTCGGAGTGCACGACGACGGCCTCGACATCCTCTGGGCGGAAGTCGCCTGGCCAGTTCTCGAGTTCGGCGTAGCGGAAACCATGGATGGTGAATCGGGGGCTCCAGGTCTCTGCCTGTTCAGCGCCGCGAAGAGTGTAGCTGTCCACCGAGGGTGCGTGGCGGAGGGGTCGGACGGCGAGGTCGTCGTCCTCGAGGACTTCGGCGTGGTGCAGCGTGACCGTGTGTCCGGCCGGTCCGCTGACGTGGATGCGGAGGCGGCCGGCGATGTTCTGGCCGAAATCGAGGCGGATACGGCCATCGGGCCGGCGTTCCACCGTAGAGGGCGCGAGTGTTTCGATCTCCCGGACAGGTTCTCCGACGGGCGCCTGGAGCTCGGCGGTGAAGTCCTCGCGGGGAAGGATCGCCGGGCGGGACCAGGAGGTGTCGTCGAAGCCTGGTTCGTTCCATCCCGCAGGGTGTAGGCGTGCGTCGTAGTGTTCTCCGTCATAGAGGCTGGCTGCAACGACGGGTCCGGTGGACTGGCGCCATGCGGTGTCGAGCGGGACTACGGTGACTGTCCCGTCTGTTCTGTGGAGCTCCAGCTGTAGCAGGAGAGAGAGGTCGGAGCCGTAGTTGTCCCAGAGGCCGCCGTGGAATCCGAGCCGGCCGCGGTACCAGCCGTCGCTCAGCTCAGCCCCGATGGCGTTGTTTCCGGCGCGCAGGAGGTCGGTCACGTCGTAGATCTGGTAGCGAAGCCGGTGGTGGTAACTGGTCCAGCCTGGTGCGAGTTCCTGATTCCCCACGCGTTCGCCGTTCAGGGTGAGCGTGTAAATTCCGTGAGCGGTGGCGTAGATGCGCGCGGAGCTGATGTCGTCCTCGATAGCGAACTCCGAGCGCAGGAGGTAGCCGGGGCGGACCCCTTCTGCTGGCGCGTCCTTGGAAACGCAGATGAAGGGGCTGTTCCAGTCGTCCTGCTGGAGGAGGGCCGCTTCCAGTTCCAGGGGTTCGCTCCAGCCCGAGTGCTGGCCGTTGGAGGCCTGGACACGGACGTCCACTTCGGCGCGTTGCCGTGATTGCAGCGGCGCGAAGGGCCATTCGACAAAAATCTGGTCACTGGTGTCGCGGTGCTCGACGAGTTCACTGGTGCCGTCGGCCTGCCGGAGCCGGATTTCGTATCCGAACTGGACGAGGTCGGTGGTGTTGGATTCGATGCGCCAGGACAGCCGGGGGGTGGCAGTCCCGATTCCGAAGCCGTCGGGTCGGTATTCGGCGCGAGGCCTGGTGACGCGCATGGTCATCCTTTCACGGAGCCTGCGGTGAGGCCCTTCATGATCTGCTGGTTGAGGAAGAGGTAGATGATCAGCGTCCCGAGGACGCTGACGGCAATGCCTGCGAACGTCGGGCCGTATTGCACGGCGCCGTACTGCCCTGTGAAGTTCAGAAGTCCCGCCTGAATGGTGCGCAGGCCCTGCGAGTTCGTAAAGGTCAGCGAGATGAGCAGGTCGTTCCAGAGGAAGAAGAACTGCACCAGCCCGATCGTGAACAGGGCGTTGCGGACCAGAGGCAGACCGACCTGCCAGAACAGGCGGAAGATGCTGGCGCCGTCGATGGTGGCAGCCTCGAATAGTTCGCGCGGGATGGCGCGGAAGAACGTGGCCATCATGAATACCGTCAGGGGCATGCCGATACCGATGTAGGTGAAGAACAGGGGCCAGAGAGTTCCTGTGAGATGCAGGCGGAAGTAGATGGTGAACAAAGGCAGCAGGATCATCTGCGCCGGCACCATGACTCCGGCGAGGAAGGTCAGGAGCACGGCCGCCCGGCCCTTCCAGACCATCACTTCAAGCACGAACCCTGCGGCGGTGCCGAGAATCAGGATCACCGCCAAGGACGGAAAGACCACGGCGATGCTGTTGAGGATGAAGCGGCCGAGACCGCCGTCGACAAATGCCGTCGTGTAGTTGGCGAAGGACCAGGTGGAGGGAAGGGACCAGAAGGGCGCGTTGAGAAACTCGGACTGGCTCTTGAAGGAGCTCAGCACCAGCCAGACGATCGGGTAGATGACGGCGATCAGCAGCAGGGCTATCACGATATCCAGCGGCAGGCGCGTGAGGATACGACGGACTCGTCGTGCCCTGCGAGAGGGCGGGGGTGGCGCGGGAGTGGATTCCGCGGGCGCCGGCGCTGTGGTCGAAGGTGCTGTGGTCATGGTCATTCCTTCGTCAGGTCACGGCGAGTCGAACGGAAAATAAGGATCGTCACCAGCAGGCACAGGATGGTCAGAACCGTCGCGATGGTACTGCCGTACCCGTACTCGCCGTACGCGAAAGATGTCTGGAACATGTACAGCGTCAGTGGGGTGGTGGAATTTCCGGGCCCGCCGTTGGTCAGAGCAACGATGGTGTCGAACACCTTCAGGGTCCCGTTAATGCTGAAGATCAGGGATGAGAGCAGCACCGGCAATGACAGTGGAATGACGATCGAGCGCACCAGGCGCCAACCGGAGGCGCCGTCGATACGCGCCGACTCAAGGAGCTCTTCAGGGATGTCGACCAGGCCCGCGTACAGCAGGATCGCGTAAAAGCCCATCGAGCGCCACAGATCCAGAAGGATGATCACCCAGAACGACTGTTCCGGGTACCCGAACCAGTCCACCGAAGGAAACCCGAGCATGTTCAACAGGCCGTTGACGGGGCCCGTCGTCGGCGCGGCTTCGAAGAGCTTCTGAAAGAGCAACCCGACACCGACGGTGGGGAGCACGACAGGGAAGAAGATGATCGTGCGGATGAAGCTCGAGGCGTGCTTGATCCGGAAGGTGTACAGAAGCGCCAGGAGGTAGCCGGAGCCGACCTGAAGGACCGTGAGGATCACCGCGTAGCGAATGGTGAACCAGGTCGCGCTCAACGCCGTCGGGTCGTTGAAGAACTTGATGAAGTTCCCGAGTCCGACGAACGTGAAGCCGGTAAGGATGCCCCCGTCGAAGACGGTGTATCCCATCGACCAGATAATCGGGACGAGCATGACGAGGCTGTAGACCAGCAGCGCCGGCCCGAGCAGGAGGAAAATCGCTCTGCGGTCTCCAAGGACTTTGTTCATGATCTGCTTTCACGAATGATGAGGGGTTCCGAAACGGGAGTCTCGGAACCCCTCATATTGAGTCTTCTCAGCCCTGGTTGGCGTCCTGAACGAGCTGCATGAACTGCTCGCCACTGACGGAGCCATTGCCCAGACCGCCGCCATTGCTCTGACTCACGGTCGTTGCCTGTGAGGTCATCAGCGCTTCGAACCACAGCACGCTCGAGGGCGCGTTCGCGATCTGGTCCTGCACGAGCTTCGTGGTGGCGGGAAGGTCCGTGGGTGGGTTGTCGACCTTGAAACCGGAGATGACGCCGCTGTCCTTCAGGACGGTGTCACCGTAGTTGTTCACGATGCAGCCCAGCCACGCTTTGGTGGAGTCATCAAAGCCCTTGCTGGAGAACATGGTCGGGATTCCGACATTCGCGGGAACCTGGTCACTGCTGCCTTTCCCGCCTTCGACCTCCGGGAAGGGGAAGAACCCGACGTTGTCGACCCCAATCTGGTTCTGGGCTTCGTCGTTGAACGCCGTTGTCGCCCAGCTACCCATGTAGAAGAACGCGGCCTTCCCGGTCAGGAAGAGGTTGATCGAGGTGTCGTAGTCGATCGAGGTCGGCGCGTCACCGAAGTAGCCTGCCTTCCCGAGCGCGGCGACCTCGTCAGCGGCCTTGACGTATTCAGGATCGGTGAGCTTCGCCTCCCCGTCCGCAACCTTCTGCAGGGCATCGGGCCCCAGGTCGCGCATCAGGTAGTTGCCGACAAGTCTGGTCACGGGCCACCCCTGCTCCCCGGACGCCGAGAAGGGCTGAACGCCGGCCGCCTTCAGCTTCTCGGCGGCCTCCACGAGTTCGTCCCACGTCGCCGGAGGGGTAATCCCGTTGTCCTCGAGGAGCTGCTTGTTGTACCAGAATCCCTCGATGTTGAATTCCGTCGGAAGGGCGTACAGGTCATCGGTGCCATGCAGCGCCTTGATGGTGGAGGCAGCGGCGGGAAGAATCTTGTCCTCGATTCCCAGCGCTTCGAGCTCCGTGGAGACGTCCTGCACCTGACCGGAATCGATGAACTGCTTCATCAGCGATGGCGTCCCTGCTGCCATGCCGAAATCGGACAGCCCTTCCTGCCCGGCGAGAAGCTGAAGCTGCTGATCCCAGGTCGCACCGGGAATGGCATCCGGAGTGAACTTCGCCGCCTCGTTCTCGGTTGAGCACTGATCACCAGCGAGGGTTTCCAACGTTTCGACGATCGTCGTGTTTTCGTTCTGGCCAAGGTACGTGAAGGTCCCGGCTTCAGCGCCGCCACCGCCACCGCCTGCCTCGCTGCTGCTGTCGCCGTTGCTGCTGCAAGCGGTCATGGCGAGAACGCCGACGCTGAGCAACGCGACGAGCGACACTCCCCTACGTGCTCGCTGATTTGCTGTAGACACAATTCCTCCTCGAATGTGACGCCGCTGATGAAGCGCTTCATCAGAAGTTAGGTCCCGGTAGGCGCCCTGTCAACAGCAAAATAGCCGATGTTGCACAATCATGATGAAGGAACGTGGTCTCTGACCTGTTGACACGATGAATCGCTTCATTGGACACTGGCAGCCATCGATCTAATGGAGGATTGCTATCGGGCCCGCTGGTCGAACCGTTCTCGGTGTCCACCGTGATCGCTGCGGGCACCGTTTTCATGCCGAGCGGTACCGGAAGTTTTACCGTTTCAGATCCCGTGCACCGGTAGCTACCTCGACGCCACAAACGATAATGATGTTCTTGCCGACGCAGGCTTCCTAGGCAACCCGCGGGGCGGCGCCGGCAGCAACCGGCCATTAGCCCGTCAACGGTCCTCCGGATAGTTCACCCACTCACCCGCTTACTCGCTCACCCGAAAGAAGGCAATGAGCTCGCTCACCGCATTTCACCCAGGACAGACGTGGTACGACACGAACGGCAACAGGATCCAGGCGCACGGCGGATCCATCATCACCGTTAACGGTGTCTACTACTGGTACGGCGAGAACAAGGAGCACACTGTCCCCGGCAGCGACATCTGGCACTGGGGCGTTCGCTGCTACTCATCCACCGACCTGTACAACTGGCAGGACCGCGGCCTCATCGTGCCGCCCGTCGAAAACGACCCCGAACACCCTCTCCACCCCGAACAAGCGGCCGACCGTCCACACATCATCTACAACGACCAGACCCAGCAGTTCGTGTGCTGGATCAAGGTCATGAGCAAGGGATCGGTACAGCGGTCCACGGTGCTCGTCGCGGACGACATCCTTGGTCCCTACAAGATCGTGCAGACCTGGCTGCGACCACTCAGTATGAGCGCCGGGGACTTCGACCTCGTGGTCGACCCCCATGACGGCAAGGGCTACTACATCTTCGAGCGGGTGCATTCCGAACTGATCATCGCCGACCTTGATGACGATTACACCGATGTCACCGGCTACTACTCAACACATTTCCCGCAACCGCAACCCCCGTTTGTCCGAGAAGCACCCGCCTACTTCCGGCACAACCGCCAGCATTACCTCCTGACCTCCGGAACCACCGGCTACTACCCGAACCCGTCGGAAGCGGCGGTCGCCAAAAGCATTCACGGCCCCTACACGGTGCTGGGCGATCTGCACCCGAGCGATACGTCACGAACTTCGTTCCACACCCAGATTTCCTCTGTGTTCGAGCACCCCACCAAGAAGGACCTGTACATCGCCCTAGGGGACCGATGGCTCCCCTCCTACCTGGAACACGGCACCAAAGCACACGAGGCATTTGAGCAGCACTTCGCCCCCGGCCAGGACGGCGACGTCCGGATGGAGGAATTCGCCGAGGTCAACACTTCCCTCGCCACCTATGTCTGGCTGCCGCTGACCTTCGACGGTGACCGTCCCGTCATCCACTGGCGAGACGAGTGGACACTCGACGAATTCGAAGACCGCTGAGATTATCGGCTCAAGCCCACCGAGGTTCGCAGGGTCGGCAAGTAAGCGCACAACAACCGCTGCCACGACGCAATCGAGCGCTCCATGTTCAGCGTGAAGAGTCCAACCTCGCCAACCGGACGATTTAGGGCCAAGTTAGCGACCGCAAGGTGAAGGGCGCCAGGCCGCAAATCGGTTGGGGCATCGCCGTAGAGACCTTCTATGAGCAGTGCGTCCCAGTCGCTCGTTGAATTCTTTGCCGCCTCGGCGGCCAGTGCCGGATCTTGTGCCGCAAGAAAAGCAGCCGCAATAGTTTCGTCACTAATCGCGCCACTGAGCGTCAACAGTCGGAGGGCCAGGACGTCCCAGCCGGGCAGCCCCACACCTGCTGATGCTCCAGCACCGAGCAGGACGGCGTACCGGTCCTTGCCGGCGATTGCTTTCTGCAGGACGCCGATCACACCATGATCAATTTCAGCGGCAGTCACCTAACAACTCATACAGGACGCTCTGACGGTAGCCAAGTTGCCGCAACCCTTAGCAACGCGCGTGCCTCCCCGGCGTGCTAGTCAACGCCACTGAGTCCCCTAAGGAACTAGAGCGAGCGTCCCTTGCTTCGATCTGCGGCTTCCGCGGCCCTGCGGGCTGCGGAGGCCGCTTCGTTTTTCGCGGATATAGTCGTCGGCTTCTCCGGCGCGGCCTTCCTCCTGCGGATGGCTTCGGCCTGTTCCTTGCCCCACCGTGAATGACGGTTGTCAGGGCGGGCGACATCCTTGTTCTCGTTTACGACGGGCCACTTCGTATTCTGGTTCTGAACGGTGGGGGCCGGATCGACGGTGACTTGGGGTGTCTCCGGCGTTGCTGTACCTACAGCGGCTTCCGCCTGTGCGCGGTGCCTGGCGAGCACACGGGAGACGGCGGCCGACATGTCGTCGCCCTGCTGCTGTACCGGTTCGACCTGTACAGCGTCCACTATGTGTGCCTCTCGCTGCTGTGGCGCCGGTAGCGGGTCGCTGGCGGCGGCACGTTCTGCGCGCATCCGGTCGATGACGCGGCGGGCGGCGGCCTGCTCGGTCGTCATGCGGTCGGTGATCGCTGCCTCGTCTGCTCCCTGCTGGATCTGCGCGGCGGTCTTGGGTGGGACGGTGGCGAGTTCGCTGTGTTTGTGTAGGGCGGTGGCGCGCTTAATGAGGCGTTGCGCGGTGGGCTCGTCCCGGTACTGCTTGGGGATCAGCGCAGTCTCGTGGGTGCCGATGTTGTACCGGTTCCGGTACGCCTCGGTTTCGGCCGCGATGCGGTGCCACTCGGCGGCTTTCGCGTCCTTCCCGGGCACGGGCCCGAGCGCGTTCGTCCATACCGGCTTTTCTTCCGCGAGCTGCGCACCTCGGACCATGACCTTTTGTCCGAGGTACGCCCAGAGCCGGTCAAGCTCGGTCCGGTAGGAGGCCGGCACCAGCTCATCACGCAGGAGTACGGACGGCGCGAGGTCATCGCTGACCGCCGCGGCCGCTGGCCGCACACTTGTCTTGCTCGCCGTGCTGGCCGTGCTGGCTTGTGGCAGTGCGACGGCGCGGAGCTGCTGCTCGTACCGGATGGCGTCACCGATGGTGACCTGGTGTGCGGTGCGGGGATCTTCCCCGCGTGCGGTGCGCTCGATCGCGGCCTGGGCCGGGGAAAGGTCCTGACGTCGTTCCAGCTCGACGGTCATCGCCTTCACCATCCACTGGTCCTTCAACACAGTTCTCTGTGTCTCTGTGTTTCCTGGTGTGGTGGGGTCGATGGCTTGGACCCGCTGCAGGGCTTCGGTGCGCGCGTCGGTGAGCTTGTCGGTCCGCATGAGCGCGAACGGACGTGCCGCCCATTCCCTGTCTAGCCCGGTGTCCATCGGTGCTTCACCGGGTGACCGGCGGGGCAGCTCGGCTCCTGCTGCGTGCTTCGTGGCCTGGTCTACGAGGCGGGCCAGGTGCTCATCCGACACCGCGCCCAGGGGACGGTGGTCGGCATTGGCGAGGAGGCTGGTGGCGGCGTCGATGCGCTGCTCAAGCCGGTACGCGAGGACGGCCGCCGGGTCCTGGGCTCCGTCGAACCCGCGCAGGTGACCGGTGTCAGCGTGCTGCCCGCGCCCCGTGCTGTCCCTGGTGCTGTCACGGCTGATGCCGGCGGCCTGTGCGAGGAGTGCTGCGGGGTCGAGTCCCTGGGTTTCTGCTGCGCGCAGGTGGGTGGCTACTGCGCCCCATGCTTCGTGCGAGGTGAACTGCACAGCGGTCCGCGGCCCGATCACTTCAGCTGCGATGGTGCGGGTCTTGGCTTCCCATGCTGCGTTCTCGACCTCGTTGTAGACGCCGGCGAGGGTAGCGACGTCGCCGGTACGCACGGCTTCGGTCCGTACAGCTTCGTGCGCGGACAGGGTGCGGTCGTAGTTCGCGGTGATCGTGGACAGGACGCTGTCACGGGTGACGCTCTGCTCGTTGTCGTCGCCCAGGGCGACGTAGAGCCGGTTCGTGTCGCGTCCTCGGGTGGCGGCGACGTAGGCGCTGGCGCGGTCGGTCCGCTCGTCCAGAATCGCGTGCGCGGTGTCCACAGTCGCGCCCTGGGCGCGGTGCACGGTCGCGGCGTAGCCGAGCTGGCCGTGCTCGTGGAGGTAATCGGCGTCGACGGTGATCCGTCCACGATGGCCTGCGTGCCGGAGGGTGATGCGCTGCCGCTCCTGCCCTGCAGCTGCCTCGGCGGCTGTGCTGGTGGCTGTGTTGATGGCGGGGTCGGCGGTGACCTTTTCGACGGTCCAGACGTCATTGTTCTTGACGAAGTCCTTGCCCTGGTTGACCTGCAGTGTGCGGTCGTTCTTCCGGGTCACGACGGTGTCGCCGGCGTAGGCGCGCAGCCCTTCGCGGAGGACGACGGAGGGTGTCGCCTCGGTGATTGGACCGGTGCCGTCGGTGAGGTCGCCGGTGGCGATGCGGGCTGCCTGGGCGCGGGCGTTGAGGTCGGTGACGGTCGCGTTGTCGGTGGCGACCAGCAGCGAGGTCTTGCCGGCCCGGGTGTCGGCCATCCATGATGCGAGGGCGTCCTGGGTCATGGCTTCGGTGGTGCCGGCGGTGACGCGCTTGTTCTCGAGGTACCAGTGGAACGGAGTATCCGCGCCGGCCGCGGGTGGTTCGCGCAGCGCCAGGGACGCCTCCGACTCGCCTTCCGTGTGGAAGCGGTGGACTTCTTCGAGGCGGATCGCTCCGACTTCATTGTTGAGCAGGCGCAGCGCCCCGCCGGAGCCGATGGCGCCGAGCTGGCGGTCATCGCCGATGGCTCTTATGACGGCACCGTTGCGGGCGGCGACGGCGACGACGTCGGCGAGCTTCGGGGTGGTGACCATGCCGGCTTCGTCGACGATGATCACGTCCCCGGCCCCGAGAGCGAAGGCACCTGCGCTGGCGCTCCTGCCGGCTTGCTGGTTGCGGTAGGTGGCTAGGAACGCGTCGATGGTGGTTGCTTCGGCGCCGAGGTCTGCGCTCATGACGGCGGCCGCGGCGGCGGTGGGGGCTAGCCCGATGACCCGTCCGCCGGTGTCGCGGATGGCGTCGGCGGCCAGGGTGAGGCTGGTGGTCTTGCCGGTTCCTGCGGGTCCGATGCCGAGGGTGAGCAGCTTCTCGTCGGTGGCGAACGCGCGCGCCAGGTCCATCTGTCCCTGGGACAGGGCCGGCCTGCCACTCTTGGCGGCAGCTTCGGTGTGCTTCGTCAGGACTGCGTCGAAGCGTTCCATGGACACGGCTGGGATGACGGTCTTCTGTCCGGCGGCGAGGATCCTGTGCTCGGCGTTCAGGACTTCATGGGAGGTGAACAGGGCGCTGTCGGCCTGTTGGAACTGGCTTGAGCCGTCCGCGCGCTGGAACTCGCGCAGGCTCGGGGTGATGACTTCCGGGGTGACCTGGAGGCTGTGTGTGCCGGTGACGGAGTGGGTGACCTTTTCCACGGTTTCGTCGGTGATGGTTTGTCCGGGGAAGGCTTCTTTGAGGTGTCGGCGGGTCTGGGCGATGACGTGGTTGCGGCCCCAGGAAGCTCGCTTGGCTGATAGCTCGTGGACGATCTGGCGGGCGTGCTCGTGCACGTTGAGGTCGGCGATGCTCGGGCCCACCTGGGCGCCGTCGGATGTGCGGGGTCCTGCGTTGCGGACGTGCTCGAGGAGGGCCGTTCCGACCGGCATGCCCATGCCGCCGTCCAGCCCGGTGCTGTAGTCCTTTTGCCATTCCTCGACCAGTTCGGAGAGGCGGCGGGCGCTCTTCTTCTCGGGTCGGGTTTCGAGTGTGGCCTGCTGCGCGAGGGAGATCTTTTGCCTATCGCTGGGCGCGTACCCGTGCTTATCGGTGAACTCGGCTTCGAGCCGGTTGATCGCTCCGGCGATATTAGTTCGCCTCGAGGAGGCACGGTGGATCGCATCGAGGTCGATGCCAGCGACCTCGTACACGGGCTCCCCGCTACCGGTTGCCCGGGTGACGGTGCTGACGCCGAGGGACGCGCAGACCTTTTCGATGACCTTCGCGTTGTAGGTCTCGGACGCGGCGACGCCCATCTTGTAGAGGGTCCGCCCATCAATGGAGGACCACTTCCCGTCGACGCCCTTGACCTTGTTCGCGATGACGACGTGGTCGTGCAGCTGGGGGTCTCCGGCGCGGGAGTCGTAGTGCCGGAATTGGGTGGCGACCAGGCCGCCGTCGACGTCGATCTGGCGGACACCGTTCTTCCCGCGACGGGTGTAGGTGGCGTTCTTCTCGAGGAAGGTGATGGTCTCGGTGATGGCTTCGTTGTGCGCGGCCTCGATGGCTTTGCGGGCTTCGTCCCCACCGAGCGCCCAAAGGAGGGACACTGATTTGGCGGGAGAGAACACCAGGTCGTACCCGGCGACGGTCTGCTTCGACGGAGTGGTGTGCGCGGTGATGTACCGGGCGAGCTCTTCGTTGCTGCGGGCGTTCCGGCCGTGGGACTCACGGAACAGTTCGCCGCCGACCCGGGACCGGATCTCGCGCATAACCTCTTTCGGCAGCGCCTTGCCTGCGTTGTCCTGGCCGCTCCATGCGGGTCCGCTGGTGCGTCGGAATCGGGCCACTTCCTCGTCGATGCGGCGGGTCATCGTCGTGTCTGCGGCATCGTACTGGTGGTACTTCTGGCCCAGTTTCACGTCGCTCGCCGTGCCGCCGGCGGCGAGGATGTTCGCCGCTTCGGGGTGCAGGCCTTCGCCGAAGAGGGCTTTCAATTGCGCTTCGGTGACCTCACCACTCACGCCCAGTAGCTGCTCTGAGTGTCCGGCCCACTGCCCCGGAGGCATGCCCTCAACGGTGTAGTAGTCCCCCAGCTCCCGGTCGCCCGCGCGCAGCTCGTCGCCGCTAGCGACCTCGGAGGTGTAGTAGGCGTAGCCGTCCCCAGCACTGAGCTTATGAACGGTCATCACCTTCTCATCCTCACCTACTCCCCCACCCCATTTGAGGCGGCACGCCGCGCGGTTTTGGCCTCACTTATAGGGATGCAAGAGGTGTGACGGATTGTGCTGGTTGTGAGGGGTGCGAAATTGCTTGTTGACGACGGAGGAGGAAACCGAGATGAAGCGCCGTGGAGACCAGGACGATTGGTCCATCGATTTTTCGATGCGGTTGTGCACATGAGAATGGGCGGTGGGTAACACGGTTTTCGTTATCCACGGTTCGTTCGATTGTGTGGAACCGCTGACGGACGTTATCCACCAGGTGGGCAGCATAGAGACGTTGGGTTATCTCGGAGCTGTCCACGTGTGGTCAACGTCCGTTGCATCCAGTCCGAGCGTCAGCGAGGTCCGCATGAAAGGTTTGACGTCGCCGGTGATGAGCGAGGAGCAGGATGATGCGGCTGTGACGGGTGGGCTCTAACCGTTAGGTTTGACAGGGAAAGTGCGTCCGATCGCAAGTCGTGGCCGACGCAGCATCAGGTACAGGTACGAGGCGCAGGATGAATAAAGGGGACGGGTGATCATGGCAGCACCGAGGAAGTCAGCGCAGCAGGTGGCGGCACGGGAAAAGGCGCGGGCGAAAGCCCAGGAACTTACCGAGCGGCACGAGCGGTTGATTGACCTGGCGGCAGAGTTCTTCGAGCAGGAACAGCAGGCCGAGCAGATCCGCGCCGAGGCGCGGGAGCGCGCTGACGCGATCCTGGCAAAAGCCGAGCAGGACGCGGAAGCGGCCGCGAAGGAAGCCAGTACGAAGGTGCAGCAGATGCTCGACACCGGAGAGAGTCGCGCAGCGGTAGCCGCCCGGCTCGGGCTCAGTACCGCCGAGATGAAGCGTGCCCTGGACGGTGCCGGCACCAGCTCGTCGTCCGAAGAAGTGCGGACCGAACCGACGCTGGCGGCAACAGCAGACGACGTCGCGGAGCAAGTCGCCGCCGAGACGAAGGCCGCCTAGCGGATGACGCCCTAGCGGGCAGCATGAAGTGAGGGACCGACTATGTCGGTCCCTCTGCTGTGGGCAACGCATCTGCATACTCCTTTCTCCTGATCGTGTCGGCGTGCAGCGCGGCCGGTGCATGCGTACCTGGTGCGCGGCACCGGAGCCTCATTGAGCTGGAGTGCGAGGACGGCGGTTCGTCGCCGGCGACCACAGCTCGAGGCTCCCGTAGCGGCGGCGAACCGCCCCGCCCACCAGTGGCGAGCTGGCCACCTTCCCCTCTCCCGGGCCAGAGCTGGTGGTGCAGGGCTGCCACTCCCTGCACCACCGGCGCCCGGTGCTACTCGACCGCGTACTCCTCGGCGCTCATCTCCTCCTCGTCCGCGTGAACTTCCTCGAACGTCTCTGTGTCCTCGTCGGGTTCGGTGGTCTTATTCGCGCCGTCGAGGATGATCTGCTCGACCTCACTCGGCGTATACCCGCAAGTGACCAACTGCGTGAGGTAGGTCAGGTGGCTGCGCCTACCGGTCTGTCGTTGATTCGGCTTCCGTAAACCTTGACTTGCCCCCCGGAGGAGCACAGGATCAGCCATGAGCGATCCCCCAGCTAAAAAGTCATCGCGGTTGGTCAAGGTACTTGAACCGGTAGGAAAGATGCTCGCGCAAGTCGCGCTAACGGGTTTGGGAGTAGTGCTAGCCATCGTGGTTGCGCCGTTCGCTCCTCTGTTTGACCAGGCGTTGAGTCAGTGGCACTACGTGGAGCCCACATGTGAAGATCCTCGCGGCTTGGAACTACTAGACGTTGCAACCATGGAAACAGACGGCACAGTAACCGTCGAAGCGTCGTCTGAGGTCAACGAGGATAGCCGAAGGAAAATGAATGCCTTCGACGGTCGCCCTGGCTCTGGGTGGATACCAGAAACTCTGTCCTCCCGAGCAGACTCAGCTAAAACCCCCGCAGACCGGATCGAACTGACTTTCACCAGCCCTCAGCCAATCGCTCTACTGTGCGTAGTCAATGGCAACGCCAGCGATTGGCTTTCCTACATGCGTGCAGACCGCGTTCGTACTGTGGAAGTCAGTCTCGGTAACGAGGATCCGCACCGTACTTCGTTGCGCACCCTGCCGGAACACGAGGTACAGAACCGCCAGGACCTTGGGGTGCGTGCGCCAGCAACCTTGTGGGGGACAAAGCCATCGTACGATCGGGTATCGCTTACGCTGCTCGACCGCTATCTGGGATCACAGGTCGACGATCCGAATACAGGTGCGGCCGTCGATGAACCAACCAAAGAGGTGATGCTCGCCGAGCTGGAGGTGTGGGTTGAGTCCGAGCAGCTCGACCGATGACGACCATCTCCTGATTCTCGAAGCAAGCTTTCTCCACAATCTCATACGGCGACCCGGGCCTTCCAAAAAGGGTTGGGACTTCGGGGTCCATGCCGGTGAGTTAGGGCCAAACGATCGGCTCGTTCCAACCGTGCTCGAAGAGAACTGTGCGCAGCTCGACGGACTGAGCGCGAAAATGAGCACGGCCGACGCGGCGCCATCGGAAGGTCTGCACGAGCGCGCCGGCGACGCGGCGGAACGCCGGCGCGGCCGGGGCTCAGTCGAGCCAGTCCGGGGGGCCGGCGAGGCCGAGCCGGTAGCGCGCCGCATCCACGGAGGGGCTGTGCGGTCCGAGGGCCAGCTGGAAGGTCCGCAACTGCAAGCGGGTGCGCTGCAAACGGAGGCGAGCCGCGAGCGAGCGGTCGCCGCGGCCGGGCACCCCGGCGAGGGGAGCCACGGACGGGGAGATGACCAGCGCTCCGGCGCTTGCGATGCCGCTGTAGAAGATCCGTTCGGCCCGGTTCAGCCCGTCAGGGGCGGAGAGGAAGGTCAGGAGCTCGGCGGGGACGGGTTCGAGGTCGGATTCCATCGCGCGCAGTGCCTCGGCGAGCTCCTGGCGGCTGACTGGGAGGTCCTCGGCTCCGAGCGTCTGGGCGCTGCGGGACCAGTCGGCGACGTAGGTGTCGGCCCAGTTGCGACCGAATCGCGGGGCGAGGTCATGGCCGACGGCCTCGTGGGCCCCGAGGAAGGCATCAGTGAAGGCCAGGTGCACCCAACGGAGCAGGGCCGGGTCGGATGCGGAGTAGGCGCGGCCGTCGTCGGTGGTGCCGCGGACTCGCCTGTGCATGCCGCGGACCCGCGCCGAGTCCCGTTCGGCGAGTTCCGCGGAGCCGAAGGTCGTGATGGTGAGCCAGCGCGCGGTCCCGGCGAGGCGGGCCCAGGGGTCGCTGCGGTAGGAGGAGTGCCGCGCAACCCCTGCCATCGCCAGCGGGTGCGCGCCCTGTCCGAGGAGGGCCGCGACGCCGCCGACCAAAGTGGAAAGGCCACCGTGGACCTGCCAAACGACGCCGTCGGGTTCGAACAAACCTGGTCCCTCCCCGACCAGGGCGATGTCGCGCACCCAGTCCGGCGCCCCGGTGGGGTCGCCGGAGACCCGGGCACGAAACGCGCTGCGGACGCGGTCAGCCAACTCGGCGGGGCGCGGGATCGAGCTCACAGGCATAATGCTCCAACGACGGTAGGTCGGGTACGACGGACACCCAAAACAGGACTCCACTACACAGCGTAGAACACGGCCCTGACACGGCGATGGCTGAGAGGGCCCTTCCACGATCAGAAGAGCGTTGGTGCTTCGGGGTCGATGCCGCTGATTAGGGGGCGGATGATCGGTTCGTTCCATCCGTGCTCGAGGAGGGCTGTGCGCAGTGTGAGCGACTGGGCGTGGAACTGGGCGCGGCCGACGCCGCGCCACCGGAAGGTCGAGGCGTTGGCATGCCGGCCCTTTTGGGAGCGGTCGAACATGTTTAGGGCCTGAGTGCCGGGCAGCAGATGCGTGTCCGTACCGGTACTGGCGCGGACGCAGAGCGGCACGTCGCAGACGTGCATGAGCGCGATCCCGGGGTGCAGGGTCTCTCCGGTGAGGTGTTCGTAGGCGTAGCGTTGCGGCCGCAGGGCGCGTTGCTCGCCGTCCCTGGTGACCCAGAACCGCCCGTAGCCGTCGTCGGCGACGGCACCGGTCCAGATCCAGCAGTCATGGGGCCATGGACCCTTGACGACTTTCTCCCAGAAGCGGTCAGCCTCTCCCCTGCGCTGCCTCATCACCGACTACCTCCGCCAGGTCCTCATCGGACCCGCGCCGGCCGGCGCACGATCGGCCGGCGACCCTCCATCCGCACCACGCCGACGATGACGAATACAGCTGCGGCGACGACCATCAGCTGACCCCACGATGGCGCAGCGGCCGCGGCGACCAGGATGTACAGGCCGGCGAACCAGAGGGTGGTCGCCAGGGAGCCGGCGACTTGGTTGCCGACCCGCGGCGGGATGGCCAGCAGGAGCAGCGGCAACCGAAGGATGGCGCGGACGATCAGGTAGCTGTAGCGAATGCTCGAGGTCAGCAACCAGCGGATCAGTCGGATCATCGCGCTCCCCTGACTACCGGGCGGTTGTGGCGGAGAGGTTTAGCTCGCATGGTTTTGGGCCTCGTGGGCTTGCTGGTGCCGGTACAGGGTGGCCCTGCTCCAGCCAACCAGACGCGCCGCGTCCTCGGCGGTCCTGCCTTTCGCGCGGGCGTCGGCCACGACGTCGAGCTTCGCCGCAACGACCTTCGGGTCCGAGCGTGGCCGGCCGAAGCGGGTTCCAGTTTGCCTGGCCGCGACAAGGCCGGCGTTGACGCGTTCGACGATGAGTTCACGCTCGTACTCCGCGAGGGTGGCGAGCATGTTCAGCATCAGCCGGCCCGTCGAGGTTTCCGGATCGATGCCATCCGAGAGGGACCGCACCAGGATCCCCCGCTCGCGAAGAAGGTTGACCGTGTTCAGCACATCAATCAAGGACCGCCCGAGACGGTCGACTCGCCAGACCACGACAGTGTCACCCCCATTGGCGTACTCAAGGAGCTTTTTCATCCCGGGCCGCTCGACAGCGGTCCTACTCCCGGACGTCACATCAGCAAACACGTCCCGCTTTTGAACCCCGGCCGCGACGAGTGCGTCGAGTTGCAGCTTCGCATCCTGGGTCGATGTACTCACGCGGGTGTATCCGAGATGCCTCATTTGACCAGTGTGCCTCAGAAAGTCCGCGCGAGACGAGAACTGAGACACTTTATAGTGAGACGACTTTCCGAGACAGAGCGTACCCCGAGGCTCCGCGGAAGTGGCCAGACTCGAAAGGCACCAACCGTGTGTCTTAGAAAACTGTAGTTTTTCGAGACATCTTCGGCCTACGGCCGACCAGGATCGGCGTTTCACCTGTGGTGCCTTCTCGCTCAGCTTCACCGTCCCGGCCATACGCCCCCTCCCCGACCTCACGGCACTGGCTAGCTCTCTGGGTTCCGACAGGAGCGTCGAACCACCGGCTTGCGGGCGGCCGCCGTCGCCCTTTCCGGGTCCTGGAAGGTGCTAGACGCAGTCGAGTCGTGAAGCTTGGCGTGTGACCACATCTAAACCCAACGCACTGAGTCTCCGGGTAAGCGCCGCAATGATGGAGAACGCGGCAATCCCGACGAGGGTCGCCGCCGGAATGACGAACAGCAGCAAGTTCGACCTACTACTTTGGAGTGCACGGGCGGCTAGGTGTGGCACGCACCCAAGGTCCCGTGCGGCGGCCTGAACTTGTTGCGAGGTGGTCTCGTAAATTCCGCCGGCCTCTGCCCTGCCCTTGAGGACGAAGCTGACGGTTGTGCGGGACACGGCTGCTCGACGAGCGACATCCGGAGCAATGGGTCGCCAGAACCTCCCTCCCCTCGTATCAGTAGTCATCAACCAGCGCTCCTCCTCCCGCTCACTCGCGGCGAGAATACGATGCCCATGGTCTTGACGTGAGCTCCATAAGACGTTACGTTCTCACTCAGCACGCGTTACTAACACGTGTTAACAAACACATCGACCTCAAAGAGGAGGCCCTCATGTCCACTGACAATGTTTCTCGCCCCGGTAGTGGCGGAATCGACCCCCACAACCTCAGTGCGGGCCCGGTAGGACCGGACGGTGCAGCTGGTCTCGTCCTGGCCGCCGCGGACGACCCACTGAAGAGGGTCAGCAAGAGGTTCCTGCTGCTGTACTTCCTTGCCTTTACCGGCATCTGGATCCCTGTCCTCGCACCGATCCTGGTGACCTTGTCCCTGAAACTGAACGAGCTCGTGGGGATCGAGGCGGCCGGCGGTGCCCTCGGCGGTATCGTCGGAGTTGGCGCCCTGATGGCCCTGATCGCCAGTCCGATCTTCGGGCGCCTCAGCGACCGCACGACGTCCCGCCTGGGTATGCGACGCCCCTGGATCATCATCGGTTTCGTTGGAGGCGCGATCGGGACCGTGATCATGGCCACGGCTTCCAGCGTCCTGGTCCTCGGTATCGGATTTTCGATTGCCCAGTTCATGTTCAACGCCGCTGTCGCTGGCCTTTACGGTGTCCTCGCCGATCAGGTTCCTGAAAGCCAGCGGGGCGTTACCTCCGGCATCCTAGGTGCCGCGGTTCCCGTCGCATTGCCGGCAGCATCATTCATCGTGCAGGCCGTCTCGCCGAACACGAGCCTGATGTTCCTCGTACCGTTACTCGTGGGCGCCGTGGCGGTTGCACTGTTCGCCATAATCTTGAAGGATCGTCGCCTCAACCCGGCAGATAAGCCGGCGCTGAACTGGAAGGAAGTGCCCGGTTCCTTCTGGGTGAATCCCATCAAGAACCGTGACTTCGGCCTTGTGTGGTGGGGCCGCTTCTTCTTCGTCTTGGCCTACGCCTTCCTGACCACGTATCAGGCGTTCTTCCTCATCTCGGTCCTCGAAGCTGATCCCGCTGATGTGCCCGTCCTGATCTTCCAGTCCACCCTTGCCCTCTCCGCGCTCACGCTCATCTCGAGCCTCGTCGGCGGCAAGCTTTCGGACGCTCTCGGCCGACGCAAGATCTTCGTGATCGCCGCCGCCGTGCTCTACGGCGTCGGGGTCATCGTCATCACCCAGTCCTCAAGCTTCGACACCTTCCTCATCGGCATAGCCATCGCCGGTTTCGGGTTCGGCGCGTTCGTCGCCGTAGACACCGCCCTGATCGTGGATGTCCTACCGAACCGTGCTACCGCGGGTAAGGATCTCGCAGTGGCGAACATCGCCTCCACCCTCCCCCAGTCGCTAGCCCCTGCAGTGGCACCCCTGATCCTCGCCGCATCCACGGGCTCCTACCAAGTGCTCTACATGGTGGCAGCAGCAAGCGCCATACTCAGCGCCCTGTTCATCTTCCCGATCAAGGGCGCCCGGTGATCGTTCTCCTTGATCAGGGACAGACCCAGGGTGTTGAGATTCCGCTCCCCAGTCGCATGCTCGCGGTCTGGAATGATGATCGGTGGGCCGTCGAAAACGGCCAGTACACCCTCCATGCGGGCCTCAGTAGCAACAAGCTGCCGCTCGACGCTACTGTCCCTTACCCTTTCCATTCCCCAGAAGCGGCGTCCTCGAAAGGTCTCCGATGAGCGAACTTGATCCGGTGATCCTCCGCAACTTCGGGTGGACGTCCCAATTCACGTTCAGCGACCTCATCAGCGACCCGACATTGATGAAGCGCCTCCATAGCGCGTACGACACGGACCCCTCCTACGAGCCGCCTTCATGTCAGGTCGAGGAGCGCCGCATTCCGGGACCGGTGCAGGGTGACGACGTGCGCATCCGGATCTATCGCCCGGAACGGCTGGACCACGACCTGCCGGCCCTGATCTGGATGCACGGCGGTGGGTTCATCACGAACTCCCTCGAGGTCCGCGAAGCCGACGGGGTCGCCCGCGAACTGGTTGCGCGGGCCGGAGTCGTCGTCATCACGGTGGGATACACCCTCGCCAACGGTTCTACCGTCACCTA
The DNA here is from genome assembly GCF_058269195.1 of Arthrobacter sp. TJ-240. NCBI lineage: Bacteria > Bacillati > Actinomycetota > Actinomycetes > Micrococcales > Micrococcaceae > Arthrobacter > Arthrobacter sp. TJ-240. Next base: position 58,214 of record NZ_JBZCNG010000009.1, read on the forward strand.
TCCGCGCCTACACCATGAGGTGATTGCTGCGTTTACCTGGGCGCAGGACAACGCCGCCGACCTCGGAGTCGACTTAACGCGAATATCCATGGGTGGCGCATCCGCGGGTGCAAATCTGGCCATGGCCGCGGCTCTGCAGATACGCGACAGCGGAAAACAACTGCCCGAGAAACTCGTGCTTGTCTACCCTTTGCTCCACCGGGTGCTCCTAGAACCCACCCCTGGCAACGCCGATTTGTCGGTCCTGCCCGATGTAATGTGCCTCAGCGCGGACACCATGACCGTGATGTTCGGCGCCTACCTGGGATCGGATTCCTCGGCGAAATACGCGGACATCGACGGTCATGACCTGACCGGGCTTCCCCCTTCCCAGATTGTCGTCAGCGAATACGACAGTCTCCTTCCTTCGGGCGAGGCCGCCGCGGAACAGCTACGGCACGCTGGCGTGGAAGTGGATTACTACATCGCCAGAGGCACCATCCACGGTCATCTCTCACTGAGTGGCAACACCGCGGAAACGGACCGGACTCTCACCCGCATGGCCGACTACCTATGCACCGACCCCCGGACGTCACATGAGTCACGGGAGCCGCGGAAGTTGCAGCATCCACCAGACCTCCGCGGAACATCCGTCCAGGGCGCAAGAACCGGAGCACATCCGTGAGACCCGTCCCCAGCGCACGTGTACCCGGCCTTAATGCCATGACCACCGTTGCTTTGGGGATCGACGTTGGTGGCACCACCATCAAGGGAGCCATCATCGAGGTAGACACCGGTGCCAGTGTTGGCACCACGCACATCATGCCTACACCTCGTCCTGCCACACCCGAAGCAATCACTGCCACCATTCGGGAGCTCATTGAGCTCATCGAGCTTCCCGAACGCAGGACCGGCACCGATGCGGTGTTGCCACTGGGAGTAGCTATCCCGTGCGTCGTCCGCTCCGGTACGGCATACACGGCCGCGAATATTGACATCACCTGGAAAGGTTTCGCCGCCGAGTCGTTCCTCGCTCTTGAGCTGGGTAGGCCCGTCCATGTTCTCAATGACGCGGATTCTGCTGGTCTCGCTGAATCCGCTCTCGGCGTCGCGCTTGGCGTATCCGGACTAGTCGTCCTCATCACACTCGGTACCGGTATCGGCTCGGCCATGATCTACAACGGCGTGCTGTTGCCCAACAGTGAACTCGGACACCTTGAGCTCGATGGTGTGGTCGTGGAAAAACACACGTCAGCCCTGGCCCGCGAGGCGGGTGCCCTGTCATGGGACGAGTATGGCATGAGGGTCCTGCGTTACCTGGATCACCTGGAAAGGCTCTTCATGCCTCAACTGTTCGTGATCGGTGGCGGCGTTTCGACGCAGAGCGAGGAATTTCTAAGACAGGGCACCCTAAAAACCCCGATCAGCGTCGCCCGCTTCCAAGCCGACGCCGGCATCGTCGGTGCCGCGGTGATGGCAGCCGGACACCACGGACATTGATGACGGGACGACCAGCATGAACACAGCTCAGACCACGACACCAGTGTCTTCAACGCACCGACCGGGCTCGCAGCAGGCCTTGCGTCAACGTAACAAGGAATTGCTACTGCAACACCTCCAGGACCACGGTCCGGCAACTCAACGGCAGCTAGCCGACCTGACCCTGCTGTCCCCGGCAACCGTGTCCAACCTCGTACACCTGCTACGTGAGGAGGATCGCGTCCTCACCTCCCCTGTCATCAGCTCCGGCCGCAGAGCAACCCTGGTCCAGCTCCACGACTGACAACCGCAAGCCATCACGACCACCTTCCACCACTTCCCAGACACCGCCAGGACCAGCACACATACAGGTACCCACGCGGTAACAGGTGAAGGTATTGGTGAAGCGTCCTCCACTCAATGAGGAGACCCGGTATGACACCATCCATCAGCTGGCAGCACCATGTGTTCGCCAAAGCCGTACTACCCCTAATGGGAATACGCCGGGACAACACCACCCAACGGCTGCCCAAGACGTTGGGGCGGGAAGCGAAGAAGCCGGTACCGAAACCGACCGGAAAATTTATGCGAGGCCTCGAAGCAGACCTGTCTCAGCACGAAGGTTGGGACGTATGGACCCTCGCACCAACACCTGCCTCATCATCGCCAGTGCCATCAACACTGTCATCACTTGCGACTAGACCACAGCGAACAATTATCGCGCTTCACGGCGGAGCGTACGTTCATGAAATCAGCGCCGCCCACTTCGCGTACTACGCTGAGCTCGCCCGGTCCGTCGGGGCGAAGGTCGTCGTTCCGCTCTTCCCCGGAGCGCCCATGGGAACTGCTGGTGTCGTCGTTCCCGCCATCGCGGACCTGATTACCCACCACATCGAAGCTTCCGGCGCACACCGTGTGACCGTGCATGGAGACTCTGCCGGCGCAGGGCTCGCCCTCGCTGCCGTACAGGAGTTGATGCGGCGCGACAAACCTCTCCCTGCGCGCCTTGTTCTGATCTCCCCATGGCTCGATGTCACTCTCCCGGATCCTCGAAGCTGGACCATCAAGGACGCCATGCTGGACGCCTCAGGACTGGTCGAATGCGGACGCATGTGGGCCGGCGATCTCGACACCACTCACCCGCTGGTCAGCCCCATCTACGGGCCGATACGAGGACTACCGCCCACCTCCGTGTACGCCGGCACAGGGGACCTCCTGTACCCGGACAGCGAAAAGCTCGCCGCGAAAGCGTCCGAAGAAAACGTCGACCTCACCCTCGACCTGCGCCAGGACCTCATGCACGCCTGGCCCATGCTCACCATGATCCCCGAAGGAAAAAACGTGCTCACCAAAATAGTCGGGCACCATGCCGGACCTCAACACTAGCCCTATCCCATCGGGCAGCGCACCGAACATCGTGCGGCCTGCCGGGAAGCGCTCGGGTGCGGCCTAGACAAGTACTACCACCATACTTAACGTTGTAGATCCCCTAGGCAGGAATCAGACTTCTGTCCGTGATTTCGAGCGTTGGCAACGGTGATTGCCGTGATTTGTGGTGGCCGGCAACTCTCTGCCATAGTGGCCGAGCGATTAGAGTGACGCCGTCGTGAGCGTCTTCCGCGACACCGAATCGGTGTAACTATGAGCATGAACCCAGTCGGCACAGCACCGGCAGTTAGTCTTACTCTTCTTCCGGACCGTTTGAGTGTCTACCGTTTTGATCCGTCTACCCCTTTGGGGAATCTTGGTCAACTGTCTGGAGTGTGGTCGATCACCCGCACACAGAAGGAGCTTTCCGTAGTGGCGGAAGAAAGCGCCAATCTCCCAGCAGACAATGTGGATGCTGGGTGGCGTTGCCTTTACGTTGAGGGGCCAATCCCGTTCACCTTGGCGGGGGTCGTCGCCGGTCTCACAACGGCAGTCGCCCAGCAGGACTTACCCGTGTTCGTCATATCGACCTTCGACAGTGACCTTCTACTCCTACGCGGTGAGTCCCTGGATCAGTCCATACAAGCCTTGCAGGACAAGGGCTACCTCATCCAGCCGCATCGAAGAGAACGCCCATAAACGATCACTTTGCGGGCAGAGAGGCTTATTGGGCGAAGGTACGGCTAGGGTTCGCCGGGTGCATGGAGGAGCGGCCGGAGCGCCCCGCATATCTCGCGCAGACCCATGTCGAGGCGACCAAGTACCGCCTCACGCTCGACGTCACGATTCTGGGAATGACGGAACTCGGCGACAAGTACTCCCTGGCAAGCTGCGGCAATCGCCATGGGAACCACAGTGCGTGATTCGATTCCCTGATTGCTGGCGATGCTCTCGGCGATGACCTGCTTCCATCGTTCCCAGTGCTCGTAAGCTCCAGCGCGGAGCGAAGGATTGTTGTCCAACAGCTGAAAGCGTTCAAGCCACACATCGCTCGAGTACAAGGCCGACCGGGTCGAGTGGGTGATAGCTACTTGGATGGCGTCCAGAATGTCGCCTTCCATATCCGAGGACTCGGTCCTAGATCGCAGCTCCGCGATGGTGTCATCGAACGGAGCCCAAACGACCCCATGCTTGGACCCGAAATACCGGAAAAAGGTCGTACGGCCGATACCAGCCGCATCGGCGATCGTCTCGACGCTCACCGCGTCGTATCCATCGCGGAGCATCAACGCCAAGGCGATGCGCTCAACCGATTCCCTCGTCGCCGCCGGCGGTCGACCAGGTCCTCTCATATGTCGCACTACCATCATCCCTCCAATCTAGATGGCGACAGCTGCCGGTTTGCATCACGCTGCAGGCCCCTCGTGGTTTGTGGAACTGAGTTCCACTATGCTGTAAGCGCCGACAGGCAGCCTGAATCAGGGACTGCTACCGACTCGGTTCTGCACACCGTGGTGCCGATAGACGTACTAAGGAGAATGCCCATGCGCGCATGGCACTTCACTGGTGAAGGGTGACTACTTGTTCTCCGGCAGTTTCCCGATCCGGTTCCCCGATCCCGATGATGATGGGGTCCGGGAACGACATGAGTTACTCCGTGATCCCAAGATCAACTGCATTCCCACGTCGTCTTGACAGCTCTCACCAGCACCCTTAGCTCGCGTGAACGCCGACCGCCTCACGTCTCCTAACAACAATCACTACTTGGAAGGACCTACCTGAATGTCTGAAATGCGATTTGATGACCGAGTCGTCATTGTTACCGGTGGTGGCCGCGGTATCGGACGTGCGCATGCCCTGATGCTCGGCTCGCGAGGTGCGCACGTCGTCGTCAACGATCTCGGCGCTGCCCCCGATGGCACCAGCAGCTCGGAAGGCCCTGCGGTTGAAGTGGTCGAGGAGATAAAAAGGGCTGGGGGAAGCGCCGTCGCGAATACCGCGTCGGTCGCCACCCGCGAAGGCGCAGAAAGCATCGTGCAGCTCGCTGTTGACGAGTTCGGCAAAGTAGACGCCGTGATCAACAACGCGGGCATCGTCGTCAGCAAGGCGTTTGAGGAGACCCCCGAGGAAGACTTCCGGCGCACGATGGACGTGAGTTACTTCGGCACGTTGTACATGAGTCTTGCAGCACTTCCCCATATGCGCTCGGCGGGCTATGGCCGCATCGTGAACACGTCCTCTGCGGGTCTGACCGGTTTCCCTGGAGTCATCGCCTACGGCGGGTCCAAAGCCGCACTGTTGGGTCTCACCCTCGGACTGGCTGCAGAACTCAAGGAGACAGACACCAACATCACCGTCAATGCGCTTGTCCCCGTAGCAGCGTCGCGTCTGGTCGATGACACCTTCCCTGAGGACGAGCGCGAAGCAATTTATCGGAAGCTTGCCCCGGAGTTCATTTCGGCCGGTGCCCTGTACCTCGCACACGAGGACAACGCCGTTTCAGGTGAGTTCTTTTCGCTGGGCGGTGGCCGTGCGTCGCGCTGGATCTTGAAGGAGACCGCAGGATTCTTCGATCCAGAGCTGAACCCGGAGTCCTTCCGCGACAACTTGAGCCTCATTCGAGAGGACACGGGTCTGCAGCCGGCAACCGTCGCGCAGCAGATGCAAAACGCCTACGATCAGGTCGGTCGCACGAAGAACTGACGACGTAGGCGCATAACCGGCGCCAGCAAAATGGCGCCTGTTATGCGGTCTGACCCGTTCCCGGGGGTATAAGGAGGGGTGATGCGTTCACGCATCACCCCTCCTCTTGTTCTTCACCGCCTCCTGCCCACCTGCGCACGGCACAAGCTCGCTACGCGTCACCGCTTGTCCCGCACACATCTGGACAGCAGGAACCAGCAGCCCGCCTGCACACACCCACTACCGTTACCGACACGGCGAAGCTCACCTGGAGCGGACGGTGGTCGTTAGTTGGATGAGGATGCAGAAAAACCATGCGACGCCGGGCTGACCTCTCCTTACTGCCGGCTAAGCAGTGCCACCCTTGCCCAACCTCGGGCGAGGGCAATGCTTCGGACAGTGAGCCCAGGAGCAGCGTGAGCCCTGCCCGGCATAGTCCTGTGCTACCTCTAGTGCCCATCGGCGGAAGCGTGTCCTGAACCTGAGGTCGGATCGGGACGTCCATGACCAGGGATGGGTTCGTGCCTCTGCCCTAGGGGATCGCGGAAACGTCTGCGGCGTCGTTCATTGCAGTGTTCTTGGCGGCGTTGGTGGGACAGTGAACGACACGGGGGTCAGGGCTGTCCGCCTACATGAGCTGGGAGCGGTTCAACGTGCGCAGGACATCCGAAGTGTCAGGCGCTGGTGCGCGACCCGCCGTCCGGTGCCCGCGTGAGGACCTGTTCGGCTGCTGCGAGCACATCATCGCGTGTCCATAGATCGGCCATATGCGCTGCGTCTCCGCCTCGTGTACGGATTGCTTCGAAAGCAGGTGCCCTGAGGCCTGCTTTGATCTCGGCGAAGGTGATCGCCACGCCGGAGCTGAGCTTGGTTGCACAGGTGATTGCGGTGGGTAGCAGGTCCTCCGGTGAGCAGACGATGTCGACGAGTCCGCGTTCGGCTGCGACGTCAGGTTCGAATCCACGCGCGGCATAGACCACCGGTGACAGCCCGGAGCCCAGCACGTGGCGCATGATTTCGGCTGTGACGGCTGGGAAAGGTACGCCGACGTTGATTTCCGGCAGTCCGATTGTGCCACCGGACATGACTCGCTGGTCGGCAGCTCCGGCGAGCACGCATCCCCCGGCGAGAGCGTGCCCGCCGACGGCGGCAACTACCGGGACCGGGCAGGTGAATACGGTCAAGAGTGCATCCTCCAGCGCTTCAAAGAAGCTCTCCGCGTAGTCCCGGCCGCCGTCGATGAAGCGCCGTAGATCGACGCCGGCCGAGAACGCTCGGCCGTTGGCCGCAAGCACGACGGCGCGATGACTGGAGAAGGAGCGAAATGCTGTGCTGAGGGCGACCAGAAGGTCGGTGTCCAGCGCGTTGACCTTCCCGTGTTCGATCGTCGCGATGGTGATTCCATCGCTATCTTCGATGCCGATCATGGGGCTCCTCATGTTGGGCATAGCTCACTTGGGCGACTAACTCCGATCGCGGCTGGCACTGCGCCGAGAAGATACGACCCGCGCGTCTCTGGCCGGCACCCCCAGGAAAAGCTCCTGCATGCGCCGACCAGAGTACCGGAGGATTTATTCGACCATACCGACCATACCGACCATAGCGACTGCATGGACGCACTGGTTCAGAAGGTCAGGTGTTGTCCACTTGGCTGCGGAACGCGGTAATGCCTTGCTCGATGGCGCCGTCGACAAATCCGATGAACTCCGCGCTTTCGAGACCCGGCCCGACGAGACCGTCCGTCAGACCGACCTCTTCCGACGCCACCGCTACTGTGCGGTGATGGCTCAACCGATCGAACCCCGCCTTGCCGTGATAGGCGCCGGTACCCGAGTTCCCGACACCACCGAAGGGAGCTCCGCCGAGGAAGACATGGGCGATACCGTCATTGACGGTCACGCCGCCGCTCGTCGTCCTGTCCAGAAACCTGTCGAGTTCGGAGCCTTCGGGTCCGAACCAGTAGGAGCCAAGCGGTGCGGGTCGGTCGTTGATGTATTGGACGACTTCGTCCAGGTCGTCATACGCGTAGACCGAGATCACTGGGCCGAAGATCTCCTCACTGGCCACCTTGGCCGATTCGGGCACGTCGAGGAGCACGGTCGGCGGGATCAGACGGCTCTCCTTCTCCGGGGTACCTGTTGCGTCGGCAACGAGCTTCCGAGCCCCTTGCGCGACCGCGTCATCAATGAGTCCGCACACCCGGTCGAAGTTGCGATCGCTGACGATTGAGACTGTGCCTGCATTGGAGGGGTTGTTTGGCAGAGCTGCACCGAATTCTGTGACCAGTGTGTCCGCGAACTCGGCGAGGCGTTCGCGGGGTACGAAGACGTAGTCCGGGCACAGGCAGATCTGACCGCCGTTGGCCAGGCGGGTGGTGGCCACACGGTGTGCGGCCAGGGCGAAGTCAGCATCGCGGGAGACGATCACCGGATTCTTGCCGCCGAGCTCGAGCGTGGTCGGCACCAGGTTGCGACCGGCCGTTTCAGCCACGATTGCGCCGACCCTGGATGAACCGGTGAAGACGATGTGGTCGAACGTGAGCTCGGAGAACGCCTGTGCGGTGTCGAGGTCACCGACGACGACTGCGACTTCGCTCTCGTCCAGGCGTGTGGCTATCGCTCGAGCCAGCGCCTCACCGGTACGCGGGTGAAAGTCCGTGAATTTGATCATGACCCGGTTACCCGCGGCGAGGGCGTCCATTGCTGGGTGAAGGGCGAGCTCCAACGGGAAGTTCCAGGGACCGATGACGCCGACGACGCCGAGCGGCTTCTTCTGGATGTAGCCGCCGGCGACCACGTCCGGCTTCATCCATTCCTCGAGTCCGTCGAGGGTTTCCTGCGCCAGCTGGAGCAGGGGCAGGATGTCGAGAGCTTTGGTGAGGGCGGCGGGGCGGTGACCGTACTCCTCACCGAGGATGGTGGCGAGTTCGTCTGCGTTCTCGAACACTGCCAGGAGCATGCGTTGGATGCGGTCTCGGCGTACCGCAGCGCTGGGCGTACCCTCGGCGAGGTAGGACGTGCGCTGAATCTGGAGGATTCGGTCAAGCTCGTTCTGAGTAACGGGAGCTGAAGGGGCGATGGTGGACATGTCTCTCCTTGTCGCCGACGGCGGCATCGTCGCCGGTACACTTCACACTAGGCTCGGGTGAACCGCCGGTGATGTCCAACTTCCTGGACATGCGAACCGCTTCGCTGATGGACGGCAATGTACTGGGATGTACGGGACTGTTCATGGAGGTACGCACCTGAAGTGCCCAGCTACTCAACGATGAGGTGCCAGTGACCCAGAGTCCCCTTCGACCTGAGATCGAATCCTCATGGCGCCGTGCGCGTCTGAGTGGCCTCACCCCTGAGCAGCCGCTTCGTATCGATGTTCAGGACGTTCCCCTGGAATCGCGCTTGACGAGTGCGGCGGCACCGGTCATTGACGCCATGGTCGAGGATCTCGGTGAGATCCAAAGCGGGGTGCTGCTCGCAGACCAGAACGCCACTGTTCGCGGAGTCAGGACAACGAGCAATGTCGTGCAGGACTGGTTCACCGCGGTCGGCGCTGTCGTTGGAGCTCGGTGCAGCGAGGACGCTGTAGGTACGACCTCAATCGGCACGTCGCTTGAGATTCGACGTGGCGTCGCCGTTCGCGGGGGTGAGCATTTCGCCGAGGCATACCGGCTGTTCGCCTGTTACGGGCATCCCATCCTGCATCCGATCACAGGACGACAGGTGGGGGTACTGGATGTCACCTTCCGCGACAGCGAGGACAACAGGGTCTTCGATGCCATCGTCCGACGAGCAGTCCGAGACATCTCGCTGCGCCTGGCGGATGCCTCACCACGCAGCCATCACGAACTAGCGGACGCCTTCAGCGCCGCGCGACGCAGGGGCGGTGCGGTCGTGGCGCTTGGCGAGGGCGTCACATTGGCTACACCTTCCGCGCTGGAGCTGCTTGGACCTGCCGATCACGTCGCGTTGCGGATTGGAGCGGACGAATTACGCCGGGGCGCTGTTCCTGTCCCTCTTCTCCGCCTGGCGGAAGGACAAAGGTACGCGCTTCGGTGGGACATTGTAGGTGAGGGTGTTGTGGTCGAGCTGCGGGCACAGCACAGCATCGAGGAGCCGGGGCGCTTGGAGTCGGTGTTGTTCCCGGCGCTTGTGGTCGGTGAGCGCGGGACCGGTCGTAGCACTGCCGCCCGTGATTTAGTTGACGGCCGTTCCGTGGTGCTCGATGCCTCGAGGGCATCTGATGATCCTGTCGCTTTCGAGTCCGCACTTCGATCACGGTTCGACGCTCCGCAACCGGTCATCCTCGAAGACGCGCATTTGATGCCGATCGCGCTGCTCAATATGGTGTTGCGGCGGGCGCGGGGTTGTCCGGCGCCGGTTGTTTTCACGCTCGCGAGCAATGAGTCCTCGGACGAGGCGGCAGCGGTACTCGCGGCGGGTACGCTGCACAGGGTCGGTTTGGAGCCGCTGCGTCGGCGCCGGCATGAAATTCCGGAACTCGCGGCGCGAATGCTTGCCACCGCTCCAGGAGGGGCGCTGCGCGGACTGGCCCCGGACACGATCCGTGTACTGAGCAGGCAGCCCTGGCTGGGGAACCTCAGCGAGTTGCGCCGCGTCGTAGAGCTTATGGCTGAGACCCCGGGTACCGGGGACCTGCATGCAAGCGACATCCCGGCATCCCACCGCGAACCGGCTCCAATGCCCACCCCTCGCGCCGAGGCGGAGCGCGACATCATCCTCACGGCGGTCCGCTCGGCCCATGGCAATAAGCGTCGAGCGGCGGAACTTCTGGGAGTCAGCCGCTCGACCCTTTACAACCGGATGCGGGCACTGCACATCAGCGCATGACACGCGGGCGCATGCCCGCCCCGGCTGGTGCCACCTCTTAGAACAGCAGGATGGGCTTGATGACCTTTCCTGACTCGGCGTCGTCGATCGCCTGGTTGATGTCGGCGAAGGGGTAGGTCTTCACAAGTTTCTCGAAGGGGAACTGTCCGGCGGCGTGCAGGCGGATGAGCAACGGAATGAAGTCCTGCGGACTTGCATCACCCTCGGTAACTCCCACGATGGTGCGACCGCTCAGGATCAGGTCGAGCATGTCCACCTCGATGTTCGTGCCGCCCTTGCCCATACCCAGTACCGCGCAGGTGCCCAGAGGTACGAGGGACGACACTGCATCACGGACCACGGAGGTCACTGCGGTGGTGTCAATGGCGTTGTCGACCCCCAGCGCCACGATCTCGCGGACAGCCTCTGGAGTGGAGCCGACCTGGCTGGCATCAATGGTGTGCGTAGCACCCAGTTCGCGCGCCAGTTCCAGTCGTGAAGGGATCCGATCGACCGCGACGATGACGGCACAGCCGGCGGCTTTGGCTGCCATCACGGCCGCGAGTCCGACGGCGCCGGCACCGAACACGGCGATGCTACTTCCAACCTCGGGTCGTAGGCGGTTCAGCACCGTGCCCGCGCCGGTCTGCAGCCCGCAGCCCAGTGGACCCACGAGGGTCAGGTCTGCGGAGTCGTCGACCTTCACGACGCTTCGTTCTGTCGCCAGCGCGTGGGTAGCGAAGGACGACTGAGCGAAGAAGCCTGCGTACACGGTCTCCCCGGACTCATCGTGAATGGTGGGCGAACCATCGGGGCGGCCTCCGGAAATATTGCGTGCCCCGAACTCCAGGCAATACGAGGAGTGACCACTGCGACAGGTCACGCAGTGACCGCACGTGTCGAACGACAGCACGACGTGGTCGCCCGGAGCGACCCGGGTAACGCCGGATCCGACACGTTCCACGATTCCGGCGCCCTCGTGACCGAGAACGAACGGGAGCGGAACAGGCAGGAATCCTTTCTTGAAACCGATGTCGGTGTGACAGATGCCCGTGGACGTAAGCCGTACGACGACTTCGTCGGTACGGGGCTCGTCCAGGACGAGCGTCTCGATGGTGAATGGTTCTCCAACTTCGCGGAGGACTGCTGCGCTGGTGTTCACACTCAGCTCCTTTTCTTCTGGACCTTGGTGGTGGCCCGTATGCGGACGACATCGGCCATACGGTGACGCTATGCGAGCCGGGCACGATCCCAGTGTCCAGAAACCTGGACGGCCGATCACCTGACGACGATCTCGGGCGCGCCAACAGCACACCGACATCAAGCGATGTACTTGCCTCCTCCTTCATCGGGCGAGGAAATGATCCTGGCCGGTATGTGATGGGAAACGACTGCCACAGCCGTCATCGATGGTGACCGTGCATTACACCCGCACTGTGGTCGTAGGTCACCGGTAGTTCAACGACGGTTCGTAAAAGGCGCAGAGAGAATACGTGCCGTCAGGAGGTGACGTCGCACCACTGTGCACCCCGTTCACGGTGATAGGTGTGCGTTCCTTTCCCGACAATCCCTCGTGCTTGGGTCAGGAGGATTACTTTCCGAACTGGGCGAATCCGGCGCGTCCGGCCGGGGCGTCGAACAGGTCCGATACGATGTCCCGTTCAATGATCAACCCATCCGCCAGAGGTGTGGTCAGAGCCAACTGCACCAGCGACTTCGCTCCGGCGGCGACGCCTGGTGCCGCCGATACCAGCGTGGCCGCAAGTCGAGAAGCAGCGTCCAACAGGTCATCGGCTGCTACGACGCGATTAGCCAGTCCCAGCTCATAGGCACGCTCACCGGAAATGGCCGCTCCTGTCATCAGCATCTCGGTCGCAATGCCTACCGGGATGACCCTCGGGAGGCGTTGGGTGCCTCCAGCTCCCGGGAGTACTCCGAGTTTCGCCTCGGGAAGTCCGAGCTTGCTGTCTCGGGCCACAATGCGCAGATCGCAGGCCAGGGCTAGTTCGAAAGCTCCCCCGAGTGCAACCCCGTGTATCGCGGCGATGGTCGACAGCGGACTCGCAGCGATCAGGTCAAATACTTTGGAGAGGCCGGCTAGGAACGCTGCGAACTGTTCACGCTCGGAGAAGGACTGGACCTCCTCGATGTCCGCGCCAGCGGAGAAAACTTTGCCATCGCCATGGATGACGATGACGCCGACCTCGTCATTGCCTTCGTAAGCAGTGACGGCCCGGCCAACTTCCTCACAGGTGGACGACGCAATCGCGTTCAAACGATCCGGTCCGCTCAAACAGATCCATCCGATCCCGTGTGCATGACGGGTGGTGACGACCGTAGTAGCCATGTCCCTCAGCCTCTGTCACCGGTTGAGGTGCCGCCGAAGTTCGGTGATCGTTTCTGTTGGTGGGCCGCGAGTCCCTCACGCACATCCGGCCCTCCAAAGCCGAGGAACTCGAGGCCTAGGGAGGCCTCGAATGCGGGGGCGAACATCTTGTACCACTGATTCAGGCTGTATTTCGTCCAGCGGATCGCTTGCTGGGCACCTTCGGCCAGGTCCGTAGCTATCCGGGTAGCTGTTGAGAGCACGTCATCGTCGTCGACGCATGTGGACACCAGACCGATGCGTTCTGCTTCCTCGCCCCGCAACGGTTCGCATGTGAGTAGGTAGTACTTCGCCTTGGCCATACCGACCAGCAGCGGCCAGCAGATCGCGGCATGGTCTCCGGCGGCAACCCCGAGACGGGTATGACCATCAATGATCTTGGCGTTCTTTCCGACGACGGAGATGTCGGCCAGTACGGCCACGACAAGGCCAGCACCCACGGCCGGCCCGAGTACCGCCGAGATCACCGGTTTGGTAAAGGACACCATGTTGAGGACCAGGTCACGGGCTTCGCGCATCACACGCATCCGGCTGTCGAAGTCATCGATCATCGATTCGACCAGTTCGAAGTTCCCTCCGGCCGAGAACGCCTTACCCGCACCTCTGACGAGTACTACCCGAACATCGTCCTCGCGTTCGAGTGCGGGCCAGACATCAGCGAGATCAAGGTGCATCTGAGGACTCACGGAATTCAGTCCTGGTGCGTCCAGGACGATTTCCAGTACCCCTGCCTCGCTGAGTGCGAACTTCAAACTCGGGAACGACGTCTCCAGACGCTGAACAACACTCATCCAATAAACTCCTCGTCATCACAGGTCAGCATCGTCGTCGCTATGACATCGTCTACTCACACGTTGGTAGTTGGCGGTTCGCCGGGGATGGACAGGCTCAGTTGATCAGCTGCGCCCGGAGGCGATGCTTGAGGATTTTGCCCGATGGGTTGCGGGGAATCTCTTCGACGACCAGCAGGTCATGCGGAATCTTGTACTTGGAGAGCTTGTCGGCGCAGAACAGGCGGATGGCTTCCAGGTCAACGGTTTTGCCGGGGGCCGGCACGATCACTGCCACGATGCTCTCGCCATAGGTGTCATTCGGACGCGAGACGACCGCAGCTTCGACAACGTCGGGATGCGCGATGACAACGTTTTCCACCTCGACCGAGTACACGTTGAGTCCGCCGGTGATGATCATGTCCTTCATGCGGTCGACCATTGTGATGTAGCCGTCGGGGTCGAGGCGGACGAGATCTCCGGTGCGCAGCCAACCATCTTCGGTGATGGCGGCGGCGGTGGCTTCCGGGTTGTTCCAGTACTCCTTCATGATCGTTTCACCGCGGAACAGCATCTCACCGATGCCACCGGGGGCTACCTCTTTGTCCTCAGCGTCAACGATGCGTACCTCAGTAAACAGGAGAGGCTGCCGGCCACTGGCGTCCGGGCGCTCTTTCGCCTGCTCGCTCGACAGGTAGATACCGCTGGGGCCCGCTTCGGTCTGCCCTGCAATGTTGACGAATCCTGTCTGAGGGAACGCTTCGAACATCGCCTTGAGAAGGTGAGGTGGCATCGGCGCCGCCCCATACAGGCCGGTCCGCCATGCCGACAGGTCACGGGTTTCGACGCCGGGGACTCTGAGCATCATCTGGTACATCGTCGGTGGGCCGAAGAACATCGTGATTCTCTCCGACTCCATGGCCTCGAGCGCCTTCGCCGGGTTGAAGCCCGGGTGCACGACGTGCTTCACGCCTAAAAGGGTCCCCGGGATCAGCATGACGCCCAGCGCAGCCGCGTGATAGAGCGGTGCCACATGCAGCATGCGATCCCCGGCTCGTTGCCCCATGACCGCTACCGCGGCGACAGCCACTCGCATGCTTCGTCGATGATCCAGCAGCACACCTTTGGGGCGTCCTGTGGTCCCGGAGGTGTACATGATGAGCGCGTCATCGTCCTCAGTTGCTGCATCCACCACGTCCGTCGCTGGCTGCGCATCAGCCGATGCCATCAGGTCGGGGTGACGATCGGAGGGGCCCAGCGCATAGACGTGCTCCACGGTGGACGGCAGACCGCGGTCCTCCACTGCTCGTATGGTCACATCCACAGCCGGATCGAACACGAGCACTCGCGCGCCGGAGTCCTCCAACATATAGGTCATCTCGGGTGGCGCTGCTGCCGGGTTGATGGGTACGAGGATCGCCGCGATCCGCTGGGCGGCATAGAACGCGATAAGGAATCGGTCGGAGTTCGTGGCGATGAGGGCGACGCGGTCACCGCGGCTCACGCCCAAGCCCTTCAGCACAGCTGCCGTCCGGTCGACAGCAGCGTCCAGCTCGGCATACGTGTGCGTGCGGTCCCCGAACACGAGCGCCGGGTCGTTGGGCACCCGGCGTGCCGTCATGCGGAGCGAATTACCTATGGTGAGCATTTAATTGTCCTCTCGCGAAGTGACCTCGGTTGCTACCCCTCAAAACCGCCTCCGGTGATGAGGAGCTGGCCGCTCACGTAATCGGCCTCGGGATAGGTGAGCATGACGACGGATCCTGCGGCCTCATCCGGGGTTCCTGCCCTGCCCAGGGGGATGTTCCGCTTCAGGGTGTCCAGGAATGCCGGGTTGACGCCCACCTTCAGTTCCCGTCCCTCGACGCTGATCGTCGCGTTTTCGTCAGCGGAAGCCTGGGTGAGCCGAGTTTCGATGATGCCGAACGCAACGCAGTTGACGTTGACGTTGTACCGCCCCCATTCCTTTGCCATTGCCTTGGTGAGGCCGATGACACCGGCTTTCGCGGCGGCGTAATTCGCCTGGCCGACGTTGCCGAAGACGCCTGCTATGGAGGAGATGTTGACGACCTTACGATGGACCACGCGCCCCTCAAGCTTTTCGGCTTTGGCTGCGGCGCTGATCACGGGCTGAGCTGCGCGGAGAATGTCGAAGGGTGCCTTCAGATGCACATTGAGGATGGCGTTCCACTGCTCGTCCGACATTTTCTGGATGACGTTGTCCCAGGTGTAGCCCGCGTTGTTGATGATGATGTCGACGCCGCCGAAGTTCTCAACAGCTGCGCCAATAAAACCATCCGCGAACCCGTCCTCGGTGACGCTGCCAGCGAAGGCAATCGCCTCTCCTCCGGCCGCGACGATCTCGGCCACAACGGATTCGGCAGGTTCGGAGTCAAGGTCGTTCACGACGACCCGCGCGCCCTCGGCCGCGAGTTTGAGTGCCACCGATCGACCGATCCCTCGTCCGGCTCCGGTGACAACTGCGGACTTTCCTTCAAGCTTTCCCATATCTCCTACTTCCTGTGCGAGATCAAATAGCCACGACGGCATCGCCGACGAGAGTTTTCGTGCCGTCGGACAGGGTGACGACGAGCTCCAAGGCCGCCTGCCTCTCACCGTCGTTCTCCTGGATATCGGTCACCCGACCGGTACACGTGGGCTGCCCGAGAACTGGAGTGATAGCGACGAACCGCACTGAGTACGATCGGATACTTTCGATCGGGAAGTTGTCCGTGATGAGCCGGCCCAAATAGGCCATCGATAACATTCCGTGCGCGAACACATCGTCCAGGCCAGCGGACTGGGCGACATCCAGATCGATATGGATGGGGTTATGGTCACCAGAGCCGCCGGCAAACAAGGCGAGAGTAGTTCGGGTGATCGGGTCGATCACGATCGGGTCCAGCGTGTGTCCGACCTCGAGAGCGCTCATGCAATGGCTCCTGCCATCGAACGGATGATGATGGTGTTACCCAGTGTGGCGATCGTGACGCCGTCCTGATTGACGATGGGTGACTCGGTGATCAGGAAGGTTAAGGCACCGCCACTCTTCTCGAACATGTCGGTGATCACACACGAGGAGGACAATTCATCGCCGGCATGCGCAGTTCCGTGGTAGTGGAACGACTGTCCCCCGTGGAGTACGGATCGAAGGTCAACGTCCATCTCGGCGAGGAAATCCAGTGGCACAGGGACTTCAAGCTCAACTCCAAGGAAGAAAGTGGGCGGCACTGGGAGATCGGGGTGGCCGGCCCTTCGCGCGGCATCGACGTCGACGAAGACAGGGTCTGTCTGACCGATCGCTTTCGCGAACAGGCGTAGGCGGCTGCGGTCGATGAGCAGCCTGCCGCCAGGGCGGGTAACGCCAATGAGAGAGCGGTCGAGCTTCAACTCAACTTCCCACCTTCTGGTACATCGTGACGACGCACGCGCCTCCGAGGCCCAGGTTGTGCTGGAGAGCGGCGTTCAAGGTTCCCTCCACCTGCCGGTCCCGGGCTTCGCCACGCAGTTGCCAGACCAGTTCCGCGCACTGCGCCAACCCGGTGGCACCCAGTGGGTGGCCTTTGGAGATGAGCCCGCCTGAGGGGTTGGTGACAACCTTCCCGCCGTAGGTGTTATCACCGTTCATGATGAAACTGTCCGCAGTGCCCGCCCGCGTGAGACCGAGCGCCTCATATGTGAGAACTTCGTTCGTGGTGAAGCAGTCGTGGAGCTCGACGACGCGGAGGTCCTCGGGTCCGATGCCGGACTGCTCGTACACCGAACGCGAGGCCTCCACCGTCATGTCATAACCGACCAGGCGCTTCATGTCTCCCTCGAACGAGCTCGCATAATCCGTCGTCATCGACTGACCGGCGATGATGACATCCGAACGCAAGCCGTGCTTCCTGGCGTACTCGGTGGACACGAGGACGGCCGCAGCAGCTCCAGAAGTAGGCGGGCAGCACTGGTATCTGGTCAAAGGACCGTAGATGTGCGGCGAGGCAAGGACTTCCTCGACGGAAATCGGTTGGCGGAACACCGCGTAGGGATTATTCGCCGCGTGCTTGCGTGACTTCACGGTGATGTGCGCGAAGATCGCGGGGTCGATCCCGGTCTCCTCGATGTACTGCTGACCGGCCGCGCCGAAGAACGTCGCGGCGTTAGGCACTCCCGCGTCGGGTATGCCGTTCACCTGATCCCGGATCTCCTCGAAATGCGAGAGCGGACTCGGACGATCACCGTACATCGCGGTGTTGATTGCGCCGGGAACCATCTGTTCGAATCCGAACGCCAAAGCTACGTCGACAACACCGTTCTCGACGGCCTGTCGGGCCAGAAAGAGCGCGGAAGATCCGGTCGAGCAGTTGTTGTTCACGTTGAACACCGGGACGCCGGACATGCCGACGTTGTAGAGGGCCCGCTGACCTGATGCAGAATCGCCGAATACCCAACCCGCGTATGCCTGCTGGACATCCTCGTAAGGGATGCCGGCATCCGTCAGGGCCCGACGGATCGCCTCTGCGCCCATGACGTCAAACGCCTCACTCTTTCCGGGCTTCATGAAGGGAATCATTCCCACGCCAGCGACAGCGACTTTCGTAGCCATAGTCATCTCCTCGTTCCTGGTGTTGCCTCAATATGGGGACGCCTTCTTGCGTCTCGGGCGGGTTGAGGTGTTGTTGGGTCAGGCGGGGCCTGGTGAGCGGCGTCGTATCACTGAGTCCGTCATGACTGCCTCAAGGGAGGGGCTGCGGCGAACACGCCAGGAGTTAGAGGTACCAATCCCCATGTCCCCGCCCGAGCCATGAAGTGAATCGCTCGATGCCCGGTGTGATGAATCGGCTCCTGCGAAGAGGCTGGCCGGCAAGTTGATCGTCATTGATGAACTCCGTGCTGTGTGGCTGCAAAATCAAGCCTGAAGGGTTACTCCGTATTCACTTAGCGAGTATTCCCGTCGAGCTGCGGGAAGTCAACAAGCTCGTGGATGTTCCTCAGGCGCGCGACTGGTTCATGGCTGGCAGGTTGAGTTGAGCTACCCAGGATCTGGTGCAGCAATCCATAGGCACCTGGGCACCACTGTCGAGGGGTGCATCCTGTGTGCTCAGGCATAGCACAGGATTCTTTCGATAGTTTGCCTACGAGTCATGGCCCCGCAGCAGGGGTGGGGGCCCTTTGGAGACCTCACAGAACAGGGTCGTTATGACCAGAGGGCGCTCTCGGCTAGGCGCAGGACGTTCGTCGAGAAGCCGGGGTGACGGCGAAGGCGTGAGGTGCGCGCGGAATCATTGATGATCGTGAGAGCGGCATGAACCCGGAACGCGACCTCGACGCGATCAAGCTCTGGTCTGGCGGTTGCCAGGAGTGCGATCCACTCCCCGACATAAACACCCTGGTCGCGTCGTAGCCCACGGCGATCAGGTTCCGGGATGTTGAACAACTCTGTTACGAGCACCGCAAGTAGGTCGCTGTGGTGGATTGCGAAATCGACGTAGTTGGCGACGGTAGCGCTCAGCGCCCCGTGAGCGTCGCCGGCTTCCGCTAGCGAGTGTTCCAGACCAACGTGGAGCGCTTTGGTGGCGCGAGTCATGATTGCCGTCAGCAAGTCCCCTTTCGTCGAGAAGTGCTTGTACAAGCTCGCACTCGTCACTCCCACCGCATCACCGATGTCCTGCATCGTGACGGACTGGTAGCCGCGCATGCTGAACAAGTGCGTCGCAGCGGTCATGATTACCTGCGATCGAGTGGCCGACACCACCCCGTCATGCGATACGTCGGGATCCTCCCCGGTTGCCGCGATGAGCGGGACGGCTACGACCGCGCGGGCAAGCCGCGCCAGAAGAGCGGAGGCCCGCTCGGGCGTGAGGGATGCGCGATGGTAGGACTGGCTGGTCAGCACGGCGATGACCGCGATTGTCGTCAATTCGGCTTCTGCGGGTTTGCCCTCGAGTTGCAGGAGTTTGTGCAGTTCACCGTAGACGTGGAAGAACGGAGCGCGGGCACGGCGGCGAGCATCCTCCTCGAGGTGTCGCATCTCCCGACTCCACAGCACACCCATTTGCCGTCGGCGGGAGAAAGCGCCCGCAAGCACCGTGATGGCAGCGTCCAAATCGGGCGAACCTGCCCGGTCCAGCTCGTGCGAAACACTCTCGAACTCGGCGACTAAGGCGGCTTCGAGCAGGCCGCTCTTATTGGGCACGTGGCGGTAGAGCGCGCTTGCGCCGATGTTGACGGCACGGGCGACATCTTCCGTGCTCACATTGTGGTATCCCGACTCTGCGAACAGATCAGCCGCGGCCGCAAGGATCATTGCACGACGATTGCGGGGCCGCGTTCGCGGCGAGGCCTGTGCGATTGTCATCAATGCATCCTTTCAGCTGACTCGTGTTACCGAAAATTCACTTATCAGGCGCTCATGCTCTATCGTTTCAACAACGTTTGGTCTGGAACGGGCCGGTCGGCGCCGCCCCATCCGACGAGTTCAAGCGGCGACTCCGTACGCCATTTCGTCCAATGATGGCACCTGCACAGAACGGTTCAGCATGAAGCACCAGGCAGCAACAGTGGATGGCCTCCAAGCGCACGACTGGCTCGACCGCACATTGACCGCCACTGCCGACGCAGATGCCGTAGAAGTGGCCGGCGCTCAGATTGCCTATCGCGTATGGGACACCCCTGCGGCTTCGTCGACGGTGATGTTGGTACATGGCGGAGCTGCGCACTCCCATTGGTGGGATTCGGTAGCCCCACTGCTCGCGGCCCGAACTCGTGTAGTCGCGCTCGATCTGTCCGGTCATGGCACCAGCGACTGGCGCCATTCCTACGACCTTGCCACCTGGGGCCGTGAAGTGTTGGCAGTGTCCAAGGAGACCGCGATCGGTCCCGTTACCTTGGTAGGGCACAGTCTTGGCGGACTCGTCGCTACACATCTAGCCACTCAGGCAAATCAAGATCTAGCAGCAGTGATTGCGGTCGATTCTCCTATCGCTGCAGACCTCGTGATTGGCTCAGACGAGATCCGCTCCCCCGCACGCCCCCGGATCTACCGAACCCTAGAAGCGGGCCTAGCCAGATTTCGACCGGTGCCGATTCAGGCATCGGATCCTCGCATCACCCACCACATCGCGCGCCTGTCGCTGCGTGAAGTCGAGGATGGATGGACCTGGAAGTTCGATCAACGAGTTTTCGATTCTGCACCGTATTTTGCGATCCCTGAGAGCCTCACCATGCCTTATGCATACGTGCGCGCGAAAAATGGACTCATGCGCGCAGAGGTGCGGGATGTAGTCATTCAAGGGGGCGGCCACTACGTCGAACTTCCCGAAGCGGGGCACGCACCCATGCTGGACCAGCCACTGGCTCTCGCAGCCGTGATTTGCACGTTCCGATCGGCGTGGGCTGTCGAGGATCTCGAGCGGCGAGGGGATCAGACCGTGTCGGACAAGCACTAGTGGCCCGGTCTGACAGCTCAGAGGAGATCGCCGAGGCCGCCGCGTTCCTGCACTCGGACGCTGCCAGCTTCACCATCGGCCCAGGCCTGTAGGCCGACGGTGGCGTCTCCAATAAACCGTAACAACCACTGATGACGTGTGACCGTCACTGCTTTTCGCGGCTCGAACGACATCACAGGGAGTGCGTCAGCCCGAGGTGAGGAGCCGCTCCCGGGTCCAATGCAGGAGATCATCGATCAAGCTCGATCCGGGCTGTACGAGGTTCACGTGCTTCAGCCCGTCGTAACGTCGGTAGTCGACTTGCTGGCCGGCGCGTGTGAGTCGGGCGACGTAGTCGTCCTGGCCCGCGGTGGGGATGATTTCGTCGCGGGTGCCTTGGGCGATGAACAGGGGAACGGTCAGCGCACTGGACGGGGTGTTCTCCTCGAGTCGGCGGCCGAACGGCCCCGCGGTGGGTAGTTTTCGCCACACTTTCGCGCGCAGCACTGTCACCGCGAGGCCGCCGGCCAAGGTCAGTGGATGGCTGAGCGGACGTTTGGCGAGCTGGCGCAGCAGCCGTCCAGCTCGGGGGTGAACGTATTCGGCGAATGAGATCTCGGGATAGGTGGTGCTGTAGGACGAGATGGCGTACGCGGCAAAGATCGCCCCGAACGCGACCTTGTCGAAGTCCGCGACGACTCCGGGAACATCGGCGACGGGAGCGAGGGCCGCGACACCGCGAAGTGGCAGATCCGGGGCATAGTCGGCGGCCAGACCGCCGGCCCAGAGTGCTGCATGCCCACCTTGGGAGTGACCCCAGATAATGGTATGACGGAGGGTCAGCGCGGAGAGCTCCCCTGCCGCACGCACGCAGTCGAGGACCGCGCGTCCGGAAGGTTCACCGATGAGCCAGGGGTGCGGGCCGTCTGTTCCCAAGCCTGGGTAGTCGGTGGCGACGAGAGCCCATCCTGCGTCGATGATCGTGTCGAGGATGAACAGCGCACCACTTTCGACTCCTTTCTTCAACAGGGTCGGTGCGGAGTCCCGGCTGATACCGGTCGATCCGTGCGCCCAGGTGATGACGTCAAGGGGTCCTCGGGCGGCTTTCGGAACGACGACAAGCGCGGACGCGATCGCGGCACGCTCCGGTCCAGCCGTCGTGGTGTAGAGGATGCGCCATGCCTGTGCTGAAGCCGGGAGCCACGGGGCGGTGAAAACCTCAGAGGAGACGAGGCGACCCGGTTCTTCGGATACGTGGGATGACCACCGGTAGGACGAAGTCGAAACAGGGGGAAGGATCATCGTCGATCTTTTCTGTATGTGAGGGGATGTCGGGACACGGGTATCCGGGAAGGTGTTCTGCTTCCTCCGCATGATGTCCGCTCAAGGGATACGGAGCGATGCCCTCAACGGCAGCTCAACGCTGCTGGTGCCGACGCTCACCTCGTACTCGCCGGGCTCCAGGACCCACGTTCCGTCGTTCCAGGTCCGGAGGGCCCGATCGGGGAGAGGGATCCTCACGGTGGCGGTCTCCCCGGGTGCGAGGTGGACGCTGGTGAAGCCAGCGAGCCAGCGAACAGGCCGGATGTAGTCGGTGATGGGACGCGAGAGGTAGACCTGAACGACCTGCTTCCCGCTGCGACCTCCCGTGTTGGAGACGGTGACTTCCACATGCCGGTCACCCGTGGGGGACACGGTCAGATCGCTCAAGTCCCAGCTCGTATAACCGAGGCCGTGGCCGAAGGGATAGGCAGGGAGGTCACCGGAAGCGAGCCATCCGCGGTACCCGATGTTGAGGCCTTCGTCGTAGACGACTCTTCCGTCGACCGGAGTCACGGAGGGAATGTGGGCGGGGTCCTCGCTCGAGGGCCACGTGGTAGGCAGGCGTCCACCGGGTTCCGTGGTGCCCAGGAGCATGTCGGTGAGGGCGCCGGCCATCTCCTGCCCACCGAAGTAGGTGAGCAGGATCGCTGCGGCGTCCTCGCGCCAGGGCAGGAGGACGGGAGCACCAGCGTTGACGATTACGACAGTGGGTGTGCCGGTGGCGATGACGGAGCGGACGAGGTCATCCTGCCGTCCTGGGAGTTGCAGGTTCGAGCGGTCGAATCCTTCCGACTCGATCTGCGCGTTCGTCCCGACAATGACGATCGCGACGTCGGCTGCCTGGGCTGTCTCGACGGCCTCGGCGATCAGCTCGTCGGGGCGGGAGTTGTCCGCCTCCATGCCGACGGTGATCCCGAAAATGGTCTCCAAGCCCGGCATAAGCGAGCGTGATGCGAGGTCGAACTCGACGCGGACATCAATCGCCTCCCCAGCACTCACCTGCACCGCTGTGCTGACGGCAGGAGGTGCGAGCAGCGCTGCGCCGAGGTCCATCCCGTCGGCGACGCCTGAGGCTTCGCGTCGCAAGTCTCCGTCGATGAAGATGCGCCCCAAACCCACGGCGCTGAAGCCGAAATTCACCTCGGCAGTAAGCTGCGGGGTCCACTGGAAGCTGATCTCGATAGTCCGAGCGGTGCCGATGGGAGCGTCTCCGCCGAAGTAGAACAGCGTGGTCGCGAGTCGGTGTTCACGGAAGAGCTCCACGTCGTCGTCATCCGAAAAGCGGACGAGAGCTCCGGCCTCACCGGTTCCCGTGAGGGTGATCTCCTCCAAGGGGATGGGCGCGATTCCCACCTGCACGACCGCGCCCATCGCGGTCGTGATCTCGGTCGAGGGCAACGCGTCGCGCAACGCCTTGAGGGGCGCGGCCACATGCTCGGGCAGGACCGTTGCGGATCCGCCGCCCTGAATCCGGGGGTGTGAGGCGCCGTGCCCGATGACCGCGACGCGCTTCAGGTCGGCGGCAGCAAGAGGAAGGACGCCGTCGTTGGCGAGCAGCACTGAGCCAGCCGCTGCTGCGACGCGGGAGAACGCGGCACCATCCTCCACCTCAGCGGCAGCCAACGTCGCACGCTCGTACCCGTCGAGGGCTCCGACGCGAGCCGCGAGCAACAGGATCCGACGGACCTTGTCGTCAATCACAGCTTCATCGATGTTTCCGGCACGAACAGCGCCCACGAGAGCGTCACCCCAGGGGCCGACCGGGCCGGGCATCACTACGTCCTGACCGGAGGCGGCGGAGTCGAGAGAGCGGACGCCCGTCCAGTCGCTGACGACCACCCCGTCAAAGCCCCAGTCGGTCTTCAGCGGGGTGGTGAGCAGCGGCGATTCGCTGGCGGTGGTGCCGTTGATCTGGTTGTAGGAGGACATCACGCTCCAGGCGTGCGCCTCCGTGATTGCCGCTTCGAACGCCGCCAAGTACAGCTCGTAGAGAACCTGCTCCTCGACAATGCTGTCGGCGGTGAAGCGGTCGGTCTCGTACTCGTTGGCGACGTAGTGCTTCAGGCACGCCGCGACACCGCTCTCCTGCATACCCACGACGTACGCGGCCGCCATCTGCGCGGTCAGGAGAGGGTCCTCGCTGAACGCTTCGAAACTACGCCCACCCAGCGGTGAACGATGCAGGTTCACGGTGGGTCCAAGGACGATGTCCACACCCTTCCGTCGGGCTTCCGCGGCCAGGACCCGGCCGTAGCGACGGGCGATGTCCTCGTCCCAGGACGAGGACATCGCCGTCCCCGAGGGAAAGCTGAGGGACGGGGACCGCTCGTCCCACAGCTCCCCTCGTACTCCCGCCGGCCCGTCGGAGAACACCATCGACCGCAACCCGATCGACTCGTCCGCGTAGGTCGTCCAGAAGTCCTGGCCGGTCAGGATCCGCACCTTCCGCTCGAGGGGAAGGGTGCTGATGAGTCGGGTCAGATCCTCGGATCCGAAAGAAATATCGGTCACGGTAGAGCCTCTCTGATGCGCGGACAACGACGACGTGGTCAGCGGGAACGCTTGATGGGGATCACGAATAGGGCGCTGAAGATCGCGAGTCCCGCGGCGACAAGATACAGAACCGTGTACGGCTGCGTACTGGCCGCGAGGATCAGGGGAGCAACCGCGGGGGCGAGGGACATTGGCCCTTTTCGTTGAAGTGACTGAAATATGCGTCACTAACGCGTGTTGAGTGAGATACTAGGGCCAGTTAGGTAGAGTCGTCAAGACTGACCGCGATGCTGGGGCGGATTGGCGAGCAGAGGAGGATCGGCGTGATCGAGAACCAGACAGCCCGGGTGGGTCAACCAGGATCAACGCGCCCCACGGCGGCGGATGTCGCCCGACGCGCCGGCGTATCCCGTACAACGGTGAGCTTTGTCCTCAATGACCAGATGAGCCGTCGAGGTATCACCGAGAGCACCACAGCACGGGTTCGCGCCGCCGCGGACGAGCTCGGGTACCTTCCACACAAGGCTGCGCAGATGCTCCAGAGCGGGCGAAGCGACCTCGTGGTCTTCGTCGTTCCGGCCGAGACGTCCCTCGGCACTCTCGCATACACCCTGGTCAATGAGCTGACCGTCGCGCTCAGGCCCTTCGGTCTGGATGTCGTCATCAGACGCGCCACCAGTGGCACCACGCTGCAAACACTCTGGCGTGACCTCAGGCCGGTCGCGGTCGTCAGCCTGGGTATCACCCAAGACGATGTCACCCTGATGAAGGACGACGGCGTGATCCCCGTCGATCTCAGCCCCACTCGCCTGAATCAAGCTCTGGGGGCGCTCCAAGCCGAGCACCTGCTCCACCGAGGCCACACCGCCCTCGCTTACGCCGCTCCCCTAGACCCGGAGCTGAGCGCATACGCTGATGACCGTCTCGCAGGAATGAAAGAGGTCTGCGCACGCGCCGGCATGCCCGAACCCGTCGTCGTCCGTCTTGACCTCACCGTCGCCACAGCGAGCAAGGTGCTCGTCGACCTTCGAGACACACATCCGGACATCACCGCGATCTGCGCCTACAACGACGACCACGCGTTCGCCATCCTCGCGGGCGCAGCCCAACTAAGGCTCGCCATACCTCGAGAAATCGCAGTCATCGGCGCCGACGACATTCCCCTGGCACCACTCGCGATCCCCCCGCTCACAACAGTCGCGTTCGAACGGCAACCACTCATCGACGCGATCCTCGCTCGCATCCAAAATTCGGACACCGCCGATCCCGCGCCCAAGCTTTTCCCCGACAACAGCGGACCAAGAATCGTCGAGCGTCAAACAGCCTGATATGCATCGAAACCAACTTTGTTCGGAGACAGGGACCAAATTGTCTTGCGTGCGAACGAACCGCCAATTATCGCTGCGAGTCACAACCGTGGCCAGCACTGGATCCTCGCCGGGAGGCGCCATCGTCAGGACATCGTTGCGTGATGTCTAAGCCCTCGCACGGTTCTGTTGCGAAATGCTTGAAAGGACCCCAGAGCAACGCGATCTAAGCCCATCTGCGCTGTGGCGTTGGGGTGTACCCAGCGCAACACCTCGGACGAGCAGCAGAACCCGTCTCGACTCCGCAGAACACCAGCAAGACTTCCGCACATGGCTCGTGCCACACTCCTGACCAAGGTAGGACGTAGCAAAACTCACGGGTGCTCAATGGGTCGGAGCTGGCAGACTGGGGTGGAACGGTTGGTGCGCCTCCTGACCACATGTGCACGGCACAAGCCCCCTACGCTCCGCTGCTTGTCCCGCACACACCTGGACAGCAGGAACCCGAGCGCCCGCCTGCACACACCCACCACGTCACCGACACGAGATAGCTAACCTCGAGCGGGAGGTGGGCGCGCACAGCCTCGTACCAGCATGGTCACGCACAGCAGGAGCTGGTCCGGCTTAGGGCTAATAGTGGCAATAGATCCACGAGGGTTGAAATCAGCCGTGGCCGTGGTGTTGGTCATCCACCTATGGGCGGGTGGAGCCCGAAGGGTGGAGCTCAAAGCCGTCCACCTGTGGGTGAGCTGCCGCTTGTAGCGGAACCCGTTCTTAGCGGACAGAAGTGAAACATAGATTGTGGCACTGACTAGCGCTACATGAATCGAGCCCTTGGCGCTGGTTGGGCTGCAGCAAACAAGGATGTAGCAGAAACGTTCGTTTGTGAAGCATAGTGGGGATGCTGACGCCCGCTCAACAGACCCACTGCCGGGCAGCGGGCCTAAAGCGGCCAGAACTTTCCAACAAATCAGTATGAGCTTGAGTGGCCACGACCACGGGCGTGTTCATCATCCGATCGCATGAGAGGTTAAGTAAGCTCGTGAGGTGACCAAACTCGTTCCAAATCTCCATGAGCTTATTTCCCTACTCGAGCCAGCCTCTGATGCTGCCCTTGTCAGTTCTGCCTTCGATACGGACACTCCGGAAGCTGCGGGTGTAGCACTTCGGCAGTTAGTTAACGGTTGGGGTTCAAATGAAGCTCCGGGGGACGAGACGGAATGAAGGCGGCTTATATAGAAGTACGTGGATTTCGTGCCTACGGACCTACCGCACAGCGCTTGGATTTCACGATGCCTTTGACCGTGATTCACGGGCACAACAGTCAGGGCAAGACAAGCCTTGTCGAAGCTGTCGAATTTCTGTTCACCGGTACAACGTCGAGGCGGCTTCTAACGGGTGGAAGCCCTAGCGAGTTTGAGAATTCTCTACGTAATGCTCACCTTGATCCCGACGAGACGGTATATGTGGAGCTCGGAATGGCTCCCACCGAAGAATGCACAAAGCTTCGAATTCTGCGGCGTGAGCTACTTTGTGACTTCCGGAACGCCGAGGACTGCACGAGTGTTCTAACTCTGGACGGAAGACCCATTCATAGCGTGACCGAGGCTGGTATCGCGCTATCAAACCCGCCACTTGCAGCTCCGGTCTTGCTTGAGCATTCGCTTCGCTATGCCGTGTCCGCGAAGCCAGGAGACAGAAGTGACTACTTCAAGGCTGTACTGGATGTCGCAGACCTCGACAAAGTGAGAAGCGGGGTTGCCGCGCTGATCACTGAGCGAGAGGCTACCCCGCCTCCCAGAATCATCAAAGAAGTAACCTCGCTAAGCGATACTCCCCTACTCAGCAAAGCACTGCGCCCACTGTTGCGCGGCGGTACTCGCGCAAAGATTGAGGAGGCCATCCATTCTGCTCTGGATCTAATTGCTCCTCCTGAGGAGCAAGGCAACAGTACCTTCAGTGAGTCCATTTCACGTGTTGGCACCGAGTTACAAACCCGCCAATCCGCCGTCTTTCCGCTGGAGGCTTTGGTATGCTCGACCCCCACGGGATTTTATGCCCTGGTAATTGAGCGCGATCCTTCAAACCGAGTAGATGGGGACGAGAGCGTCGCAAGCCAAGCCGCAATGTTATTGGGTGGTTACCAGGCTGCTTTGGAAGCAGTTAACAAAGAGACGGCGGCCCTTGTACCTCTGCTCGAAGCTGCCCTTAGAATCCCTTCTATCACTCACATTTCTGACAACGAGCCAATTCATTGCCCGCTCTGCGCGACTTCCTGGTCGCTTACCGCACCTCGCGTTGATGCCATTCGGAAAGAAATTCTATCGCGTAAAGGCGTCGGGGATACCGCAAAGCAATTAGAGGCAAAGTTGAGTGAAACTCTCCGTCAGCTGTCCGCAATTAAGGTTTCTGCACAAGGAAGCGTTCCCTCTGCAGCGCAATGGGATATCGAGGAGAGAGCGTCCTACAGGACAGTCGCGCATCGCCTAGGCGTGTCTATTGACATGTATGACCTCGTCTTGAACCAGATCGACCACCTGTCTACCAGCGCTCAAGCGATTTCCTCCAAAGCGCAGGAAACAATCACCCTAATTACTGAACTCAAACGTCTTGCCAGGGATATGCAGCCGATTAGCAGCGTCGATGCAGCAGATGCAGTGAACGCCATCAAGGTCTTGGACGATCTCACCGGCGCTCAAATTAAAAGCCAAATTGACTACTGCGCTGACGAGCGCCTGCTGATTGACATAGTCAAACCCAAACTCGAAGAAGGAAGCAACACCTTCGGCTGGAGCATTCTGTTGTACCTCGCCGATAACGTTCCTAGCGTTGAAGCGGCCCTAGCCGCTCAGACGCGGTTCAACGTAGCGACCGCGAGACTAAAGAAGGCAAAGAAGCTTATAGATGAAGCGGCCCGGACCGCTCTGGACAAGCGCCTTCTCATGATGGGGGATGAAATCAGTAAATGGTGGAGCTCCATGCGCCCCGGTGAACTCACCGAGTTTGATCAAATTACTCGCAGAGGGGCGGGAAACAAGTTTTTGGACGTCACGGCTGCTCTCTCCCCGGATGATACGGCCCCTGGGATCGTCCGCAACGCACTCGCGGTCCTCAGTACAAGCCAGATCAATGCCTTGGGGCTTGCGGCGTTTCTTGCCCGGTGCCAGATGCTTGGCGCTCCCTTTATCCTTCTGGACGACCCAGTCCCTGGGAGCGACCGTGAGCATCGGGGCACATTCGCAGGCAGCGTCGTGGAAGGCCTCCTACAGAGCGGGCAGCAGGTCATCATAGCTACACACGATGCGGAGCTCGCACGTAACTTGCATTCCATTCACCAACACACTGGAGTGGATAAATTCGAGGTTACCCTTCTGGAGCCTCGCGAGGGCAGTCAACTCGTCCGCACAGGGGACGACTTCGAGAACCTCTTACTGGAAGCCTCCGCGCAGATGCATTCGCCTATGCGAGAGAACCGCCGAGCAGCAGGAAACAGCCTGAGGATTGCGACTGAGCGCCTTGCCAAAATGGTAATAGTAGCGGGGCGCCGCCAAAGCGGCGATGCCTCAGCTCAAATCGCCGACTATGACGGCAAGAACCTTCGCGACCTCCGACCGATGGCTATCGCGTACGCCGTTCAACCAAATGAACCAGGACGGTGGCAACAGATAGTTACAATTCTTAATGATGCTGACCATGACACCGAGCCACCCCTTCCCTCTGATCTCAAGCTGTGCCATAGCACTTTGAGAGATCTGAAGAAGCAACATAGGTTGCAGGGCCATGACATGAGCGGACGAAGTTGAGCAGAGATGCGAACCCTCCGGTTTTCACCAGAAAAGTGCTCTATCCCCATGCACGCTATTGACGCATGTGTAGGTAGGACACAAAAGCCCGAGGGCGTCGAGACGAGCGTGGTAGGACAACTACCCACGGCTTGCGTCTCGTAACCCATGGGTAGCAAGACACTAGGACGAGACACCATCACTCCCCCGCCGTTACTGCTCCTTCGATGTCTTGATACCCTGTCTCATAAGCTGGGGCAGGAAATCCTGACAGAAGCGTTGGTTGCAAGACACTTCTGCGGGAGATACCGGCATGGAGGAGTGGTGTGGGCAAGCTGATCGGGTACGCAAGGGTGTCGACGCGCGTCCAGGACACGGACCGGCAGATCGCTGACCTCCTCGCTGCCGGCGTCCGCCGCGATGACCTCTATATCGATTCCGGGGTCAGCGGCGCTCACGCCCGGCGCCCACAGTTCGACAAAGCTCTTGGTGCATTGCAGGACGGCGACACCCTGATCGTCACGACCCTCGACCGGCTCGGCCGGTCTACTGCGAACATGCTCGCCCTGGCCGAGGAGCTCCGACTACGCCACGTGAACCTGCGGGTGCTGAATCTTGGCGGGGGGAACGTCGACACCGGCACGCCGATGGGATCGATGGTCTTCACCGTCATGGCAGCCCTCGCCCAGATGGAACTTGAGATCAAACGCGAACGCGTCAACGACTCCAACACCAAACGCCGGAGCGCCGGCATGGATCTCG
Organism: Arthrobacter sp. TJ-240; assembly: GCF_058269195.1. Lineage (NCBI taxonomy): Bacteria > Bacillati > Actinomycetota > Actinomycetes > Micrococcales > Micrococcaceae > Arthrobacter > Arthrobacter sp. TJ-240. The sequence continues at coordinate 88,780 of NZ_JBZCNG010000009.1, forward strand.
GCGGGCGGCGGCCGGTATTCAGTGACAGCCAGATCGCCAACGCCCGCCGGCTCATCGAACAGGGCCAACCGGCGTCACATGTTGCCCGGGATTTGGGCATGTCACGGGCCACCCTGTACCGAAGAATCGCGCACCTCGAGGCGCAGCAGTGGATTACGGCACACCCGTCCTCATGACCACTGAAACCACAGTGCCCGGGAAACCTTCAGGTACGCCAGAAGAACCACAAAGCGACGTGCACGCTCACACCATCGAGGACCACAGGCAATGGATCGAGGTTTGGGTCGGCAATGAAAGCGACGTCACTGGCGCGGATCTGCTCGCCTTCCGTAATGATCTGGCCGCTACACCGGGGTGGCGCGAAAAGCCTGTCCTTATCCATATGGGAACCCTGCGCGGCGTGAGCTTGGAGGGTCGGCAGCGACTCATCCAGTATCGGCACCCCGCACCCGTCGCCGTCCTGGGCTCGGGCCCCATGGATCGTGTCCTGGCGCACTTCATCATCCGCTCCACGCGCGCCCAATACTTCTCAGCGCGCGCCGACGCCCTGCGCTGGCTGGGTATCGACCACCCGGGCGAACCACCCCAGCCCAAATGGTCGACGACCAACCCCCACGGTCTTGAGAGCGCCGAGATGCTCCGCAATACCCAGGCACGGGGCCGAATACGAGCACACTACTGGCACTAAGTACGTTCTGAGCGCGGCTGAACCAGTCTGGGCTTCGGCAAGAACCACCCGGGGAGGACCAGTGCAAGGGCTGCGCGTGTTCACCTGAGTGTCATGCGCCGCTGGTAGTTTCCGGTCATGGATGAGCTGCTGCCTGAACTGCGTACCACCCGTGTCGAGGATCTGACCGACCGGGAGGGCTTCGACGAGCAGTTCCTGGGCCGGCATGTACCCATCCCGACCCTCGACGACACCGAGACGGTCCTGCTGCCGTACACGCACTTCTCGGTGCTGATGCGCCCGGATAAGCGTCTGGCTGCTGTCACAGCGCTCGGTATCGACGGGGCGAAGCTCATGGATCTGGACCGGTCCGGCATCGACTGGCGGTTGGATCCACGGCTACCTGAGGACCAGCAGACGGGGGAGCAGGTCTACGCGCGCAACGACATCGACCGCGGACACCTCGTCCGCCGGGCATCAGCAGTGTGGGGAGACACCCGGGCCGAGGCACAGCAAGCCAATGAGGACACCTTCCACTACACCAACGCTGCCCCGCAGGCCGGGAAGTTCAACCAAGGCCTCGAGCTGTGGCTGGGTCTGGAAACCTACCTGCTGGAAAACGCCGCCGATCATGGCCGGCGCCTGATCGTGTTCACCGGTCCCATCTTCAGCGATGTCGATCCTGTGTACCGGGGCGTAGAGATCCCGCTGCGCTTCTTCAAGATCGCCGTCTTCCTCGAAACCGGAGCCCTGGCTGCGACGGGCTACGTCGTTGATCAGACACCGCAGCTCAAAGACCTACCGGACGTGCCACGGCCGGGAGCAATAGGCGAAGTAGCTGACGGGGACCCTCCCCCACTGGGCCCGTTCCGTACCTTCCAGGTCCCCATCCGTGACATCGCCGCGCTTACGGGGCTGGACCTGGCGCAACTCGTCGCCGTGGACCGGATGCCAATCGCCACGGCGCTACCGAGCGCGCGGGTGGCTTCGGCCTGGCGGGAACTGATCGGCCCGGAGTGTCTGGACCTGGACTTCGACCTCAAGGGCTAGAGCCAACATTCAGAAGCCACTTCGGGCCACGGGCCGTTCAGTACGCCGACGATTCGGCTACTACTAAATCCACGTGTGCCCATCTGGCCTCCGTTCCCCAAGGCCAGGCTTTCGAGCTGGCCGGGATCCGTGCGATGCACCCACCCCTCAACAGGAAGGCTGTGGGAGGTAGGAGGCTGTTAGTGAGCTTTCGGGCGTAGGCAACGGCTTCTAGGATCGTGGGTATGTCGAAGGACCTGAGATCGAGGCCTACCGAGGCGATCACTAAAAGCACTTCCAGCTGACCAGTTCACAGACAGCACTCAACGGTCAGTGATCCCTGGCCGGACGATGTGCTCCCCGGTAAGGGATCCCCTATGGGACGATGGCGATTATGGCAACCTCCTCACGTAATAGGCACGAGCTGACGGAGCCTCCTGAGCCCGCATTCGTCGTCGAACTGCGTCACATGCTTGATCTTGCTGTTTTGCGTAACGAGGCCGCTGTTACGGCAGAACATGCGTACACAGGATGGGTAGCGGGGTACGACACGGTCAATGGCTGGAGTACCAGGATCGCTAGGCGAGCAGAGCCAGGCAGGTTCATGGAAGTTTTTTACGACGCTCTCGATGAAGACGTCTGCATTTATGGAACCGCAGAGTACCGGGAGTGGAAGTGGGAACCTGAAGATGACGCGGCGGCTCGCGGCTGCTTGAACGAACTTGATCAGCTCGTCGAGGCCTTCGCCAACAGTCAGCTAGCAGAACCATCCCAGCGTCGGGCTAATCACATTCCAGCTCTTGTCCTCAGCGTTCTAGCAGCGGCTGCTGGCATAGCTTGGCTCCGTCGTCGACCTCGATAGTCGCGACTCCTTTCGAGCGGTGAGCGATCCTTTAGCGTGCTTGGAGGCTTCGACGTGGTGGGGTGTTTTCATGGCTCCGCAGGGTAGGGGCGAGGTTTTGGGAGGCTCTACAGTCGGTCGCATGAAAACTTGGGGGAGTACCGGACGCGCTACGGCATCGGAAATCGTCATTGGTGGAGCTGTTCTATGGCTGCTGAGCCTCACATCACTCATCGTCACGTCACCGTCAGGTACGGAGATCTCCAGTGATCCGAGCGCGCAGGCGGTGCCGTACTGGGTGACATTGACACCTGTTGCCGTAGGGATCGCCCTTACCCTCCTCCTTCCTGGTTCTTCCTCACCACCCCTGCCCGTCGCGGTCAGTTCTTCAAAGCCCTTTCGCGTGACGACAACCGGTCTCGTCGTCTTGGCTGTCCTGTTTCCGCTGGCAACGGTGGCCGTACCTCTGATGGGTGAGGCTTATGTTCTGGGCAAGCTGGTCCTGTTCATGATCGTGCCGGCGATTCTGCTGCTCGTTGTGCGGGGGAGCGTGAGCATCACGTGGCGTAGAGATTCGTCACGCTGGTGGGCCCCGGCCATCGTGATCGTGGTGTGGACGTTGTTGTCCCAGGTCGCCCCTTGGAATCCGGTCTTCGACCCGGCGGGTTTCGATATGGCTTTCATCCTCACGGCGGCGATCGCGACGGCCATCACCGCGGGCGTGGGTGAGGAACTTTTCTACCGCCGCTGGCTACAAACACGTCTGGAGGCCCTTCTGGGTGCCTGGCCGGGGATCGTGGTAACTTCTTTTGCCTTCGCGCTCATGCACCTGGGCTCCCACGGAACCGGCGCTCCGCTTCTGGACCTAGCCCGCGTCATCGTCGTTCAGGGGTCATTCGGATTATTCGTGGGTGTGATGTGGTGGCGATACCGCAACCTCACCGCCATAATCACTGTTCATATCATCAGCAATGGTTGGGCCGTGGCCGCAGCCTTGCTCCGATAGCCAGAACGCACGCCACCCATGGTGCTCAAGCGGATCGTTGACCGGCCACCGTTGGTATTGGTCACCCACCTGTGCGCGGGCTACTCGCAGCCGAAGAGTGGTGTGGCGGGGCGCTGAGTGTGCGTACGCTTCGAGGTATGCAGACTATGACCCATCACCGGTGATCGACGTCCAGGACGCAATGCCCAGCGAGGACAGCATCAGTGTCTTCCTCGAGCAACTCACTCTCGTCGGCGCGAAGCTCTTCAGCGACGAGGAGCAGACCGCCTGCGGGCTGATGCTCCGGCGCACGGACGGGCAGCCGCTTTTCTGCAGCGCATCACCGGTCATCACGGAAATGTATGAGGTCCTCGCGGCCCAGCATGCTCGAGGCGAGGGTCCCGCTCCGCAGGCTCTCAGCGCATTCGAACTGCAGGTCGCCGACAACACCGGCGATCCGACACATCCGCCGTTCTTCGGCCTCCCAGCGTCACGGGGATTCGCCTCGATCCTCAGCGTTCCCCTGATGATCGGCGCAGGGAGCTCGGCCGCACTGAATTTCTACGCCCGACCGGTCGCGTTTTTCTCCCCGCACCGGCAACGCGTCGCGTCGGTGTTCGCCGAACAAGCCGGCACCTCCATAGAACTGCGGCTACGACTAACCCAGTACCAGGACCTGGCAGAACATATGCGCTCGGCCATGGAATCACGGACCAGCATCGACATGGCGATCGGCATCATCATCGCCCAGAACCGATGCACCCAGGAAAAGGCGTCCGCCATCCTTAAACGCGCCTCGAACGCCCGCAACGTCAAGCTGCGGCACCTAGCGGAAGACATCGTCATTCAAGCAAGCGGCGGCACCCCGACCACCCACTTCACGTCCTAGCCGACCCTCTACCCGACCAGGTCCCCCTTCGGCTTTTACTCCTACTCACGCGGCCCGGTTGGATCTGCGTCCTCATCGGCGAAGAGGCGGGGACCATTGATTTGATCCTCAGCGCGACGGGCCAGGGCACGCAGTCGCGCGTCGTCGCTGACCGAGTACTCCCGCGGCTGCTGGTCAATCACGCACAGCGTCCCGATCGTCCACCCACCGGGCCCACGCAGCGGATAGCCGGCGTAGAAGCGTATGTAGGGCTCCCCCACGACTAGAGGGTTTTCCTTGAACCGGTCGTCCTCGAGGGCGTCCCGCACGATCAACGGGCCGGCGTTGCGGATCGTCGCATTGCAGAACGAGATTTCCCGCGGCATGTTCTGTTGCACCGGTCCGATGACGGACTTCAGGAACTGCCGCCGGTCATCGATCAGAGCGACGATCGAGGAGCTCACTTTGAAGTAGTCCCTGGCTTCCTGGGTGATCGCATCGAATCGTTCCTCACGCTCGGTGTCCAGCAGACTGGAGCGGGTCACCGCGTGCAGGCGTTCCTGTTCCTGCTCCTGAGGCGTGAACAGGAACGCGGCGGCAGCGCCGAGCTCGTACCGGGACCGCGCCGACTCCGCTGACTCCGCTGACGAGTCATCCGAACATGGGCTTACCCGAGCCTTCGCCCCACTGTCAGCGAGGAGCTCGTTCGTCGCCTCCGCCAGGATGTCGCATTCAAGGTCATCGAGCACCAGCAACCCACCCAGGTAGGCCTCAAGCTCGAAGCGTGACACCGCCCCGCCCAGGGCGTAGTAGCTAACCCACACGCCTTCCAATGACAGTCCGGTCTCTGACAGGACCTCTCTGAACTGCTGGACATGCGCTTGTGAACTCATGACGTGAACCTTCGTATCGACAATCCTGCCCAAGCCGTTGGATTGTCGTTGTAAGGCCTACCGACCAGTTCCCGCGCCCATAACCTAGCTGGCTTATTGTCTGAGGCTACCAACCCCGGCCGTTGAGGGACTTCATTGCCGCTCCTCAACGGCGGCCTGTACATCCCGACCGTCATAGGAACGGAAGATACTGGGACCTGCTGCATCAGAAAAGGGTCGGCGTTGCGGGGTCGACGCCGGTGAGCAGCGGCCGGATGATCGCCTCATTCCATCCGTGTTCGAGGAGGGCTGTGCGCAGCTCGACGGACTAGGCGCGGAACTGGGCGCGGCCGACACCGCGCCACCGGAAGGTCGAGACATGGACGTGCCGGCCCTTCTGGGACCGGTCGAGCATGGTGAGAGCCTAGGTGCCGCCGGCAGCATTCAGCGCGTCGACCCTCAGCGAAGCATCCTGTTCAGTCGTCGATATCCGCGCGTAACCCAGAAGGTGCCCCACGCCCGCAATGTAGCGGTACTCATCTGTCGTACGACGAACGAGCGTCCCACTGCAATATGTTCTTGAGCGTGTTGATGCACAAACGATAGTCAGGCAGGCATCAGCCGAGGATTGCCAGGGCGCGGTGGATGCTGTCGATCGTGATGTCCGTTCCAACGGCGACGTCCTTGACCTCGCCGTCGATCTGGTAAGGGAGAGGCTTCAGGGTCGAGAAGCGGTACTGGCTGTAGCTGGGCTGGTCGCCCAGGCCCTTCGTGGAGGCACGCAGGGCGGTCAGGAGGATCCTCCACTTGGCCATGTGCGGGAAGGTGATGACCTCGAACTTCCCATCGGCGGGGTGGTCGTCGGCCTCGCTGAGGGTCGCGTACTTCGCCATCTGGGAGATGTTCGCGAACACGAGGCTGTCGAACTTCCTACGCTTGCCGTCACTTTGCCGGATCTCGAAGGGCTTGAACTTGCGGAAGGTCCTCACCACCGAGAACATCTCCTTCATCGCACCCTTGCTGCCCTTCTCAAGGTCGATCGCCATGATCGGTGTCAGGCCGAATCCGATGTAGGAGTGCGCGTACACGGGGTCCGCAGCGGGCACTGCGGCCGTTCCACCGATGCTGATGCGGAGCAGGTCGATCCTGCGCACATGGCCCTCGACGATCGCCTCGCCCAAGGGCTTGCGTCCCGTGACGCGACTGTGGTCGTTCGCGTTCCCGGCCGCCAGGACCGCACTCACGACGTCGTCCCGGCCACTGGCCATGACACCGTTGACCACCTCGTTGTACCCGCCGTCACCGCTGACCGACACGACCAGGGCGTTACCCGCCGATGCGGCCTCGCGGGCGAGGTCGATGGCGTGGCCGGCGTGCTCGGTTGGGGTCAGCCGGACATCGGTTCCAGGTAGCCGGGGAGCAAGCTCGTCGTGGAGTTCCTGAGCGAGGGTCGGGGCGTCGCCGGTGCTGTTGGGGTTGAAGATGATCGTGATCGCGTCGAACCTGCGGGGCCAGTCCGTTGATGTCATGTCCATGGCTGCTCTTTTCGGTGAGAGGGTTTTCTTCGTACATGCCGCGGCGTCGTGGAAGCCGACCACAGCCACTGGGCGGGGTGCGATCAGGCTACCGGCGGCTGAGGAACCGGGTGATGGCGGTTGCTACGGCGCCAGCGGCACTGTGGTGGGCGGCATGGGGTGCCCCCTCAATAGTGTCTGTTTCTCCGTGCTGCGCGGTGCGGGCGAGCCTGTCGGACCACGCGGCGCCGGCGACGACGTCGCGTGAACCGCGAAGGACGAGCACGGGCTGTCCGGCCAGGGGTAGCCGGTCTTCGAGCGGGTAGCTCATCGCGAGTTTCAGCTGTGCCAGGTACCAGCGCGGCCCGCACCGCAGGACGTCGAAGGACTGGACCATGCTCAGCAACGGTTTCTCAAGGATCGAGTTCACGCCGAGCCTGAGGGCCTGCTGGCGGGTGGTGCGGTGATCGACGTCGACGGCAGCACCGATGAGGACCAGGTGGGACACCAGGTCCGGGCGTTCGATGGCCAGTTCGGTGGCGCTTTGCACTCCCATGGAGTGACCGACCACGACGCAGGACGGTGCGGCGGCTTCATCGAGGAGTTTCCCGATCAGGTCCGCTGTGGCTTCATGGCTGGATGCCCGCTCCGGTCGTCCCGTCCACCCGTAGCCGGGAAGGTCGATGAGGTGCACGTCGCCGTAGGCGGACAGGACCGCGCCGAGGCGGCGGAAGTACCGGTGGGACATGCCGATCCCGTGAATGAGCACGAACACTGGCGCCGGTGCTCCGTCCTGGAGGTCGACCCGATCGACCTGACCAATACCGTCGGTACGGGCAGGGCGGCCGATCCGGCTGGTGCGGCCGGTGCTCGTGCCCTGGGCGATGAAGTAGGACCGGCATTGCCGGTCCCCCACGGTGATGCTCCTCAGCTCGAGCACCTCGGGATGCGCTTTCGGATCAGGAGGGTAGGACCTGAAGGATCGGGTGAAGTGGGCAGGCACCCGCTTCCCCCGCAGCGGTTCTGCCGGTCGCGGCAGGTCACCTGCCTGATCGTTTTCCTGCTCCTTCGCCTGCTTGGTGGTGTGCTCGTTGGAGTGCTCGTTCGTGTGTTTTTCCACCGCGGCGAGGATTGCTGCGGTGATTTCTCCTGCGCCTCCGCGGTGGGCGGCATGAGGCTGTCCCGGTATTTCCACGAGGTCCCCGTTCCGGGCGTTGCAGCTGAGTTTCTCGCACCAGTCGTGGCCGGAGATGATGTCGCGGGTGCCTCGGATGACCAGGACAGGGCAGCTCACCAGGGGCAGCCGGTTATCAAGGCGGTAACCGAGCATGACGGGCAGTTCCTGCAGATACCAGGGAATCCCGCACTGGGCGTAGGCGGTACCGACCATCAGATTCGTGACGGGCAGCTCCATCAGGGAGTCGGCGGCGAGCATGAGCGTGTGTTTCATCGGGGAGCGGTGCTCGACGTCGGTGACAGGGCCAATCAGCACGAGCTGGGACACGAGGTCGGGTCTGCTGATGGCCAACTCGGTCACGAACTGGGCGCCCATCGAGTGTCCGATGACGACACACCCGCTGGCTTCTTCCCCGTCCAGGGCCTGGGAAATCACCGCCGCGTAGTCGTGGACACTCATCCGGTGCCCCGGCCGGGGTGTGCCGCCGAAGCCGGGCAGGTCCAGGATGAGGGTGTCACCATGGTCGATGAGCTGTCGCTGCAGCTTGTCGTAGTAGCGGTGGGACATCCCGATTCCATGCACCATCACGAACAGGGGCCGGACACGTCCGGGCTCCGCCGCCCGGCGGGACAAATGCACCCGGCAGGACAGCTGCTCGGGTGCGCGATCAACCTCGAACACTGTCGTCGTCGTCTTCGCTCGGGTTTGCGGGGTCTGGGTATCAGTCATGGACTCTTACGGTTCGAGGTGCGAGATTCAGGATTCGGGGTGCCTGAGGGGTTCAGGGCCAGCGGAAGCGGTTGACCATGGGGCAGTCGAACGGGTCGCGGGCGGCGAGTCCCACGCGGTTGAGGTAGGACACCACGGCGCCGTACGACGCCGCGACGCCCACCTCGGTGTAGGGCACGCGCAGGCGTTCGCAGTGTTCCTTGACGATGACGGCGGCGCGGCGCAGGTGCGGGCGCGGCATGTCAGGGAAGAGGTGGTGCTCGATCTGGAAGTTCAGTCCACCGTACGCGTTGTTGACGAAGGATCCGCCGCGGATGTTGCGTGAGGTGAGCACCTGCTTCTGGAAGAAATCCAGCGTGCTGTCCTTCGGCACCACCGGCATGCCCTTGTGGTTGGGCGCGAAGCTCGCACCCATGTACACGCCGAAGACGGCGAGCTGGACGCCCAGAAAGGCGAAGGCCATGCCGACGGGGAGGAACCAGAAGAGGACGCCGAGGTAGGCACCGAACCGGGCGCCGAGGAGTGCGAGTTCGACCCACCGGCCCTTGATGGTGCGGCGGGCGAAGAGTGTGCTGATGGAGCGGGCGTGCAGGTTGATGCCCTCCATGGTGAGCAGCGGGAAGAAGAGGTAGCCCTGGCGGCGGGTGATCCAGGCCTGGATGCCCTTGGCCTTCGCGGCGTCCTCCTCGAGGAACGAGATGGTGTCCACCTCGATGTCCGGGTCCTTGCCGCGGGTGTTGGGGTCGTTGTGGTGGCGCGTGTGCTTATCCATCCACCACGCGTAGCTGATGCCGACGACGCCGGCGGCGAGGATTCGTCCGGACCAGTCGTTGGCCCCGCGGGTCCTGAAGATCTGGCGGTGGGAGGCCTCGTGGGCGAGGAACGCGACCTGCGTGAGCACGACGCCGAGCACGGCGGCGATGAGGAGCTGGAACCAGGTGTCCCCGAGGAGCGCGAACCCCGTCCACGCCGCGCCCATGGCGAGGGTCAGGAAAGCGAAGACCGAGACGTAGAAGCGCCGGCGGCGGTTCAGCAGGCCTTCCTTGCGCACCTGCTTCAGCAGCACGGAGTAGGAGGCGACGACGTCGTTCGGCTTGGAGGTGCGGACGGTGCGCGGGGTCGGTGCCTTTGCCTGCCCCGAAGCAGCAGGGACCGCAGCAAGATCTGAAACTGGGACGGCAGGGGTGGCGAGATCGCTCATGAGTGTCCTTGGTGCTGTCGGGACTGCTGGGGACTGCCGGGGAGTACCGGTATGGGTGCTGATTGAACGGGCTTGGGGCGGCTAGATTTCCCCGGGTACAAGTCATCCCCGTACCGAAGCGGGTGAGGCTTCAGTACGGGGATACGAGGGGGTGCTAGACGTTGTAGTACTCGCGGCTGCCGGACTTCGCCAGGCCACGGGCCACCATGTAACCGATGGTGAGGAACGTGATCAGTTCCATGCCCTGGTGAGCGTTGAACATGTCGATGCCGTCCTCGCCGTCGCCGTCACCGACAACCAGCGCGGTCACGACGGTCGCGATGACCATGGCGATATAGGCGAAGAACTCGGTGGTCTTCGTCGAGGCCTTCGTCTCGGTGGAGCGGCGAGTCTCAACCCGGTTGCCGGCGTCGGTGTGGTCGTTGTGGTCACTGTGGGCGTTGCTGTTAGCCAAGGTTTTCTCCTGAAAAATGTGGGGCCGAGATTCGGCGGTGAAGGCCCGAACCGGGCGACTTCATAAGTGTGAGCGGGAAGGTCGCGGTGTACTCCACAACTGCTCTACGCTGTAGACTCTACGGTGTAGGGGTAAGAATGGCAAGCAGGCTTACAAGCGCCCGACCGAGAGTGGTGTTCAGGATCGCCAAGGACCGGAACGATCGACCCAGTAATGCCCTGTCCGGCGAGGTGGTGGGCCAAGCAGCGGCTACGACACGACGGGGAAGCACGCGGGGTTCCCTGAATCGGGAGGTGGTCCTGCAGTCCGCCCTCGATCTCGTGGATGAGGACGGGCTCGACGCCCTGTCAATGCGACGCCTCGGTGCGAGGCTCGGTAAGGATCCGATGGCTCTCTACAGGTACGCGGCCAACCGGGACGCCCTTTTGGACGGGCTGACCGAGCTGCTGCTGGATCAATGGATGATTCCTGCACCCGATGCGACAACTAACGCCTGGCAGGACCAACTCCGTCTGGCAGCACACCGATTCCGTGAGTTGACCCTGCAGCATCCCAACCTCGTGCCGCTGCTGGTCACGCGCCCCCTGTCGACCCCCCTTGGGCTGCGCCCCCTCGGCGCGCTGCGACCGCTCGAAAGCATCCTCACCATCCTTCGAACGGCCGGTTTCGATCCCGCCGGGGCACTACATGCCTACCGCGCTTACTACGGATACCTCCTGGGTCACCTTCTCAACGAACTTGAAGAGTTCGTGGTCAACCCCGATGAGGACGAGGTTGGACTGCGCATGGGACTTCACCGACTTTCTAAAAAGGACTTCCCTCACCTGCGCGATCTGGCGGCACTCCTACTCAGCTACGACGGCAAAGCCGAACTCGACCAGGGCATTACCATCCTGCTCGAAGGCCTCGACGCCCAGCTTCGCTCCTCCCCCGCCTACTGACTAGTTCAGTCCAATCAGCTCCGAACGCGATGCTGCATCTGTGGCGCCATTGTCCTACGACCTAGATAGCAGCGGCTTCCTTACCTGCTGTGGCAACGGCGATCCTACGGAGATCATCTTCGGTCATGACGCGTGAACCCTCGTCTGTTGTACGTGATCTGACATTGGTTGAGTCAGCCAAGGGGTACGAAATAGCTTGACGCCCTGAGGGAGAGTCGTGTTGCCTATCCACCGCTTCGCGGTGCGCTTATCTGGTAGACGATGGCGGTCGCGACGTGCGTGAGCTTCACATGGGTGTCGTTGGACATTTTCTGCAGCCGGAGGAAGGCCTCTTCGCTGGTGCAGTGGTGCTCAGCCATGAGGTAGGCCCCGTGGTGAGCTGTAATCGAGCAGATCACGGGCGTCCCGCAGCGCTAGCAATAGATGATGGCGAACTCCAACCTCACAATGTGAATGTCCGCGTCGCGCCGGATTGAGCACGTTCAAGCTCTGTCCGAGTAGCCCTCGAACCCATGTGTGGGCCACGCCATGGTTCGAACGCAGAATCTAGAGGGTGAGTGTGCGGTTCAGGACCGCTTCAGCCGTCTCGCGGAGGCTTGTGTGGTTGGACCGGGCGTGGGCACGCAGTCGCTGGAAGGCTTCGGTCGTGGTGACATTCGAAACATGAGCGATGACGCCTTTGGCCTGCTCGACCAGGATCCGGCTGTTCAGTGCTCGTTGCAGTTGGTCGTTGACGACGGCGGATTCGCGGATAGTACGCTCCTGCAGGATGCTGACCGTGGATACGTCCGCCAGTGCCTGCCCGATCGCGACGTCCTCGTCATTGAGTTCACCGGTATCGGTCCGGAACAGGTTCATTGCACCGATGGTTTTGCCCCGGACGCGCATCGGGAAGGCGTGCACCGACTGAAAACCCTGGGCTGCGGCCGCGTCCTTGAACTCCGGCCACCGATCTCCGGTCCCCGCGATGTCGCGGATGGTGACCGGAACACCGGTAGCGTAGCACTCCACGCAGGGCCCGGCCCCTGTTTCCTGCTGCAGGACTTCCACCAGATGGCTTTCCTCACTGGTGGAGGCCAGGACCTGCAGCACACCGTCCGGACCGGCCAGCATCAACCCGGCAGCGGTAGCATCAAGCAGGTCCACGCATTCATCCACCAGCGTGTGCAGCAGATCCAGCACGTCGTACTTGTCGACGAGGGTGTCCGCGATCCTCACGAAGGCGGCGCTGACCCGGCCTGCGCGAGTGGTGGATTCCATGAAGCTCACTGTAGGCCTCTTTTCACCGGTTTATCGGTTCGAGGGCGGCGTGAAGTCCAGGCGCCTGTCGAGTACCTCGCCGGAGGTCTCCCGCACGGTCTGCCCGTTCGCGAACGCGTGCCCGCGCAGCAGCAATAGCGCGTCCCTGGCCGTCCCCCCGGTCTGGGCGAGCACCATGCCCGTCGCCTGGTGGATTTCCCGGCGCGACGGAGACAGTCCACCATCAGGACTGTCGCCGTTGTCCGGGGCGAGGACCCGGCGCAGCAGGCCCCACGCCGCCCCGTCCGCCAGGGCGCGTGCCGTGACCAGCCCGGTCTCGTCCAACTCCCCCGGGGTCGTCCTGTAGAGCTCGACGACCCCGATGTCCATGGCACCGACGACCAGGGGGAACACGAAGAGGGCCTGCACCTCGGTCTCCACCAGCGCTTTGCCGAAAACCGGCCACTTCTCATGCGGCATCGACCGCACATAGGGAAGGAGGACCGGCATCCGGGAACGGGCAGCTTCCCACCGCGGGCCTTCCCCAAGATCGAATTGAAGCTCATCAAGCCTGGCGGCGAGTTTGTCGCTGGCACCCAGCCTGGTCTCCTGCAAGGACCCACTGAACGCCGACAGGGCGGCCCCTGTCACCGGCACCGCTTCGATGAACGACGCGCACAACGCCGAACACAGCTCATCCAACCCGGGCAGATCCTGTCCCGTCACCAGCGGCCCCCGCAGTCGCGGGTGCCAGGGGCGTAGAACCGGTCCAGCATTTCCTCGCCCTTTCTCAGGGAACATCTTGATTCAACGGAGGAGTATGCGGACCCATAGGAGGTTCGGTGACTCTCTGATAGAAGTCTAGACACCGACCGGAGCGTCGTCAGGTCGACGGGCAACTGCTCACAGGAGAAAGATTCTTTTGCTCCTCCCTTCCCACCCCCAGGCATCCCCTGAGGTGTCCCTGAGGTGCTGCAGCACTGACTCTTCGCTCTGGAGCACGAACCACGGCCTTTATGTGGTGTCAGCCCGCCTTGACTCTGGTTCGTCGAACCCTGGGTAGCGCGGTGGGAGTGGGGAGCTGGCCTATAGGACGACTGTCCGGTCAATGACGTCTCGTGCGGCGCCGTCGAGGGTGTGCTGGTTGGATCGGGCATGGTGCCGCAGCCGGCGGAAGGCTTCGTCCATTCCGACGGTGGAGGTCTGGGCGATGACGCCTTTGGCTTGCTCGATCAGGACTCTGCTGTTCAGCGCGCGCTGTAGTTGCTCGTTGACGATCTGGGATTCCCGGATGGTGCGTTCCTGCAGCAGACTGATGGTCGCCACCGACGCGAGGGCCTGGGCGATCATGGCGTCTTCCTGGGCAAGATCCCCGGCTGTGGAACCGAACAGGCCCATGGCACCGATGATCCTGTCGTGAATACGCAGAGGTACAACATGTACGGAGATGAAACCTTGATCCAGGGCGGCCCGACGGAAGGCCGGCCACTTATCCATGGTGGTGAGGTCCGCGATGGTCGTGACGATTCCGGAGTGGTAGCTCTCGATGCAGGGGCCTTCACCTGCTTGTAGTTGCAGGATCTCGACGAGTTCGGCTTGTTCGCTCGTTGACGCCACGACCTGCAGGTCACCGGTAGGGCTGGCAAGGAGGAGGCCCACCTGATCCACCTGGAGAAGTTTCACGCACTCCTCTACCAGGGTGTGCAGGAGGTCAAGGACGTCGTAATCGGCGACGAGCGTATCGGCGAGCTTCACGAATGCTGCGCTGACCTGTTCGGGTCGTGACCGGGTCACCATGATGCCGCCCTTCGGGATTGCTTCGTATCGGCGCCCTGGCGGCGGGGATCATGAAGTACGTTCATCAGTCTTCCTCATGACCGGCGTGATCCGATACCGAATCAGGATCAGTACCATTAGGCGAGCTCCACGATGTGTCGAAGCCCGAGTTCTCATCAGGAGTGAACGTGATACGCCTATTGACGACGGCTTGCGCTGCGTCCTTGAGCGGAATCCCATAAGCGAATGCGTGGGCGCGAAGGAGCAACAGAGCGTCGGCGGCGGACACATCAGCTTGCACGAGGACCATACCCGTCGCCTGATGTATCTCGCGGCGCTCCAATGGCTCACCCTCGAGTGAAGGCTTCAATCCTGGATGGCGTTGCTGGTCGAGGATCAGGTGCAGGAGGGCCAAGGACGTCGTGGCCGCCAACCTCTGAGCATGCGCGAGCTGGGCTGGACTGAGCGGCCCTGGCTTACGACAGTGCAACTCGATGACGCCGACGTCGACCGCGCCCACCGTGAGCGGTAGGACCACCAGTGCTGCCGCACCGGTTTCGGCAAGACCTGCGCCCAGTGCCGGCCATATCAGGTGAGCTGCACCTGTATCGGTTACGGTCACGGGGAGTCGGGTGCGGACCGCATCCCAGCGCGGTCCTTCCCCGACGGTGAACTGCGCTTCATCCAGCGCCACAGCAACGTCATCGGTCGCCGTGATGCGGGTTTCATTGCCTGTTCCCGCAAAGATTGAGATCGCAGCCCCGTTAACGGGAAGCTCGTTGAGATAGACCGCGCACAACTCGTCGCTCGGCGAAGGGGTGTCGGGTGAGGGTACGGGTGAGGGTTTTGTCATGGGTCTCGGATCGTTGGCTGCGGCCCTACGGCGGGGGCACTGATGCACGAGCAGCCCTTCAACAATCCGCCGACGATTCCTGAATATCACGAGGTACTTGACTCAACCATAGCCCGTACCCCTCGGAGAAGGACTTGCTCATCGCGGTCGTCCTACTCCCTGTCAAGCAGGAGCATTCCCTCCAGCAGGAGAAACTGAGCAGGGTCTGTCGAGTTGACGGGCGGGCTGCTATGTCGCACTGTTGAACCAGCACCCCAGACCCCGGTGGCATGGCAATTTTCTCTGCCGCCGAGGAGTCTCACGATGGTGCACCCACCAGCACACCGCTACTTTTTACCCCTGTCAGCTTCCCAGCCTGACCTTCGGAGCAGGACTCCTGACGCCCACATGCACACTCTAGGTGCTGACCTTGCAGCACGGTTGCTTGATCTCGTCCTCCGCGATGAGGACCTCGCAACGTTCTGTGCCGGCGTCGTTTCACTAGGCAGCCAGCACTTCTCGGTGGGCACCGACACGGTCTGTGTTCTCACCCTCGAGCATGTTCAGGGCGGTCACGTCGTCACGACCACCAGCCGGACCTCCAGTTCAACTACCAGCAGCCCTTTCACGTGTACGAAGGACGGTCCTGACCGTCGGCCGATTCATTTCGTCCGCGATTCAGCACTTATCGTCATACCGCTGGATGTGGGTGACGCAACCGATGTGACCTTGTCGTTCCAGGCACAGAACGGCGTCGTCTTCACCGGCGAGAATGAGGACGAAGCGCAGGCGTTTGCGCGGGCGGCATCGCGGGCTCTTCGACTCGTGTTTCAGCGATCCGCCGCTGTGGACAGGCAGCTTCATCTTGAAGCGGCGTTGCGTTCACGGACCGTCATCAACCTCGCAGTGGGCATGGTGATGGCCCAGAACAGGTGCACACAAGCGCAGGCCATCGCCATCCTCAAACGGGCCTCCAATACGAGGCAGTTGAAGCTCCACACGACCGCGGAACATGTTGTCGGCACGTGTGATCCGAATCCGCCTGATACCCACTTCGAGAATTAGCGACACGACGAACAACCGAGTAGGGCCAACTACGACAAAGAGCAGTCCGCAGCACCGACAAAGCCAGCTTCCATCGCCAACTTCCACTACTTAATTCCGCCGCTGTTCAGGAGATTCCTATGGTGACACCACCGCGTCCCTCATCCGAGCTTTACACCATCTTTGGTCGCACAAATGGCCATCTGCTGACGGAGGAGACTGCTCATAGCGCCGTCGACAGTCTCGCTGAGGTCGCCGCGGACATCATCAGTGCTGCCTACGGCGCCGGTGTCAGCCTCATCGACACTGACGGTCAACGCTTGAGCGTCGGAGCCACCAGCGACGGGGTACTGACGGCCGATGATCTGCAGTATCAACTCGGTGGAGGACCATGCTTGAGTGCTTGGTCCACAGGCACCCCTGTCTACATCACCGATACACACACCGACAAGCGATGGCAGCCATGGACAACGGCCGCAGCTCAAGCCGGCATCCGGTCCTGCCTCTCCGTTCCCCTGTTGAAGAAACCCGCGGCGTTAGGAGCGATGAAGGTCTACTCCGACAGCCCAAATGCCTTCTCAGATGAGGACCGGAAGCTACTGATGAAGCTGGCCCACTCCGCGGCCGCACTCCTTGGGCATGTGCAGGCCAGCGACATGCCTCAACGCATCAGTAACGACGTCAAAACCTCACTCGTACGACGGGACGCTGTCGGTGTCGCCCGCGGCATCCTCATGGAACGCCACGACATCGGAGTGCAGGAAGCCATGGAAAAACTGTTCGACATGGCTGGCCAGGACGGAACCACTATCGGCGATCAAGCCCGCATCATCGCGAACCGTGGAAACCATGCCAGCAGTGCGCAGTGACAGGTGAACTGCCAGCAGAGGACCAGCGGCAGTCAACGCTCTACGCTCTCCACGCCGCGAGTCTCACACTGCAGCAGGTATGGATCCACTACTTCTCGATCAGTGGAGACGCCGACGAGCTCGAACTCGACGCCTACCTCCATGGACTCATCGTCTTACCCCCATTGGACAGGGACCTGGTCTCGCACGCCGTCAACGAACTTATCGCTCAAGTAGCTCCACCACCCCGTGCCCCCTACAGCGATTCACTGTGATCCGAACCCATCGCTCACGCCACCCCGCCTCAACCCGTGATGCGAGCCGCGCCTCGTGTGGGCGCCTCCTGTAGGTGCGAGACTGTTTTTCGTCATCACCAGGTACCACCTGACGCTGCGTAACGAACAGGCAGCCAGATTATGGGCTCAGCGGTCTACCTTGAATGCGGTGTTGTTCCGCTCTTGTTCCCCATACTTTCACCGGGATCCGTCAGGGATCATTTCATGGCTGTAGGGGGCGCGGAGGCGAGCCGGTAGTTGGTCGATAAGCTCGTTGACGGCGTATGACAGGATGTCGGCTTGGTCATCAGGGAGAAAGACGAGCCCCTCCAAATGAGCATCCAGCTCGAGCTCATCGGCTGTACCAGTGCACTCGAAGTACCGAATCCACACTTCCAGAAAATCCAGGTTTGCCGTCGATACAGCCAGCACTGTTGACCGACGCTGCTGATCAGCTGTCCATCTAGGCTTCAACACTGCCCCAGGATCTGTTCATACCGGGGGCAGTGTTGCCTGGTATCGGCGCAACCCAGATGAC
This sequence comes from Arthrobacter sp. TJ-240, assembly GCF_058269195.1. NCBI lineage: Bacteria > Bacillati > Actinomycetota > Actinomycetes > Micrococcales > Micrococcaceae > Arthrobacter > Arthrobacter sp. TJ-240. The sequence continues at coordinate 106,610 of NZ_JBZCNG010000009.1, forward strand.
CGAAAGCAGATTACAACGGTTGTCTGCAGGACTGTTCATCGGCGTCCGGGTTTGATGGGGAGTTCGCCGCTGGTGATGAGGTCGTAGGCGACGTCGACGACCCTGGTGTGGGTGCGCTGGCTGGCCAGGGACAGCACCATGAACGCTTCAGCCCCAGTGATCTTGTGCCGTTCCATGAGAATACCTTTGGCCTGGCCGATGGCGTCTCGTGAATCGATGGCCTCCTTGAGGTGCCGGTTCTTCTCCGCCCCTGCAAAGGCCACTGCGGCGTGAGAGGCAACCAGCAACCCAATGTTCTCCGATTCATCGGTGAAAGCGTTGGCTTCACGGGAGTACAGATTCAGGGCGCCGAGGTCATCGCCTTCAACCCACAGCTGGATCGATAGCATCCCCTGCGCGCCTGCCTCTGTGGCGCGTTGGGCGAAAAGCGGCCACCGCTGCTCGACACTCATATCAGGAACACGGACGGTGCTGTGCTCGTAGGCCGCTTCCAGGCACGGACCCTCATTGGTCTCCATTTGCAGCGCATCAATACGCTCGGGCAAATCCCCCGAAGGAGCCTTGGATCCGACGTTCTTCCGGCCCAGGACGACACTGACAGACCCCTCGTCCGCTCCCGGAATCAGGTCCAGGGCGGCGTGAACGAAACCGGCAAGAACAGCATCCGCGTCAGGGGCCTGCTGCAGCGACCGGGCGAGCTCCGCGAGCTGCGTCGCCAGATCCCGGGCCCGCTCCTGCCCATCATGATGGATAGATGGCATGCCCCTTGCCACACCTGGGTCCTCACTCATGGTCTTCGCACCCCACCTTTCGATTGTCTCGATCTTGAGTTTCAGTCTTGGCATAAGCTCAGCCGGCTGGCCCCATCCCATACTTCCAGCCCATCTCACACTTCAGTTCCGTCCCATCTCACACTTCGCCGCATAAATCATCAGGAGAGGATCGGTCACTCCCCCGACCGGATACCCGTTCACTGGAAGAAGTCCTTGGGTCAAGCAGCCGGCACTAAGGACGGCAGGGGTGCAGGGCCCCACCGCTCTGCACCCCTGTTCAACACCCTCGTTTCGCGCCCTCAGCACTACTCTCGCAGGCCCCAAAATCCAGGGCCTCCGCGGCCCGGCTTCCTCATCACATCTGCCGCGTCGCGCCACGAGCAGAGCCATCAAAAGTTACCCAACTGACCGTGTGACGAGCCGACCGGTTGGCTGGCTGCACCTGGTAGCTAAAGAGACGATTTGCACGCTGGTCTAGGAATCGTCTAGATTCTCTCACGGCTAAACAGATGCCTGACGAAAACTCGTTACGTGAGGTGTCTGCAATGTCCACCACCCCTTTCGGATCTGTCCTCGGCCGTTCAGTACGGTCCCTCGGCCGACTAGGGACGGCCGAAACGGTCACAGATGATCCTGGCTACGGCCAGAACGCTGCCCGAACGATACCGGTAGAGCTTTCAACCATGTCGACGCGTCAGCTACGCGCACTGTCCAATGCCCTCTATCGCGACCTGGACACCACAGCTCCACCCTTTGAGACCTATGCGCATTACCAGGACGTATCCGAGGAACTCACACTCCGCGAGACACAGGTAGCCCAGCACATCGGCGCCGGCAGGACGACATCGTTCAGGGACAATCCGCTGCGATCACGCTTCGAGCTCTTCAGCGACGGTGACCTCGTCGGCACCATCACCTACACGCTACGAGCAGGCCACCTGACCTTGCAGGAAACCCTCGTCACCGAAGACACCTACCAAGCCGAACTGGCAGCTGATCTCATCCGCCGCGCCCTGCTCAACGCACACCGGCGCCGCCTTGCCATCAGCCCATACTGTCTGCAGACCCAACAGTTCTTGCATGACCACCCCCACTTCCGGTCACTCGTCTCCAAAGACTGACACCACTCGGCCAAGCGCTCTAACCCCGCCAAAACTTCGGGCCGCCGGCGCTTCGCCTCAGGCAACGATCACCGTTGCGGTGGCAGCTTTCCCGGTGATCCACGCAGGACTCTGGTTATGACGAAGGCTCGCCCATCGCGGCGAGCCTTCGTCATGTCCAAGCACCGAAACGGGCCCAGCGCTCCATGGCACTAGTCAGCGTTGAACTAACTGCTCAGTGCTGCTTCGTGCTGCTCAGTGCTGATCGGAATTAGTGTCCGGGGCCGTTCGCGTCGTTGACGCGGCTCGCGCCGGCGGTACGGACGTGATCGACGTGTTCCTTCTTGTTTCGCTTCAGGAGACCGGCCAGACCGAGAAGGCCGAGAAGACCCCACAGGCCGGCGTCACCGCTGTCGTCGGTTTCCTGGGTCTGCTCGGTAGCAGGGGCGGTTTCTTCCGCGGCTGTGGCAGGGGCTGCCACGCCCATCAGGACGGCGAAGGACAGGGCTGCAGTGGCTGCGCTCTTGCGAATTATTGCTTCTCCTTGAGACTCGGGAAGGACCCCCTTACGGAGGACCAACTAGTAAGCCTACTTCCTAACTCCGGGTTCCGTGGGATGCGCCATCACATGGTGCGGTTGAAAAGTCCGCTGCAGGTCCCCATTGACCACTGTCGCTCACGCCTCGATATCCGGCGCTTCCACCATGTCATGAAAACCTAAAGCTTTGTAAGACAGCTGAAACATACAAAAATCGCGCCACCACTCCTCCGGGATTCCGGACCTCACACACCGTTATCTGACAGTCCCGATGAGACTGCAACAGCGGTCTCCACTTACGTTGACATTCTCAGGTTTCTGCGTGATCAGCGTCAGAGGGTCTTGAAAAGATCAAGTACGGGCCGTCGCGAGCAGACCACGCGGGTCACTGCTTCACTGAGGTGACCCGAGAATTGGTGACGGGGTGACCGGAACCTCACCACCCGGGTTCTACCCAGCCACAGGAAGGTGACATGAGCGAGGACCGCAGACGGGAACTGGGCGCATCGAACGCCCCAGTCGAGGACGAACTCAAGGAGTCCTTCGACAAAACGATCGAAGAAGGAGCCGAGAGACTTCACCGCACCACGAGGAACATCCTTGTGACCGGCGTCTTTGGAGGATTCGAGATCGGCCTAGGCATCATGGCCTACCTCGCCGTCATGCATGAGACCGGCAACCACCTGCTCGCAGGCCTCGCGTTCAGCGTCGGCCTGGTCGCACTCCTCCTTGCCCACAGCGAGCTGTTCACCGAGAACTTCCTCATGCCCGTCGCCGCCGTCGTCGCCAAAGAGGGAAGCATCGCGCAACTGGGAAAGCTATGGGCAGGCACCCTGGTGGCAAACCTTGCTGGTGGGTGGGTTTTCGTCTGGATCGTCATGCAGGCCTTCCCGCAGTGGACCGACACCGTCAGTGAGAGTGCCCACCACTATGTAGATGCGCCCTTCTCCCTGCAAACCGTTGCCCTCGCAGTCCTCGGGGGAAGCACCATCACCCTCATGAGCCGCATGCAGCAAGGCACCAACAACGATGTTGCCCGAATCGTCGCCACCATCATCGGCGGCTTCCTCCTGGCCGGACTCCAGCTGTTCCACTCCATCCTCGACTCGCTGCTCATCTTCGCCGCCATCCACTCCGGCTCCGACATCAGCTACGGGCAGTGGCTCGCCTGGTTCGGGTACACCCTGCTCTTCAACATGCTCGGCGGACTGGTCCTGGTCACCCTCCTGCGGCTCGTACGCACCAAGGAACTCCTTGAGAAACGCCGGCACGAAGCCCCTGACAACCCGGAAGCGCCCCACGACCGATAACTGGACCTGAGGCCGGCATCTCTACAACCTCACTGAAGGTAGGTGTCACCGAAAGATGGGCATCTCCCAGTGCGGCACCTGATGGGGACGACGGTCAACCCAACTAGGGCTACTCCCGATGATGCCGTCGAGCTGCTGATGCGCTGTCGCTTCCAGACCTCAATTCAGGTCAGCGATCGACGCAACGGCTCGGAAATCCCCCCAATGCGTTGGCAAAAGCGATGCGTACAGCGTCTGCCTCGTACCCTTTCGGAGGATGGATGACTTTGACAGCCCGGGTGGCACCACGGGCGGCACGTCAAGGCACGATGCATAGTTGCAGTTCGACGCGTTGGTCGCCGTCGACGTTCGTGAGCGAGAAAAATTCATTGATGCGATGAGGATGAGACCTGCGACCAATTTACCCGGCGTAATTAAGCTGTTCGAGGACGCCCACGAGAGAGACAGTGTCGTCGTGTGGCGCGCAGTGCGCCCGGCCCCTTCTTAACTACTGACTTGCCGTCATGGGCGAAAGTACGCTCAGACTCCGGTTGCCGGTTCCGGTTCCGGTTCCGGGGAACTTCATGTGATCTTGATGGGGCGTACGGGGAGGCGACTCATCATTGGGACGCATACTGGGGTTACCCCTGAAGATGTCCCAGCGGATCCGTTCGCGGGGACTCAGCCGGAATACACCGACGAGCCTCGTGCACGAACGTGGGAGTCCCTTCGGTCGTCAAGCAGTCGGCTACCGGAGGGAAACTATTTGGAGTGCAAACCCCTTTGAAAGGGAACCGGTAGGCGCGTGTCTCGCCCGCACCGCCCAGAAGGCCACCGACGATATTAGCGCGGCGACGATCCCACCTAATCCTCGAAGAACCTCACCCGGACTCAGCGAGCCACTTCCACAGCGCGTTCAGGACCGTTCATCGCTGCGATCGTCAAGACACGAACAAGCCTCGGCCTATTCGTCCGGTGTTCTGGGCGCACGGGACTGTCCGATAAACGGTGTGTGGGGCCGGCGTTTCA